>JBLIIW010000142.1:0-9846 GCA_047635315.1 Halieaceae bacterium | reverse complement strand
CGGTGTTTTCGAAGTAAATGTCCACACCATCGGGTGTCAGTTCGGCGAGCTTTGCGGCGATATCATCCGTCTTGTAGTTGATAGCCCCATCAAAACCCAGTTCATCGCAAATCCACTGGCATTTCTCATCGTCGCCGGCCACACCGATCACCCGCAGGCCATCCGCTTTTGCCAGCTGACCGACAATGGAACCCACGGAGCCAGCGGCACCGCTGACCACGATGGTCTCTCCGGCCTTGGGATCGCCGAAGCCGTACAGGCCCTGTGTGGCGGTCATCCCTGGAAGTGCGAATACAGCCAGTACAGTTTCCGGATCCACGCCCGGTGGCAATTTATTAAAGCCCTGACCATTGCTGACCATATATTCGGTCCACCCGGTCATACCTCTGACGGAGTCGCCAACGGCAAAGTCCGGATGATTGCTTTGTACGACCGTAGCCACGCCCGCGGAACGCATAACCTCTCCCAGGGCTACCGGCGGGATATAGCTCTCGGGATCGGGGCTCATCCACCCGATCATGGCTGGATCCAGGGACATGTGCGTCTGCTTGATCAGGATTTCTCCGGGTCCAGCTGAGGGGATTTCCTTCTCGACAATCTCAAACAGATCCGGCGTGATGGCTCCGGGAGCGGGGCGGGCCACCAGGTTGATGCTGGTATAGGTGCTCATGGTGTTCTCCTGTGGGTACGGCTTCGATGTGGCAATCATTATTGCTTTGGTTTTTATATAGTTATATAGGCGTAAAGGCGTTAGTTTATTGTCTTTAAGACAATAATAGGGCTATGTGGGCGATGCGATGGACCAGTTGAGAGCACTGCGCTATTTCTGCAAGGTGGTGGAAACCGGCAGCTTTACCCGCGCCGCCGAGGCCTATTCCGTGCCGCCTTCCTCATTGTCCCGGCGTATCGCAGACCTTGAGAAAAGCCTGGGCGCCAACCTGCTTAAACGCAGCACCCGGGTTGTACAGGTCACGGAGATTGGCCAGCTCTATTGCCGGCAGGTTCAGGATATTCTGCTCCAGTTGGAACAAAGTGACGAGACCGTGCGCAGCTATCAGGCCAAGCCCATGGGCCAGTTACGGATCAGCTCGATGGTCGGATTTGGTGAGCGGTCGCTATTGCCGCTGTTGGGTGAATTCAAAACCCTGTACCCGGATATCGTCCTGGATGTGAGTCTCAGCGATGAGCTGTCAGCCCTGGGTCGGGACGATGTCGATGTCGCGATCCGCGGCGGGTACGCGCCCAATGAACGGGTGCAGGCGATTCGCTTGATGAGCAACGAGTTTATTCCCGTGGCCGCCCCGGCCTATCTTGCCAGCATGGGTACGCCAGAGAGTGTATTCGCCCTGCGACAGCACAGAGGCCTGTTTTATCGAACCCCGAATGGCCCAACGCCCTGGCTCTGCGAAGTAGCGGGAGAGTGGCACGATGTCTCCGCGCCGGCGGTGGCCGTGTCGAACAACGGCAAGTGGCTAGCCGATCAAGCGGTCCAGGGTATGGGCATCATGATGGCCCCGCGCTGGTCATTGGCCGAGTACCTGGCCAGTGCTGAGCTTCTGGAATTACATTTTGACCCGGTTCTGCGCGTCACCCAAAATCCGCAGCTGGCGATCTACCTGTTGTATCAGAAGCAGCGCTACCTGGTGCCGAAGGTCAAAGCGGCTGTCGACTTTCTGGTAGCGCGACTGCAGCGATAAATGGCGATCGATAAATGGGGTCAGAGTAAAAACTCACGACACTATATTAGTTTCGATGCCATTCTCTCAGGCTGAAGGACTACACTCGCGCGGTGAATAAAAAAGACAGCGAAACCCCCTTGAACACTTGTTTGTGCGGCCATGGGGAAAGTCTGCAGCAGTGCTGTAGCCGCTTTATCAGCGAGGGCGCACTGCCCGAAACGGCCGAGCAATTGATGCGCTCGCGCTATACGGCGTTTGCGCTGGGTGATGAGGCCTATCTTCTCGATACCTGGCACCCGGATACGCGTCCCAGCCGGGTTCGCCTCGACCCGCGGCAGCGCTGGCTGGGGCTGAGCATTCGGGCGACGGAGGCGGGCGGGTTGGATGCTGTCGCGGGTACGGTCGAGTTCGTGGCGCGCTATAAGATCGACGGCAAGGGCCATCGTCTGCACGAGATCAGCCGCTTCGAAAAGATCGCCGGGCGCTGGTACTACCTCGATGGGGAACATCGCTGACTGAGGGTGCGCGTCGCCCGCAGTCAGCGTCAGCCCAATCCCGGTTCTATCGCCGGATCCCACTGGCTTTGACTGCGACACACCGGGGTTTTTCCTATACTTTGAAGCTACCCAATGCACGGGCCTTGCGGGATGAGAATCAGGTTTTTCGGGAGTCTGCAGCAGATCGGCCGATCGCTGATGCTACCCGTGTCGGTTCTACCCATCGCGGGACTCCTGCTCGGGGTGGGCAGTGCCCAGTTCGGCATATTCCCGGAGCTTGTGTCGCAGATTATGGCCAAGTCAGGCGGTGCAATTTTCTCCAGCCTGCCGCTGATTTTTGCCATCGGCGTAGGACTGGGCCTGACCAGGAACGACGGTGTATCGGCGATCGCAGCCGCCATCAGCTATGTGGTTATGTTAGCCACGATGGGGGTGCTGGCTCCGGTGCTTGGGCTGGAGACCAAGCTGATTATGGGCTTCAGTACGATCGAGACTGGCGTCTTCGGCGGCATCATGGCCGGCGCACTTGCCGCATTTCTGTTCAATCGGTTTTTTGAGACCCGGCTTCCTCCCTATCTGGGGTTTTTTAGCGGGAAGCGCATTGTTCCCATTCTGTCCGGTTTGGCGGCGACCGTTCTCGGGGCTGTGCTGTGCATTATCTGGCCTCCGGTTCAGGGAGCGATAGACCAGTTTTCCCAGTACGCCGTATCCGGCAATAGCAATCTCATGGTGTTCATCTACGGGGTAGGTGAGCGCTTGCTGGTTCCCTTTGGCCTTCACCACATATGGAATGTGCCGTTCTTCTTCGAGGTGGGAAGTTATAGCAACGCGGCCGGGGAAATGGTTCACGGCGATATCAGCCGTTTTTTTGCGGGAGATCCTACGGCCGGTTTCCTGGGAGGCGGTTATCTTTTCAAGATGTTCGGTCTTCCCGCAGCGGCGGTGGCAATCTGGCACTCAGCTCGACCGGAAAAACGGCAGATGGTGGGTGGGCTTATGCTCTCCGCCGCGTTCACCTCGTTCCTGACGGGCATTACCGAGCCCATCGAGTTCACCTTTTTGTTCATTGCACCGCTGCTGTATGGGCTCCATGCGGTTATGGCCGGCCTGTGTTTTCTGCTCATGAACCTGCTGGGGGCCAAGCTGGGATTCACCTTTTCGCATGGCTTTATTGACTACGCGCTGTACTACGCAATGGATACCAAGCCCTGGCTGGTGCTGGTCGTTGGCCCGGTCGTTGCCGCCGCTTACTACGGGGTATTCAGGGCGACGATCCACTACTTTGACCTGCAAACCCCGGGAAGAGAAAAGAGCGCGGCGGGTGTGGACAGCCCCGCTGAGGCCCCGTTGCCGGCATCAGAACAGGCCGCTGCGATCGTGGCGGCTTTCGGCGGTGCGGCAAACATCGAGAGACTGGATGCCTGCATTACACGGCTTCGAGTGTCAGTCGACCACCCCGATCTGGTGGATAGGGATCAACTCAAAGCGCTGGGTGCGGCCGGGGTGTTGGTGGTCGGAGAGAATATACAGGCCATTTTTGGCACGGATTCGGACACGATTAAAACGGCCATCGACGCGATGATCGAGGGCTCCGGCGCGGGCTTTGCTCACCCGATCAGGGGTGAAGTACATCCCTTGTCGGATGTTCCGGACAAAACCTTTGCGGATGAGATCATGGGTCCGGGGTATGCCGTATTGCCCGCCGATGGAAAGATTCATGCGCCCTTTAGCGGGACGGTGGCGAGTCTTTTCAAGACCAACCATGCTATCGGACTCCTTGCGGATGACGGCAGGGAAGTGTTGATACATTTTGGAATCGATACGGTGAAACTGAACGGAGAGGGCTTCAGTAGCCTTGTTGCAGTGGGTGATCGGGTCGAGCAGGGGCAGCTTCTTATCGAGGTTGATATCGACTTCGTCAAGGAGCGGGTGCCCTCCATCATGACGCCCATCATTTTTACCAATGCCGGGGATAAGACGGTCGTGCTGCGAAAATTAGGATTGCAGGAACTCATGGAAGAACGGATTTTTATCCTCGAGTAGTGTCAGCTGTGAGCGATTGAACCCGAGGTGGCCTGCATAGGCAGGGAAGCGGAGACCAGCCTGTGATCGAACTGAGCAGCAAAAATGCATAGATTGTGGTGGATGCCAGCCGGGGTGGTCGCCTCGCTGCAGGTGTTTGGCCAGGAGTTGCTGGTGCCAGCGACCCCCAATCTATTGTAGTGGGGCTGCTACCCGATGGTACCCTGGGCCGGACGCCCTGAACCTCGCTGCGACGTTGGTCACACCGAATAATCCATTGATGGGGGAGTTTGAGCTGGCCTGGGCTCAGCGCTGACTAACTGGGCCCAGCGATCGCCATAATCCCGGGCAAACAAATAGCCGTCTGGCCGTCGCTTGCCTAGGGGCAGTCAACCAGGGCGATGCTCGCCGGTATCTCCAGAAGCTGATGCCCGCCGTCGGCATCCACGGCGGCGGCCATTCTGTCGTTCAGGGGGATAAACAGCCGGGTTCCCCCGGGCAGCAGAAGTTCCGCTCTTTCGCTCTCCGCCACCGCGCGGAACCGCGGGTGTGCGGCATCGACGCGGGCGCGCACGCGCAGAAGCAGGCCGTTCCGGTACGCCTGGGCAATTGGCTGAACCCGTTGCTCCACGCATTCTGTGCGCGCCGCCGCATCGGCGGCAAAGATCGTCAGTTCACCCGCGGCGGTGCTTATCCGCGGCAACCCGGCTACGCTCACGTCGCCGCAGCCCGCCGCCAGCGCCGCCCACAGCGTGACGATGTAGGCCTTGTGGCATTTGCGAACCGATTCGTCACAGTCCCAATTCCTCAATCGCTCACCTGAATATTGTCCACCGTGATCGCGGAGTCGTAGATACTGTCGCCGACGTCTGTGGAATTGAGCTTGAGCACTACTCGTTTACCCGCGAAGGGCGAGATGTCCACGTTCTGGCTTTGCCAGCCGGTACTGTACACATCGCCCTGGTCGAAGCTGATATCGACCGGCGAGACGGAGTCGCACAGCGCATCGATGAAGGTATCGAAGAGCGTGCTGCAGTTTTGCTCTGCACCGCCATCATCAATCTCACACATCTGCACATTGAAGGCATCCTGGAACGAGCTGTCGCAGAATTCGATGAACTCCTCGGAGAAGAAGTTCCAGTTGAAATTGAGATTTGCAGCAGTCGGTGCCAGGCAGCCGCTCTGTTCGATACTTCCGGCGTCCACCGTGAAACCCAGCCCCGTGGAAATGATGCCCATGTAGACCCCCTCTACCGGTAAGGTGGCGCCCAATTGGCTTATTACCCTACCATCGCCGTCTTTCTCCCAGGGCGTTAGTACACCTTCTTCGAAGCCCAGATTAGTGAGATTCCCGTCGGAGAGCTTGAGATCCGACGCACCGGTGCGGGTGAAGTACGCGGGGTTCGCGCCGCCATCGTTGGTGCCGAAGGCAGCCGTTGCGGCATCAAAGGCTTCCTGGATCGTCTTGTCTTTGAGCATTTCCTCGATAACTTTCTTCGTGGTGTTTTGAGCGTAGGAGGTGAATACGTAGTCGGTGTAGCCTAAGACCGCGCCGGCACCCTTTTTCAGGAACACGTTGGCGAGGGAGTTGTTATAGGTGGTACGACACGCGGCGAGTGTCACCAGGCTGTTGGGCAGGCTGCCCACATACTGATCAAAGTAAGCCGGGGTTATGGCGATGGAGCCATCGGCGGAAATGATGAGGCGCTTGGCCTTGATGTCGTCCTCATAGGCAGCGAAGTTCCAGCTGCCGTCGCCGTTCTGGGCAATTTTCAAGCCGGTGAAAAGCACTACCTGGGACAGTGAGCCCTTGAGGAAGTCATTGGGGCCCCAGGCCTCATCCCAGAGATTCAGCAGGCCCGAGTAGTAATTGTCGCCGTGGGTCGAGTAGTGGATATAGCCAAAGCTTGACAGGTCCGTAAAATCGTTGAGGCCGACGCCGATGCTGCCATTATTAAGCGCTTCCTTGGCGGCGTAGAGATTGCAGGCCTGCTGATCCTTGAGGAACTGCCAGGGCACGAAGTAGTCATCCCCGAGGCCAAAGCTGTTCCCCGGGTCGTTCGGATTGGCGATGTAGGGGCTGACCAGTACGGCGCGGGTGCTGCGCACACGGTTTTCCATCGCCTCGGCGAGGGGTGAAAAGGACCCTGCGCGCGGCTGCAGGAGCGGGTTGTGGTCCCCGGGCCTCCAGGCGCTGCGATTGTAGAGATAGGCTGCGGGGAAGTGCGAGGTCGCGGCGGGAGGCGTGCCATCCGGGCGCGGCGGTAGCTCACCGACGGCGCGGCTGCCGGATTTCTGGCCCGCGAGTACCGGATGGTAGGCGCCGAGGATTCCCTCGTCGGTTACCCACCATACGGAACCGGTTCCTGTAGAACCCGCCGTGCCGATACCGGGCTGGTCGACAATCTGCGCGACGATGCTATCGGCGACTTCGTCCACCGGCGTAGCCTCGTCCGCCTGCTCAAAGAGGCTTTCCACCAGGTTGCCGGTGTCTACGGCATTGACGATGTTGTCGTTCGTAAAGTGCTCGCTAACGAAGATGCAAGCGGTTTCACTGAGGTACTGCGCGCCCAGGCTGTCGGCGACCTGGGCGCGGAAGCAACTGTCTCCGGTGGAGGCGGCCGTCAGGTTGCGGGTGATCGTATAGATGCCGTCACCCTCAATTTCGTCCGGCAGCTGGCCATTATCGAACATGCCGCCGATCTCATTGGTGTTAGCGCCGCTGCTGTCAGCGGAAAGCAGCGTCACGACGGTGTTGGCTGCGGCGTCGACGCCCAGGGTGAAGGTCACTTCCCGCGCCTCGTTTACATAGGCCACATTGGTCGAGAGTGTCAGCGGTGTTGTGGTACTGAGTTCGTCGAAGTAGGTGAGCACCGTGCCCACCTTGGCCGCGATTCCCAGCAGGTTGAGAGCGCTGAAGTTGATGCTGTTATCACCCTGCGCCAGGGTCAGGGGGGCCGTCCAGTCGTCGGTGCCCGCGGCGGTTCCGGAGGTACCCGAGGTACTGTTGTCCCAGATCACCTTGACCAGCGCTACGCTGGAATCGGCGACACCGGCTACGGTGGCGCTTGACTGATCGGTAACCAGGATGTCATCGCCGAGACCGACAATGGCGATGGATACGCTGGAGCCCTGCTCCAGAAGCTGGTCGATCAGCGTGGGGGTGTCTTTGCCGAGGCCAGCGGCGAGCTCGTCAGGCGTTACCGCACGGCCCAGCAGACCGGCGTAGAGCAGCGTGACGCGAATACGGTCCGCAGTACCCTCCTTGTTTTCCTGGCTTTCGGAAAAGCCGACCAGTACACGGCCGCGGCTGGTGCCGTCGGCCAGTTCCTGATTCCAGAAGGTGACGCCTCCCGGTTCGCCCGCACGGCCGAGTACGAACTGGTAGAGCAGATCGATGAATTCTGCGTTGGACAGATCGCTACCAGCGTTGTCAATGAATTCTTGGGAAGCAAGGAAACTGGCAGCAATCTGCTCAAGGCTGTCCCCACTTCTATACCTGCCGACCCAGAAATTGAGTCCCGAGCTATCCGGAATCCGACCCAGGCCCGCCTGATACAGGCGTGCCACCGGTCCTACGTCCTCCTGGAACTCCGACGCTGAGAAGAAGCTCCCTACGACCTCGAGCGGATTGCGACCGCCTTCGACTTCATCCTCCCAGAAGGCAACCCCTCCGGCTTCACCCGGACGGCCGAGGAACTGCTGGTACATGTAGTCGACGAACAGCTGGGAGTCGTCAATCTCGACGGCCGCGCGCGCCGTGGGAAGTAGCAAAATCAATAGCGCTGCGCCGGCGAGGACGTTGCGTGCCGCGCCTTTGAGTACATGACCGTAAATACATGATTTCATGGGCTGCTTTCTTTCCCTGTAGTGCCACTCGTGCCGAGGTCGGGTGATCGCTTGAGTGCCAGCGAAAAGCTGCGCCGCATGGCGCCGCCACATAGCCGCTCCCTATCTCAAGTTTAGTACAGCGGAGCATATCGACAACCCTTTCGTGCGGGGGGTGTCTGAACATTCCTTGATTAGCGTCACGAATTGTTACAATGTCAAGGGATGCATTAGAAATGCAGCCATTAGCAATCGCTTTAAGCGCAGTGTAGATGTGCCAGAACGGGTTAGAGCATACCGCTGAGTCGCTGGCGGATCATTTGTTCAGCATCGGCCATTATGCGGCTGATCAGTTCCTCACAGGTGGGGATATCGTGGATAAGCCCGGCGACCATGCCACAGGACCAAGCCCCGCTATCAACCTCACCATTGATCATCACCCGCGGGTAAACTCCCGCCACTTCAGCGGCGATATCACTAAACTCAAGCTCGCTGCCGCGCTCTTTTTCTGTCGCCAGTAAGCGTTCTACGGCCGGGTTGTTCAGTACCCGCTCGGTATTGCGAAAGGGACGCATTACCAATCGCGTGTCCAGTTCTGAGGCATCGAGGATCGCCTGCTTTACGTTCGCATGCACTGGGGCTTCCTGCGTCGCTAGGAAACGCGTGCCCATATTCATGCCTTCTGCGCCCATGGCAAGCGATGCCACCAGGGAGCGCGCGTCCGCCATCCCACCAGAAGCGACGAAGGGTATCTCCAGCTCGTCGGCGGCGCGGGGCAGCAGAATCATATTAGGGATATCGTCCTCTCCCGGATGTCCTCCGCATTCAAAACCGTCTACCGACGCCGCATCGCAACCGATTTTCTGCGCCTTGAGCGCATGACGAACCGCCGTGCACTTATGGATCACCTTGATTCCCGCTTCTTTCAGCGCGGGCAGGTACTCCGCAGGGTTGTTCCCGGCGGTCTCCACCACCTTGACGCCGCCGTCAATGATGACCTTGATGATGCCCGGATAGTCCGGCGCGTTGACGACCGGCAGAAAGGTCACGTTCACACCAAAAGGCTTGTCCGTCATGTCTTTGCAGCGTGCGATCTCATTGGCCAGGTCTGCCGGTGTTTTCTGTGTGAGCCCGGTAATGATCCCAAGGCCCCCGGCGTTGGACACGGCAGCGGCCAGCTCCGCAAAGCCGACGTAGTGCATCCCACCCTGAATGATCGGATGTTCTATACCCAGCAGCTCGGTAATTCTCGTTTTCATAAAGGCACTCTTATTTTGCAGTTTTAAGGTTAATTCTCCCTGGCGGGCGTCTGTGAACAGCTCACGCTTACTGAGAACGGTGGTCATAGTGAATCTGGATTACAGCAGTTCATGACTGCCGGCGATGCCGAAGTATAAAGATAGTTGGATGCCAGACGTAGGGCTGTGCGGCAGCCTATTTCCCCGACTCCCGCTGCTTCCTGACGCGCTCAATACCTTTGCTCCTCTGCGCATAGATGACATCGAGCTTACTTTGTATGGCGGCCGCGCGCTCCTCGTCTTCCGCCGCGGCCAGTTTCAACTTCAGCGTTTTTTCCCGTTCCTTAAGGGCCTTGAGGACCTTCTTGATGGCCTTCGTTTCCTTTTTCTGGGTGCGTTCATCTGCGCTGAGGTAGTCAGCGAGGCGTTTCAAGAGTTTCTTTGACTTCATACCGTGACTCCCGGGCCTGTTGGGCCTAATGCGATGGTGCCTGTTCTTCACTCAGCAGATCACTAATTTCCTCGTCACTCAGGGCGAGATTCTCGGTCGCCTCATGCAACTCACTCTTCCTGAGTATTCTG
>JBLIIW010000141.1:0-9854 GCA_047635315.1 Halieaceae bacterium | reverse complement strand
GACAGCATCAACGCGGCAGCAAAAACAACAGTGAGTAGCTTTGATTTTCTCATATCATCACCGATCGTATACCCCTAGGGAGTATAGGTCAAGTGTTTGAGGCCGGTTTCTTGAGATTCTCCCAAGAGACTAGGACTTCACTTTCGACAGCAACTCTATAAGTTCATTGAACTTTTTTCGTTGCTCTTTCGAATCTCCCGACGCAATCGCGCTTTCGACGCAGGTGGCTGAATGATCTTTGAGGATTGCGTCTTCGACTTTGGCGAAGGCAGATTTGACGGCCCGCATTTGCTGCAGAATATCGATGCAGTAGCGCTCCTCTTCAATCATTCGAGAAATACCGCGAACCTGCCCCTCGACGCGCTTGAGCCGTTTGATGGTTGCTTCTTTTTCCAATGTCATATCCTTCAATTATACCCTATAGGAGTATGTAGTATATCAATCATGACTATTACACAACAACAAAGTCGCGGGCCGAATGAGCCTGCTAATAAAAGATCAACCATGTCGTATCGCATGATTATGGATAAGCATACCTACCCCTATGAGATCAAAGTGAGAGATTTGCTCGAGTGCGAAGGTTTTGTGGTTGAGGATTTTCATCTGAGCACGAGTGAAGAGACGGATGCGTTTCGCGCAGAGCATAATGTTAAGGCCACGTCGCAGACGTGGATCAACCGTAATCGAATCGGCGTCATCCAGAAGCTGTTGGCAAAGGCGGCAGCGCTGGGCCTGGAATGGCCATTACCGCACGGCGGATACGCCCAGTTCCCGTCGGTTCCAGATGCCAGGCTGGTCGGTGATCCACCAGGAACTGAAACGCTCGGACATGACCAAGCAGCTGCTGTGGGAGGAATACACCCAATATTATCCGAACCGCTGCTACGGCTACTCCCAGTTCTGCGAACGCTACCGGCGCTGGTGCAATCACGGCCGACACGGCACTGATGCTGCCCACCGTGTTTGGGAGTACTGCTGATTTTTGCTTGAATCTTCAGCAACGCAACGAGCGTTGGAAAGCACTTAACACACACAGCTTGTGAGCAACATTCTCGTCTTAGCATTGTGCGGCTCCGCGCTGCTCGAACCATTTCGTAAATAATGACCTGATTGTAAATGCCGACCGGAGTGTGTTTTGCGAAGGCGTCGCAGACTATGCCTGTAGCCAGTTCTCCACTTTCAGCTCCGGCACCGGGGAGAATTCCCCGACATTGGCGGCTACAGCGGTAAGGTCATTTACGATTACATGTGCAGCAATCAGTAGATCATTTGGCCCAATGGGTGTTTCCAGTGCCGAGAGGATCATGTCAATGCGTTCTGCAAGTTTTGCAGGGTTTGACTTGATTGCGCCATAGCGGAGCTCTGCGGCTACAACGATGCTGGTGCAGCCAGTATCCTCGCATGCCTTGGTGATCTGTGCTGCTACTACGCCTTGCGGATTCCGGACCAGATCGGACAGGCTGTTGGTATCCAGTAAAGACGCCAGGGATCCACTCATAGCTGCTCGTCATCCAGTGGAGGCAGGTCATCATCGATATCGAGAAGGGGTTCAGTCAAGGGGCTAGCAGCGCCAGCAGCCTGCCTTTACGGATCGGCTCCACGATCAGCCGGTCACCTTCCTTGTGGATGAGTGCTTCCTCCCCCTCCAACTCGAACTAGCGAGGGATGCGTAGGGCCTGTCTGTCTGTCGGTCATATCTGGTTGCGGAGATGGACAAACATGGCAGCTCTACCACCAAAAAAACGTTATTCATACGGGGTCATTTCGTCCGGGATTGGCTCCACTGCTGCTGGCCGCACCCCGACGGTTTGCAGGGATGTAAAAGCCGGGCGGAAACGCCCAGCTTTTCTTGGCTAGCCAGACTGTCAATGCGTGCCCGTCGCGTGCAAGATGCAGTTGATCTTCATGAGGAAAGGGTCTTTGAAACAGTTTCGGGATATTTTGGTTTACGCCGAGTGTGATGACGCTGAGTGTCTGGCCCAGGTTGTGTCCGTGGCCGCAGCGCACGGGGCGGCGGTTACTGTGTGCGAAATTGTCGAGCCGCCGCTGCGTACGCCGGACAGCCGCGGTGTGGTGGAACAGGTCAGCAAGTTGCGCTCAGCGCGCGCGCACCAGCGTCTGCGGCGCATCTGCGATCATTTTTCGGGACATATGGTGATCGACTATGCCGTGTATGTTGGCGTGCCTTTTTTGAGTATCGTCAATCAGGTGGTGGAGCAGGACTTCGATCTGGTGGTGCACATCAGCGATCCCGTGCAGTTGGAAGCCGGCAGCGGACTGAATGCGACAAGTATGCACCTGATGCGCAAGTGTCCGTGTACGGTCTGGGCCCTCCATCCCGGTCGCCCTGATGAGAGCGGCAATGTTGTGCTCGCGCTCGATCGTGAGCTGGCCGAGGAGGTAACGCGTGCGGAGGCGTTTGCCATTACCATGGCGGAAACGGCTCTGTCCCTGGCCGCAGCCAGAGCGGGCGAATTACATGTGATTCATGCCTGGCAGCCCTACGGTGTCGAATTGCTGGACGACCCGGAAATGGTGCTTTCCGAAAGCGATCGCAAGTTCTACCAGAGGCAGCAGCGCGGCAGTAGTGAAGTGTGGTTCAAGCGTATCTATCAGCGTATTGAGAGTCTTGCCCCGGAGGGTCTTTCTGTCTACCCGCATCTTGTGCAGGGGGCTCCGGTGCCGGTCGTCCATGCCGCCGTAGAGGAAAACGCCGCGGGACTGCTGGTACTGGGTACCGTCGGGACCTCGGCAAACCCCGGCGTGCTCATCGGTCCGACGAGCGAATCGATTCTTGCATCCGCTGGCACCGGGGTGTTGACGCTAAAACCGCCCGGATTTGTGTCCCCGTTGACCATGGGTCAGGCCCGTGCGTGATGGGCTGCGGAGCTCGGTACCGTTTCGACAGATCCAGATGTCGATGCCCCGCAGCGTACTTTTTGTCAGGCGCGCGTGCTTGAGATCCTAACGCCTCGTTGGATAGTTTATGACGCATTCTGATTCAATGTAGATATCCCTGATGGCGCTGAAACGGTGCATCAGGAGCGCGCCTATACGTCTCCCATATGGTTTGATCCGCAGACTGATTTAGAAGGAGATGTCCCACTGCAAACGCAGGCGATTTTCTGAATCGTCCAGGCCAAGCAGCCCGTCATCAAGGGTTAAATGGGAATAGTCCAGAGTGAGTTTGTTATTGTGCCCGGCAAAAAACCAGTTGGCCCCGAGCGTGTACTCTTTTCTTGTGTTTGAGTAGAGGCGGTCCAACTCGTTGGGCTCATCCACATAGGCATAGCGGGCGGCCAACTCCAGGGGGGCCGGCCAGGCGGGAATCAGCTTATGGAAGAAGTAACCGGCTTGTGCGTAGAGCCCGGTGAGTTCGCTGGTGCCGCCGCTAAGGTTATCCTTAATGCGCTTTTGGTGGTATTCCTGCTGTAGCGACAGCCCGCGGTACTTGAAGGCGAATTCCTCAACGTATTGATGGATATTGTACTGTCCGGGTGCTGCGAAGGCAGGCCGTAGAAATCCGTCCAGATTACCGCAGCCTGACGACGACCAGCGTGTACAACTGCCTTCATTAGTGAAGCCCGCGAACGCCAGGCTGCCGGTGGGTTGCTCCGTATACTCAACATCGGTTTGTCGCCAGAGAAGGTCTCGCGAGAGGAAATTCCACTGCAGTCGCGCCATATAGAGGTGCCCCTCGTCGTCATTCTTGACGCCGCGGCCCTCGCCGTTAAAGACACCTGCGTAATAGCGCATGTCGGCAGGTGTGCCCTCAAAAAGGTGGCCTCGCAGTTGTATCCCGATCTGTCGGTCTACGGTGAAGACCCGGTTGACGATAGATCGCTCAACAAACTGTTGCCTTCCTGATGAGTCTACACGTTCACGATTGAGGTCGACCTTCCATTGACCTATGCGAAGTGCCCCCCAGTCCCACTTAGCGACATCGATGCGCCAGTCAATCACTCGTGCGCCGGAACTGCTGGCGTCTGCGTCGACATCGCGGGCTGACTGCAAATCAACTTCAAAGTAGTATTTGAGCCAGGGCTGAAAACCATATCCGCCGATTTTCATGCGCAAGCGCCTGGGTTCGAAGCTTGAGGAATCCTCGTTCGCGAAGTCATCCAGTTGGCGCGGATCGGACCCTATGGGATTGCTATAGCGGAACTGCGCACGCCACTGCAGGTTCGTTTGCCAGTTGTCGTCGCGTGTTGCGAGGCTGAAGCCAGGCGAGCCATGGCTTGCGACGACGGGCGATGTTGCTTCCAGTGCCCGCGCGACGGCCTCGGCAATTGCCGCCTCCTGCTGAGGGTCCAGGGGGCCCGGCAGGTGTTCCACTGGAATCTGTTGCTTCTGGACGGGCTGTTTCTGTGGGCCGAGGATATCCTCACTGTGCAGTGATTCCTTTTGCATCAGCAACTGGTGTTGGGCGGGGGTTATGACGCCGTTTCCCAGCAGGATATCCAGCAAAGCCTGATCTGCTGCGGGCAGGGCTCCGCTAAAAGCGCTCAAAAGGCAAAGCAGAGGAAGTGCCTTGCGGTTAACAGAAGCTGGTTTATGCATAATAGCCTTGGCATCTGCCTGTGGTTTTGGCTTCGACTGTCGCCGGCGTCGAGCTCTCGGTCCACGGGCAGCTGTCCGCATATGTGACAATATTGTGGCATTTTTATGACAATTTAGTGAGCGTTTTATGACAAGATAAACGCTCTTTCGGCATCAAATCAGGAGTTGGTATGGCTATAAGTACGCTATTGGGCAATGTTCTGTCGCGCTCGCCAATGGAAGCAATTCAGGAGCACATGCAGTTGGTGCTCGAAATCGTAGAAGCATTGGCGCTGTTTCTGGCCGCGACTCAGGAGGGCGACTGGGATAAGGCAAGTGAGATTCAGGAGAAAATTGTGGCGAGAGAGGATGACGCTGACAATATCAAGCAGCAGCTCCGACGGCAGATGTCTCACAGGTTGCTGATGCCAATTGCCCGCTCGGATTTGCTGGACCTGATTGCCGCTCAGGATAAGATCGCTGGCGGCGCGAAAGATATTGCCGGGCTTATGCTTGGGCGGAATATGGCGTTTCCATCCAAACTGGACAAACCGATCAGTAGCTTCGCCGAGCTGGCCGTGCAGTCGACCAAGGCTGCGCTGGAAGCGATAACGAGCACCCACAATCTTTTGCGCAGCGGCTTCGCGGCACAAGAGGCACGAGAAGTTGAGCGAAAAATTGCTGAGGTTGAGCGTCTTGAGCGGCGATCAGACAAAGCGCAGACCAAGCTGCGCGCACGGCTCTACAAACTGGAGAAGGACCTGCAGCCGGTAGACGCCATCTTCATGTACCAACTCATGGTCTGGCTGGGGAATATTTCGGATCACGCGCAAACGGTGTCGCACAAGCTGCTGTTGATTTCGAGGTCCTGATTTCCAGGCCCGTGTGACTGAGTAATTGCATGAAGCTACGAAGCTGGGGGGAGCGGGCCGGTTGCTTGAGAGCTGAAATCCCGTTAATTCAGCCCCGCAGGAGTTAGCTTGGCGGTACCGAGCAAGGTGTTCACCAGGCGTAGCTCGAAGGCTTCCAGATCCTTCCACGCGGTGGCGCAGTTAACGGGGCGACCGTTTTCGGGGTCAACGATGGTGTAGCCATCGTCTGTTACACGAATGGGTAGTCTCTCTATTTCGACCAGATCGCTCTTCGCGGCGAGATGAACTGCAACCGAATCAAACAAGGTCGTACTAATCTTGCGCATATCGTGGTTCGGGGCAATGAACGGTGCTCCAGGGAGCCAGGCGCGGTAGTTTTCCATCAAGGTTAGTAACCACGGATCGTCGCTTTCATACAGGCGACGGTAATTCTCGCCATCGAGGACCACAAGACCGCAGGTGTCCAGGGGTGTAATCGTGCACTCCCAGGGCGCGGCGAATGCCGCCTGCAGTGATGCCGGGTCGACCCGCACGTTGTACTCGGCCGCGGGCGTCTCGTCACCGACGTAGCCCGTGTAGATGGACCCGTACATGCCGATGAAGTGGGCGTTAGTAGCGATGCTCGGATCGCGGCGCAGCGCTTCGGCGATATTGGGCACAGGCCCGAGACATAACAGTGTCATGGGTTCCGGCGATGCCTTGATCGTATCGATGATTGCCTGCACGCCGTCCTGGCGGATCTCGCCCGGATACTCATCTAGCTGGTAGTCGCCCAACCAGCTGCTTTGCTGGCCGGGCTCGTCCACTGCAGCATCCGCAAGACCAAGACCGACACCCACTGGCACGTCACTGCGGCCAGTGAGTTGCAGAAGCTTAGCGAGCAGGCGAGCGCGATACAGGGGTTTGCCAAAGTCGCCAACGGCCAGCTTAAGATCCAGCTCGGGCATCCGCAGTAACATAAGTAGGGCCCAGGTGTCGTCAATGTCATCACCGATGTCAGTGTCCAGAATGACGGGCCGACGGTCTTCATTCATTGTGGTCGTGCCAGCTTTCGCTGTTAGCGCCAGTGCCATGGATACGCCGACAAATGCCCGGCGGCTAAGTATTTTGTTATCGTCAAATATCACTCAGCCGCTCCGGGCAATTAATAAAAAATGCAGGCTTGCCGGCTGCACTACCAGCAATAGACTCCTGCCGTGGGTCGCAGGGGAACCGACAGCTCACGCTTGCGCCGCCTACCGTTCGCCGTCATTTCAGCGGAGCGGCTACGAGTGCGTGCCCTGAATGACTTCAGAGTCGACGCATGTTCCTGGATATCTACCAGATTAACCCGTTCTTCCGGGTCACTGGCAAGATGAAAAAGCTGCTCAAAAATCGGCTGTTGGCCAGAGAAATCAAGCTGCTCTTCCGTGTACGGGCAGCCACCGGGCTCAAGGTAGCGGACGTACTTCCATTCCTGCGTTCGCAGTGCCTCGATGAAGGGGTTGCCTTCGGCCACTGTCAGGCTCTCCAGAAACACTTCCTCACGCGGCGGATCGGCTGCATTGAGGTCGGTGCCTTGCATTGCGCCGGGCATCGCTACCCCCGCGTAGGACAATATCGTGGCGGGCACATCGATGCTGAGCACCAACTCATCGCGCACGCGTGCCCCTTCGTCGACCGGGTGCCTTGGATCGTAAAGCACCAGCGGTATCTTCGCGACCAGGTCATACAGCAGTGCTTTGCCCCCGGTGCCGTACTCGCCATTGAGCAGGCCATGGTCGCTGGCGAAAATGATGACCGTGTTGTCTGCAAGGCCCAGGTGTTCCAGCTGCGCCACAAGTTCACCTACCACGCGATCGATGCCGGTGATGGTCTGGTAGTAGCGAATCAGATGCTCGGGCTCAAGGGCCGCATCGTAATTATAGGCGTACCATTTTTGCCGAGCACGATGATCGATGACGCCCTTGCGAATGAAGTAGTAGGGGTCACGACCGGTATCCGGTGAGATTTGAATTGCCCCGTCCCGGTATAGGGAGTCATAGATTGGATGTCCGGCCAGGCGGGGATTGCCGTTGGCGGGATAAGCCATCACGCGACACGCATAGCTGTCGCAGTTCGGGTCAGCACCCCCCGGGTACATAGAGGACACCACCGAGTTGTGCGGTGCCGAGAAGCTGACCGAGAGATTAAACGGTACGTCGGTCGGGCGTGTGCGCAGGAAGTCCTGGATGTACTCGCCCATGATCTCTGTGGTGATCTCGTGCTTCGCATCTTTGTAGATTGCAGTTGCTGGATTGTCCTCCAGGTCTTTGGGGAAGAACGGCAGCCAGCCATCATGTGCACGCCAGTAATCAAACTTGGATGCGGCACTGCCCGCTAGCGAGTAGTACTGAACTCCGAACTTGCCGATAAACCCGGTGAAATAGCCGGCCTGTCGCAACAGCGCCGGGTAGGTTTGCGACCACTGCCTCTCCGACACCTGGTAGGGAGAGTTAAAGCCGAGACCGCTGGTGCGCTCATACTGCCCGGAAAGAAACGCGAAGCGACTCGGCGCGCAGATGGGTTGAACCGTGAAAGCATTGGTATAACGCACGCCGTTCCTGGCCAGCTGATCGATATGGGGTGTTTGCAAGTCCGTATTGCCGGCGATGGACAAGGTATCTGCGCGCTGATCATCGGTGAGCAGAAAAATGATATTGGGTGGTGGAGTGCTTACTGTTGCGGTTGGCGGGTTCGCGGTGACCGACTCCGGGAGCGCGTTCCGCTCACAGGCGACAAGGCATATTGTAGCCACTAGCGAGGCGAAGCCTGCACAGGTGGGCGCGCCCGCAAAGCGTGGTAGCAAACAATTAAGAATATTCACGCGCTAGAGGGTGCTCCAAAAATACAAAGGCCCACATGAAGTGGGCCTTTGTGTAGTGTGTAGCTAACAGGCTAGAAGTTCCAGGAAGCCTCAACGCCATAGGTACGGGGTTCGTTGGTATAAGCCAGCAGGTTGGCGAAATCGATGCCGCCTATAACGTTTTCCTCGTCGGTGATATTCCTCGCGAAGAATCCGAGCTGGTAGTCACTCTGCAGGCTGCGATAGCCAAACCTGAGGCCACCTTCGAACTGCGTGTCCGTTGTGTACTCAATGTTCTCGTACAGGAAGTCATTGGTTTCGCCACGGAACTTCCAGTCTGAATAGGCATAAATCTCGGCGTCACCACCACTGAGCGGATAGACATAGTCAATCTCGAAGTTAGCCGTCCATTTCGGTGCGTGCTGGAAAGGGTTGCCATCGATCAGCGCCAGGCCATCGGCGTTCAGCGGATCGGTGACCGTAGTAAGGGCACCGCCCGGGATCGCCAGTGTTGAGTCGTTGATCTCGGTTTTGACGTAGCCGAAACCACCGGAAACGGTGAGGTTATCGAGCAAAATGTATTCAATCTCGAACTCGACGCCGTAACCCGCGCCCTCATCGCCATTCAACAAAGTGGTTGAATTGCTGGCCCCACCAACGGCTGTCAGCTGGATATCATCTATGACATAGTAGAAGGCCGCCGCGTTGTAGCGCAATCTTTCGTACTGTGCTTTGTAGCCCAGTTCATAGGACAGTATGGTTTCTGAGTCAGCGGTAGTGACCACAGGGTCGTCTTCGAGACGGTCCTGGATAGTCGGCGCCCTGAAGCCGGAAGCGACGCGACCGTAAACCTGGCCTTCATCGGTTACTGCATAGGAGAAGGCCAGATCCCAGCTGATATTGTCGTCCTCTAGGCTGATTCCCGGCAGGACTTCAGACGGAACGCCGTTCGCATAGCGAATATTGACGGCGTCTTTTTCGTCGTCTGTGTAGCGCACGCCGGCAGTCACTGTCAGGCGGTCACTGAAGTCATAGCTTCCCTGACCGAAGACGGCATAGGTCGTGTTCTCGATAGCGGCCGTTGAGCCAATCAGGAACTCCGTGGCGCCGGCACTCTGGTTGGCCGCAGTGCCGTAAAAGTCATCCTCGAAGTAGAAGACACCCACCTGGTAGTTGATGGGGCCGTCGAAATTACTGGCTAGCCGTAATTCCTGGGTAAGCTGATCGAGTTCGATTTCACCACCAGTGTCTACATTGACTACAAATGGCGATGCGAAGGGTGTGAACGGGTCGCTAGCGGGGCCTGCGGGGCCGCTACAAGTGAACAGGCAACCGAAGCCGCCGTCAATGTCACCACGACCGTAGCGGTCAGTCACGTCCTGGTAGGAGGTGATTGACGTAAGGTTATAGTCACCGATATCCCAGTCGACTTTGAGTGTGGTGCCATTGGACTTCATCCCACCCGCACCGTTGTCACCGCCGTCCCAGGATATGGTATCGCGATCGTAATTACTGTTCAGTTTGTTGCTGCCCTGACTCAGAATATTGGCGCGGAACAGGCTGGTGGTGCTTTCAGAATCCTGCCGCTGATGCATCAGCCAAAATGTCAGGTCTTCAGT
>JBLIIW010000140.1:0-10149 GCA_047635315.1 Halieaceae bacterium | reverse complement strand
ACCCAGCGCCCCCTCCGCCCTTAGCTTCTCGATAAGTTCGCAAAGATGGTGAAGCTCGGTTATCGGTATAGGCGGTGATACGATTTCCCAAGGCACCATCAACTCTGATGCGCGAGCGAAGAGGTCGACGGTGATGGCTTCAATCGGGCCGGGCTCGGTTAGCTGTCGAGCTTTCTCGGCAGCTAACTCCTTCATGTAGGATGAGTCCAGTTCAAGCTCGAAGTCACCATAGCATGAGCCTTTGATTTCGAATTCAAACCGGGCCGGTTCTATGCTTTTGCCACCAAAGAGCGACGCAATCAGGTGAGCCATAGCATGAGGTGTTGCACCTGGCAGTTCAATTTCGACCCCGACGCGACAACTATCGCCTTCGGCGTTTGTCGTTCTGTCAGGCAACCGGTTTTTGTCCATTTGCGGTTTCACGTTTCCTCCTGTCGTTATCAGGCACATTTAAAACAGCGGTAATGATGCCGCCTTAAAGTTATGTCATGATTTTAGGCAGGCTCTGGCCGTAACTCAAACGACCGTCAAATACGGGTCAGCTATATTTCTAAATATATTTAACGAAGTACCGGGGTTTGGGCGCCAAAAAAGGCGCCAAAAAAGTCACACAAAACAAGACTGAAATGCCGAGGACGTCGTTGCCTACTACCCGAAGATCAAACTGAAAATTACGGTGGACGACGAACTTGTCGTTGAGTACGCCATTCGGAGCCATTCCCCGTCTGTGATGTGCTACTTGTTAAGTTCTTCGGTTGAGCACATTATGCTTCGAGTCCGCAAACCCTTCGCGCCATTTCTTAGGTGTTAGCAGCTTCCAGCCGGGTCGCTTTTATGACATTCCTATGACGGTCTGGTTTCAACAGCATTACCTTTCTCCTGATGTTGAATTGACGCACTCGTTGCAGAATGTAATGTACAGTTTCGGACTAACAGCTCGAGTAGAGAGCACAATGAGCGTAGAAACTGTTGGCATCGGCGGACTGATACTTCTCATTGCGAGTGTCTGGACTATTATCAAAACCATTCAAAGCAACACATCAACCGCGAAAAAAGTTATCTGGCTCGTTGTTATCCTCTTGCTGCCAATACTAGGTCTCATACTCTGGTTTTTTTGTTTGGGCGGAGCGAACCGGCGACGTAACACCGGGCAGGAGAACATAAAAGGGTCGTGTCTATTTTCGCACCCAGCACTGCAGGGTTAAAAATGCTTGTCAAATTGAACACGACCCTTTTTCTATTATCCAAGCTTGCAACTCATCAAAGCCATCATACTGACGAACAATTTTTTTATCTTCACGTTTGCTGTTAGGCAATAGCAAAGCAACATCGAAACGTTTCTGATAAATATTAGCCCCTAAAATGACCTTATCTTCATCTTTCATTCTTCATTCTTCATTGCTTTAACTAATCTTGTGAATACAGTCTCTTGAGGCCTAAAATGCCGTTCGGTTACAAACAATTTGGGTGAGGGGGAGGAACTGTCACACAGGGTCAATGCCGGAGTTTGCTTACGTCCTCACCTCACTCGGCTATCGTGATCTGTACAAAACGACGAAAGCTCGAACCAAGATACAAGTTTACGTAATTCTGTCGGGAAGCCCGGAGAATCAAACAGGTAAACAGGTTCTGGAAATGCTCGGAAACGGAAATCAGGGAGAGAATTGATGGCGCTGACAAGTTGGCGGGAGCGTCTGGGATTATGGCGTTCGCTGTTGATGTATTACGGCATTCCCGGGCGCCAGTCGCGCATGCGACGTTGTTACGGGCAGTTTATCCAGCCAGGTGACCTTTGTTTCGAGATCGGTGCCCATGTTGGCAACCGACTGAGGGCATGGCGGGCATTAGGTGCTAGTGTCGTGGCTGTGGAACCGCAGCCGTTGCTGATGCAGACACTCCAGCGCCGCTATGGTCAGGATCCGGCGATCACATTGTTGGAACAGGCCATTGGCGCAGAGTCGGGCGAAGCCACGCTTTTTATCAGCACGCGCACGCCCACGGTCACCACAATGTCTCGGGACTGGATATCACAGGTACAAAAAGACTCCTCCTTCGGGGCTGTGCGATGGGACCGTGAGATAACTGTGCCGGTGACAACGCTCGATGCCCTCATCGAAGTTCACGGCGAGCCGAGATTCTGCAAGATTGATGTCGAGGGCTTCGAACTGGCGGTGTTGCAGGGTTTGTCCCGACCGCTCGCTGCGCTGTCTTTCGAATACATCCCGGCGACTATTAGCATTGCACTAGCCTGCATCCGCCGTCTGGAAGAACTGGGCAATTATGAGTACAACCTGGCACAGGGTGAAACGCATCGCTTGCAGTTCGATCACTGGCGCACGTCGGCCGAAATGGTACAGGCGCTAGAGGCTACCCGAGAGGGAAGTGGTGATGTCTATGCCAGGCGCAAAGGGTAAGGCAGAGCTCCGCGCGCACTATTCAGCGACTCCCTATACCGGTAATGCCAACAGGTCCGTATGCCCAACTGCGCAGGTGCCGGATGCCGCCTTTGATTGTCGAAACCTGACCCAGTCCTGAAGTGTATTGGGATCGAGTCCGGGACTACCTGCTACTGCACTGGCAATGCCGGTTATCAGCGCATACACCATGTGTTGATCGGCTCCGTCCAGCACCCAGGGGCTGCTGGCTGAATAAACGTCAAAGCCGGCCTGCCTAAACAACCTGTGCATGGCGTTTCCGGCTTCCGGTCCCAGCGCCGGTCCGAAGCCCTTGTCCCGACGTTGGTCCCGATTAAAGGCGAGAAGAACAATGTCATCCAGCGGATGTGCGGGTGTCCAACGGGTTGAGCCATCGTAGTTCAGTGCTGCATAGATCCCGACTGCGCTTTGCTGGCATTGGGTCTGTAGTGCTTTCGCAATGGCTTCAATAAACTCAGCGGACACCAGGTCAAACAGGGCCGAGGCCGTGACCAGCCGGGCGCCATTCAAAGGCAACTCGTCGATATGTGACAGGTCCGCGGCACAAATCTCGATCCTCGTTGTGCTGTCATGGCGGCGGCGAGCTTCAGCCAGCAGAGTTTGATCGTGATCGACCAGGCGCCAAGTCAACGGCATTCGACTGGGGACGGCGAGCGCACGCAGGGTAGATCCAGTACCAGCACCCAGGTCGACGACAATGGGACCCGGGAGAGGCAAGCGGCTGTCCTGCAGCCACTTTACCGCCTGCTCGCGCAGGCCGCTATCCCGCGCGCGTCGGTCCGCCTCTTCCCGAAGATCAAGCCAATCTATGCTGAAATCGCTCATGACAGTTTTATTTCATTTATAAGGCGGGCCACGCGCCGGGCGGTATCGGTCCAAGAAGGCAGGGTGGCGGCCGCATGCCTGGCACCTTCCTGAAGTTGTCGGCGCAGGTCTTCCCTTGTCAACAGGCTGTGAAGTGCCGCAGTCAATGCACCTATATCATCAGGTGGGACCAGCAGGCCCGCCGACTCGGGAACCACGTCAGGGACAGCACCGGCACGCGCTGCGATCACCGGTAAGCCTGCTGCGAGCGCTTCAGCGAATACCATACCGTAGCCCTCGTAACGTGATGGCAGGACAAACAGATCGGCATTTTGGAACTCGGGCTCCAGCTCATCTACTGCACCAACAAGGCGGATACGGTCCTGCATTTGCAGACGGTTCACCTGTTGCTGCAATTGTTCGCTCCATGCCGGGTCAAAATCACGCCCCCCCACAAAGCGCGCTTGCCAGGGCAGAGCTGTAAGCGGCGCAAGGGCATTAATCAATACATCATGGGCTTTGCGTCGGGTCAGTGAGGCCAATGTCAGCAGACGAAGCGGATTACCGTTGCAGGAAGCGAATGGGACCGGGTCGGTGCCGGGCCGCGCCACAATCACCCGGACAGGAGGCACTGCAAACTGAGTGATCAGTATCTGTCGGGTATGCTCACTAGTCACCAGCACCGCACGAGCCGTTAGCAGTGCCCGTTGTTCCGATGCCTGAAAACGCTGCTGCTGACGGGGATCAAGCCCTGATTCCAGCGCCAGGGGATGATGACATAGAGCGATGATCCGCAGTCGATTAGCCTGTACTGCGGCAAGCTTGTCTAACGTGCCGAAGGCCAGCCCGTCGATAATCACCGCAGCACCATCCGGCAAATTGGCAAGAGCCTGGCGTGCCTCTTCAAGGGCTAGAGAGTCGGGGAAGGGGAACTTTTTTGACAGCGCGATAGTTTCAACACTCACCCCCTGTCGCCGCAATTCATGGACCAGACGGCGATCATAGTGATAACCTCCTGTAGGGGTATCCAGTTGCCCAGGAAAGATAAAATACAACGATTTAATGCTCATCTGTGATCTGATGCATTCCTGAAAGAGTGGCGTAAGTAGATTACAAGGGGACCGGGCTTGAGATAGTGATGACCCAGACATACCATGAATTTGCCATAACAGCATTCAGAGTGAGCAATGTCCATTCCTGAAGTGACCCGTATGATCTGCACCCGGATTCCTACGGAATACGGCAATTTCCAATTGTGCTTCTACACCAATACTCTCGACAGCAAAGAACACCTTGCTTTTTTTATGGGCCATCTGGCGAGTGCCGAATCCGTTCTGGTACGGGTCCATTCCGAATGTTTCGCCGGTGATGTGATGGGCTCGAGGCGCTGTGATTGCGGTGAGCAGCTTGACCGGTCCATGGCTATGGTCGCAAGAGCAGCCATAGGCGGTGTGCGCTATATGCGCCAGGAAGGGCCAGGCATAGGACTGCTGGAAAAGCTGCGGGCCTACAATCTGCAGAATCAGGGTTTTGACACGGTTGATGCTGATTTGATACTAGGGCGCGAAGCGGACGAACGGGACTATACCCTGGCCGCACTGATGCTGGAGAATCTGGAACTGACCTCGGTGCGTCTGGTCACCAACAACACGGCCAAGATCATTGCGCTGGAAGCAGCGGGGATCACTGTTTCGGAACGCGTGTCACTTGAAGTGGCGGCCAATACCGATAGTGCCGATTACCTTTTGACCAAGGCTCAGCGTATGGATCATTTTCTACCGCTTACGCCAGCCAACAGTCAGTAAGCCCATGAATCTCAACCAAGACATCGAACAATGGCTGGTCAGTGAACAGACTGCATTTCACGCCGTCTCGAAGGGTACTGGCCGCGCACGTTCTCATGTCACGCTCAGTTATGCCCAGAGCTTGGATGGCAGCATCACCAAGGCCCCCGGCGAGGCCATGGTACTGAGCAGTGATGCGAGCATGCAGATGACGCACCAATTGCGCAGTCTGCAAGACGGCATCCTGGTTGGTATCGGTACGGTGCTGGCAGACGATCCCCGTCTCACCGTTCGCAAATGGGCGGGCAGGAATCCACAACCCATTGTATTAGACAGTCAGTTGCGCATGCCGGCCTCGAGCCGGCTGTGTCAGAACGGCGAGCAACGCTGTTGGGTACTGACGACTCGGGAGGCGGCTCCGGATCGCAGCGATTGCGAGCTAATTGTTATGCCCGGCGACGAAGCGGGTCATGTCAATCTGCATACAGCGCTGGAAGTTCTTCATGAGCGCGGTATTAGTAACTTGATGGTAGAGGGCGGGGCCTCCGTTATCACGGCATTCTTGCGAGCGGGTCTGGCCGACGCCGTAGTGCTGACCGTAGCCCCGGTATTTGTTGGGGGATATAACGCCATCGGCACGGATATGATGTCCCTTCCCCGCATCGCGTCGTTGCAAAGCCGGCAGCTAGGGAACGAATTGATTGTATGGGGCAGGCTTCGCTTCAGCGACGAAGCCGGGTCCGAACCTTACTAATGACTGAGGCTTCGGGTACCAGCACAGCGTCGCAACTCTGGTTCACCGCCCCTTTCCAGGTCGAGGTGCGTAACGTGCCCCTGAAGGCACTGGGACCGGGCGAAGTCCGGGTGCGAACCCTTTATTCCGCAGTAAGCGCTGGCACTGAGCTGTTGCTTTACCGGGGACAACTGCCCGGGGAAATGTCGCTGGACAGTACATTGGAATCTCTGCAGCAACCCTCCCGGTACCCGGTGCAATACGGCTATGCCTGTGTCGGCGTAGTGCAGCAGACAGGAGATGGAGTCGATCCGGTCTGGAGGGGGCGGCGGGTCTTTTCCTTTCAGCCGCACGCCAGCCACTTTCTTGCCCGCCCGGAGCAACTCATTGCGGTGCCGGATGATCTTTCCGCGCAGGCCGCTGTGTTCCTCCCCAATATGGAAACGGCCGTCAACCTGATACAGGACGGACGGCCCATGATCGGCGAGCGGGTCGTGGTGCTAGGACAGGGCGTGGTCGGCTTGCTTTTATCAGGCTTGCTGGCACGGCATCCCCTGGCTTCACTGATTGCGGTGGAAGGACAGTCCCACCGCCAGAATCTGGCCCGACAAATGGGCGTGCAGTCGCTCTACAGCCCGGATGAGGCGATCGATGGCGCTGGACTTTATCCTCACCTAGAGCCGGCAGTGGCCGACGCCGATCTGATCTACGAGGTCAGCGGACACCCGGAAGCACTCAACCTGGCCATCGCCCTGAGTGGCTATACCAGTCGCATCGTTATCGGCAGCTGGTATGGCAACAAGACCGTGTCAGTGGATCTGGGCGGTAAGGCGCATCGTAACCGCCTGCAACTGATCACCAGCCAGGTCAGTACCGTGGCACCCGAGCTGAGTGGACGTTGGGATAAACTACGCCGTTTCGAGCTCGCGTGGGATATGATTAGACGCATCGACCCGACGCAGCTCATCACGCACACCTTAAGGCTGCAAGAGGCCGGAGCACTCTACAAGCAACTGCATGAAGAACAATCCGGCATCGTGCAGCCACTATTCCATTATCCGGAGTAACAGGAAGCCTATGTATACCGTTGCCGTCACCCAGGATTTTATCGCCAACCATTACCTCATCGGAGGGGACTGGGGCGATGAGAACAGCCCCCATGCCCACCATTATGTCCTGGAAGCCCGAATCGAGAGTGACATGCTCAACGAACACGGCTATCTGGTGGATATCGTCGAGATCGAAGCAGCGGTAAAAGACGCGGTGGATTATTACCGCGACAGCATGTTGAACGACAAACCGGAGTTTGCCAGCATCAACCCGAGCCTGGAGCATTTTAGCCGAATTCTGACCGAAAAAATGTTAGCCGGCATCACCCCACCCGGCAACGGTGCCCTGATCGTGAAACTGTGGGAAAACGAGAGCTGCTGGGCGGCGTTTCGACAGTCATTTGGCTAAGGGGACAGGCTCGTTGTGGATTCCGGGGCGATGAAAGCTCCACAGACAACCCAATCCGATAAGCAACACCAACACATCGCGCAGGCGTATCAACGCGATTAGTCCGACGGCGGCGCTGGCGGGAAGCCCGAGGTAATTGAACGACCACAGCAGTGAAGCCTCTATCGTGCCAATGCCGCCGGGCACAGGCAGCAGCATGGCCAATCGCATGCCCACCATGATCAATATAATGTCCTTCGGTGACGGTGAAAGGCCGAGAAAACAGAGCAGCATCGTCAGTTCGATCAGTAATGCTCCCCAGCCTCCCAACGACAACATTAACGCCAACCAGAGGAGAGACTGATGCGTTGACAGGGCGGCCTGCATTAGCTCAATCTGCGACTTCGACCCAACCTGATCACTCTCGCCATGATCCTCATTGCTATCTGCTGTTCCGCCGACCCGCCACCGTTTTGCGAGAAAGCGGAAGCATCTTGACAGCCAATCTGGGTGCCGAAGTATCAGCGCAGCCGCGGTCAGCATCACACAAAGAACCCCGGCAAGAATAGCCGATACCTGGAGCCACTCGTGTATTGGCAACATGGAGGTGCCCAGTAAAATCAGCACCCCCGCCAGCAGCACGGCGATATTGATGCCTGTTTCCATGAATCGGTCCAGACCCAACATGGCCACGGCACTGCGAAGTGACTTGCCGAAATGGTGGGTTAGCCAATACAACTGCAGGGGCTCTCCCCCGAAATGTGGACCCGGGGTAAGGAAACTCACGGCACTGCCTGCCTGACGCAGGCGGAAGAGGCGCGTCAGAGACACAGGCGTCTGCAGTGCCTGCCACTGCAGTTGCCAGCGTTTCACTGCGAGATACAAAATGGTGATATTGACCAGAGCCCATAGCAGCCAGTTTTGCCACGACAGCAGCTCCAACTGGGACACAATGTCGTTCAGGGGCAGTTGCGTGAGTATCCAGCCGGCCAGCACCAGCGCCAGCAACCACAGTAACAGGGCCGGGTAGTTCCTGCGGGTCATGAAGCGCGCTCCCGGTCTGCACTGAGTCGGCCGCTGACATACAGCCAGTCGCGGCAAAAGCCGAGCAGCAGAGGAATCATCAGGGTAATACCAAGGACGCGTGTCATACCGGCTGGCAGTGGCGGCCACAGCGCGATGGCCACCAGAGCCATCTGGAACCCCGCCAGGTAGCGCCGCAGTTGGCTCGGCGGCAGATGATAAACCGGCCGGCCATGACACTGTCGCCAGTGAATCCCCCACTGAAACAGGTAATAGGCGATACTCACCAGCAGATAGCTGAGATGGAGCTTGTCGTACAGCACAGCAAGCATTGGGGCTATCACCAGGCCGAAGGCGTCCAGCACGGTATCGAGTTCCGTGCCCAGCCGCGTCGTCTGTTGCTGGCGCCGAGCCATATAGCCGTCGAGCGCATCCCCCAGGGCGGCCATCGAATAAAGCGCGGCGGGGATATAAAGTAACCACGGGCGGAGTTCTAGATGGACGCTGGTCAGAAAACCGCCCGCCGCCGCAATCAACAGGCCGCGTAGCAGCGTGATGCGATTGCCATGACCCAGGGTGGCGAAGTACCTGTCGTTGACCGTGCTGTAGTTCAGGTGGAGCCGCTTGTGACACTGCCAAAGCACAAAACCCCAGCAGGCCAGACCGGCCAGCAACCAGAGCAGCGCCACTGCCGATCCCTGAAGAACAGAAAAAGCGATTGCCGTGGCTGACAACAGGCTGGCGCCCAGCATCGCGATCCGCAGCACTTCGCGACGCAGCTCGCGCGGTACCTCAGGCGAGACTGGCATGAGTGGACCAGGCAATTCGACGACGACTGATAGCTAGCATATTGGTCTAACCTGAATGACGTGTACCCCATGGATAGCATGGATAGCATGGATAGCATGAATAGCATGAATTAGCCGCGTATCCGTAAAATTTTGGCAGTATCTTCCTGCCCTTGGAACATTCTGCCAAACCGGACTGCCAAACCAGGAATCTACCGGGTTCACCCAGGCGTCAATACCCACGCTGTCTACCCGATTTCACTGTGATTCCAATCCGTTTAATCAGGACACTAATGATGACCCGTGCACGATAGTCAGCACACGCCTTATCACTGGCGGGATGGTCGCAAAAAGTTAACGTAGCGGAAATGGCACACTCCTAACCTGACAGGAGCTAGCCACCAAGGTTTCTAGTTCTCGAAATAGTTCCGCTAATTCATTCGCTTTAAAAGCTTAGCGATGGCATCAAGCCAACCTTTGCGTTTTCATCCTACCTGTTTAGTCTCCAGCATTTGAATTACCGGCGGCATCACGTAATGCCCCAGTACTTGATGCCCTCGACCGAGCGCAATCAACTCCCTTACCCTGGTAGATGACACTTCCATTAGCGCCGGCGGACACTGAAAGTAAACCGTCGGGATCAGGCGCCCGCCTTCGAGTTCACTCATTAACGTATTGGCAGACGTCATACTGGCCTCATAGGCATGGTCTGTTCCGTTTCGAATACCACGCACCATGGCTGTCGCAGAAATTGACAAAGCAAAATCCACCGTTGCACCTTTATAGGTTTGCACGACCACCCGGTCACCAAACTCCGAGACACATTGTTTGGTTAACTCAACCCGCTCGCTACTGGTAAACAGGTCGGATGCCTTCTTGTCGGGATTGTCGCCAATGCCAATAACCAACTCATCAAACAGTCTCATACTCATATCGACCAGGTGCTTGTGTCCGTGAGTGAATGGGTTCATCGAACCCGTCAATAGCGCAATCGTCATGAGTTGTTCCGTTTAGTCTGATTCTGATTCTTGTTCTGATTGCAGCGCACGCACCTTTCTTTCGTAGTGCACATAAGTCTCTTTGGTTTCTTCAAGGCAAGTCGCGTACTTTGATTCCGGTAAGCCCATACAATCGATCCGATGACT
>JBLIIW010000139.1:0-10224 GCA_047635315.1 Halieaceae bacterium | reverse complement strand
GCTGCTCTTGCAGGGCTCACTGGCAGCCAGGCGCTCCCAGGTGCTGCCGCGCGGCTCCCCGCGCAGCAGGTCCAGCGCGTCGGCCGACAGATGCCACAGGGTAGCGGGCGGCGAAGGCAGTAGGGGCTGCCGCCCGAGGCCGCGACACAGCGCAGTGTGCAGACGCCGGACGCTGTAGTGCTCCCCGTCGGTGAGGGTAACTGGATGTGGCCCTGACTCCGCCTGTAGCAGCCTGACCAGCAAAGCAACAAGATCCGTACGGGCAATCATGGCACGCCCCCCGCCCACCGGTGGGGCCGGCATCCGCGCATTAACCCAGCGCCGCAACCACGCCAGATGGCCTAATGCGCCGGGCCCATAGACAAGTGCAGGGCGCACGATGCCGAGGGACATAGACGCCCCTTCGCAGAGCGCCTGCAGACCCTTCTCCGCCGCCCACTTCGACCCCGCGTAGTCCATTGGCCGCAACTCACTACCCGCAGCGACTCCTCGCTCAGCACGCCCCTGCGCCGTCGCTGCCTTGACACTACTCAGGAAAATAAAACGCTTCACGCCACAGTGCGCTGAATGCTGGGCCAGGCCCAGAGTGGCGTCGACGTTGATACGCTGATAGGCAGCTGCCGTAGAGCGCTGATGCGCTATCGCCGCCATGTGAATCACTGCGTCCACCCCATCCAGCGCCGCCAGCAGCGCGGCCGAATCGAGTTCACCGACCAGGGAGAAATTGGCCTCCGAAGGCGCAGCGCGGGTGTTGGTATGCGCCGTAACGCAATGACCCTCAGCCCGCAGAGCGGGCACTAACACAGCACCAATGTAGCCACTGGCACCTGTAACAAGGCAATGCACGCGCCCGAAAACTCCCCTTCTCACTGTCGCCGCGCGATGGTGAGCGTTAAAGCAGAAAAAATAAAGGGCCACCCCGGCGTCGACACACTGCCAGGCGCAGGTCGGCCCTCACACCCCGTCGCTACAGAGCCCTATGGGTGTTGATCAGTGCAGGCGAATGCGTGCCCGATTACGCTCCACTGTGGACAGACCGATTCCCTGTACTTCCGCGAGTTCTTCCACCGATTCAAAGTGACCGAACTGTTCGCGGTAGCGAACAATCGCCTCGGCCCTACTGGCACCCACGCCGGTCAAACCCGCCGCGAGCGCCTGTGCTTCCGCCAGGTTGATATTAATCGGCGCTGCGACCTCCTCGACGGGCAGTGACAGCTGATCCGCCGCGCTAAGCGCGGCATCCTGCTGCTGCGCCATCGCCACCCCCGCGCCGAGCAGGCACAGGGGAAGTAGCACTCTGCTTAAACCGCGGCTCAAGCGGCGCGCCTTGCGCTCACTGCCAACGCCGATCCGCCCACGGGCCGATGTGCTCGCCGCTTTTTTGAGCCTGCTCGAAAAATTACTGGGAATTGTGGAACTGTGATTGTGCATAGTGCGATCTCCTTGTCGTTAACGCAGCGTCCTTGCTGCCACTCGCACATACACACTAGCAGCGGACGCACTTAAGGGCAGCGCCGCGCAGTAAATTGCCGGAAAAATATCAGCTGATGATGGAAAGAGAAGCATTGATCGCCGTCAGGGCCGCCGCCGGATCCTGGGCACGCGTCACCGGGCGACCAATAACCAGGTAGCTGGCGCCGTCTGCAATCGCCTGCTCAGGCGTCAGGACGCGGCGCTGGTCATCGGTGGCACTGCCCGCCGGGCGAATTCCCGGCGTGACCAACGTGAACTCCGGGCCACAGCTGCGGCGCAACAGGGACGCCTCCCGGGCGGAGCAAACCACGCCGTCCAGTCCGCAGTCCCGGGTCAACAGCGCCAGTCGCTGCACCCGAGCTTCCACCGACTCCGCGTAGCCCAGCTCTGCAAAGTCCGCCTGATCCATGCTGGTAAGTACGGTGACAGCGATTAACCGCGGGCCTTTTGGCAGCCCCGCAAGCGCATCGACTGACGCCTCCAGCATGCGTCGACCACCGCTCGCATGGACGTTAACCATCCACACGCCCTGGGCGGCGACTGCCCGCAGGGCGGACGCTACAGTGTTGGGTATGTCGTGGAACTTGAGGTCCAGAAACACGTCAAAACCGAGGGTGTGCAGCTTGTCAAGGAGGGCGGGGCCACAGGCCGTAAACAGCTCCTTGCCCACCTTAAGGCGACAGGAGTCGGGATCGATGGCCTGCGCCAGCGCCAGCGCCGGAGCCTCTTCAGCGTAATCAAGAGCGACAATGACAGCGGGGTCAAGGCGGGGCATAGGGGCACTGATCCTATTCGGTCTCGGTGGTGCGGATGGTACGAAAAGTACCCCAGTATTTGCAGCCCGGGCAGAACCACAGAAGATGTTTTGCCGAGAAGCCGCAGTGCCCACAGCGATAGATGGGCCGGTCTTCGATAAGTCGGTCAAGCAAGGCACTGAGCATGGCGATAGAGGCGTCCGGGGCTTCACTCTCGCCCAACTGCTGGAGCCGGATCAAGCGGAGCAGGCCGCGCAGGGAAGGTACCTCTGCCAGACGGCCCGCCAGAAACTCGTAAGCCGCGTCGCGCCCCTGATCGCGCATCAAATCCTCGGTAACAGCAATAATCAGCGGTGTCGAAGGGTGCTCGTCCAGGCACTCGCGCAGGTAGCTGGACAGAGCCTCCTCTTCAGCCAGCGCCTGATGACTCTCGCGCAGCACCGGTACGGCTTCCGGAAGAAAGTCCGCGTCCTTTTCAACAACCTGCCGCAGCGCCTGTATAGCACTTCGGTGATTGCCCACCGCCGCCTCCAGATGTCCGAGTTCCAGAGACGCGCGTACGCAGCGCGGGTCGTACTCCAGAGCCTGCTGCAGCAATTTGCGCGCTTCGTCCGTATCGCCTACGGCGGTCATCTCCGCGGATCGTTCGCACAGGAAATGTGTCAGCTGGACGTGAATCGCCTGCCCCGACAGGTAGGAGGTATCGGTCGATGGACGCAACAGCGCCTTGCGGGTTTGGAAGGTCTTCGCCACATCTATGGCGCTCTGCCAGTCGCTCTGCGAGCGGTAGATCTCGATCAGGTGCTGTCGACTTACCGCACGCTGTTGGTCGGACTCAGTCACCAGGTCCAGTAGCAATTGCTCAGCCCGGTCCAACAGCCCGGCACTGATATAGTCGCGAGCTAGCTCAAGATGCGCGATATGCGCCTGATCACGCGGCAGATTGGGCCGCGCCAACAAGTTCTGGTGCAGACGAATAGCCCGGTCGACTTCGCCGCGCCGACGCAGCACGTTGCCGAGAGCAATGTGCGTCTCAAGGGTTTCACTATTGACCTCGAGTGCGCTGATGAAATGATCAACAGCGCCATCGGGTCGACCATCCAGGAGGTAATTCAGGCCCCGATAATACTGCCCCGGCAGTCGCCGGGTCCCTGCGGGCATGGAACCTCTGCCACGGCGACCAAGAAACCAGCCGCAGGCTACCGCCGCAAAAAGGAGCGCAAAAACCAGTGCCTCATTCACGCGTCACCAGGCTCGTGCTGCGCTGGCGGTCCAGTTCGGACTGCGCCCGGGCAATCTGCCGGCGCGCCGCGATCAGCCGCGTGCGCAGGCGCAGTATGGCAACGGAGGACAGCAGCAGGCCAAGGATCCCGCCGATCGCCAGTGCGGCAAGTACCCAGAGCGCCAGGCTGCGTGGCGATAACGTGACAACCAGTACGTCGAGAGGAACCGGATCCGAGTTCTGCAAAGCGAACAAGACACCGACCGCAGCCATAGCGATGGCGAGCATCAAAGCGAGCAGTTTGTGGAAAAACCCCATCATCAGGTCGCGTCCGGATCAGTAGCCGGCCTGTAGGCCAAGGTTGACGCGATCGCGCAGTTCTTTACCGGGCTTGAAGTGCGGCACATGCTTGCCGGTCAGCTCTACGGTATCGCCGGTTTTCGGGTTGCGGCCGCGGCGCGGCTCGCGGTAGTGCAGGGAAAAGCTGCCAAAACCGCGAATTTCGATGCGGCCTCCGGTACTCAGGGACTCTGACATCTGTTCGATAATGGTCTTGACCGCCAGTTCCACATCCTTGGTAGACAACTGCGCCTGTTTCAGTGCGATCGCCTCAATCAGCTCACTCTTGGTCATGTTCCGAAAATCCTCACGTAGCGGCCAGCCTGTGCGGCTGCCCGTCCTGCCAGGGAGCCCCTCCTTACACCAAGGGATATTGTGGACGCTTCCATTAAGTGACGCAACTTTCTATTTTATATGGGAAATTTATCATCTAAAGGGCTATGCCCCAGCGCTCAACTGCAAACGCCAGGGTACAAGAGCGTGCAAAACCCAAAGGCGGCGCATAAAAAAGGGCCCGCAAGGGGCCCCTGACTGGTCGGAGGTGACCCGCGAGGGGCCCCTCCGCAGAACGGTTACTTACCGCCCATCTGCGCCTTGATAAGATCACCGATAGTACCGGGCGAAGAGGTTGCGTCCTGGTCTTTGAGCGACTTGACGGCTTCCTTCTCGTCTTCGAAGTCCTTGGCCTTGATGGACAGGGCCAGCGTGCGATTCTTGCGGTCGACAGAGATAATCTTTGCCTCGACCGAATCACCCACCTTGAACTCACTGCGCGCATCTTCAACGCGCTCACGGCTGATATCAGACGCTTTCAGCGTACCCTCGACTTCTTCAATCAGCTTAATGGTCACCACCTTGGCGTCCACTTCGGTGACTTCCCCGGTCACAATCGTGCCGCGATCGTTTTCCGCAACATAACTGCTAAAGGTATCGTCTTCGAGTTGCTTGACGCCCAAGGAGATGCGCTCACGCTCCGGGTCGATGGACAGGATAACTGTCTCGATCTCGTCGCCCTTCTTATAGCTGCGCACGGCTTCCTCACCGGTCTCGTTCCAACTGATGTCGGACAGGTGAACCAGGCCATCGATATTGCCTTCCAGGCCGATGAAAATACCGAAGTCGGTAATCGACTTGATAACGCCGGAGATGCGATCGCCCTTGCCAAAACCACCGGCAAATGCGTCCCAGGGGTTCTGCTGGCACTGCTTGATACCCAGGGATATACGGCGGCGCTCTTCGTCGATATCCAGAACCATAACCTCGACTTCGTCGCCGAGTTGTACAACCTTGGACGGATGGACGTTCTTGTTGGTCCAATCCATTTCCGACACGTGCACCAGGCCTTCGACACCTTCCTCGATTTCCGCAAAACAGCCGTAATCGGTGAGGTTGGTGACCCGCGCCATAACGCGACTGCCTTCTGGATAACGCTGGGTGATCTCAACCCAGGGATCTTCCCCAAGCTGCTTGAGACCCAGAGAAACACGATTGCGCTCGCGATCGAACTTGAGCACTTTGACATCCAGTTCCTGTCCAACTTCAACGATCTCAGACGGATGCTTAATGCGCTTCCACGCCATGTCAGTGATGTGCAGAAGACCATCAACCCCACCCAGATCAACAAAGGCGCCGTAATCGGTCAGGTTCTTGACCACGCCCTTGATGGACTGTCCTTCCTGCAGATTGGCCAGCAACGCGTCACGCTCTACGCTGTTGGCTTCTTCCATAACCGCACGACGCGAAACGACTACGTTGTTGCGCTTCTGATCCAGCTTGATGACCCGGAAATCAAGTTCCTTGCCCTCGAGATGTGCGGTGTCGCGCACGGGGCGAACATCCACCAGCGAACCGGGCAGGAATGCACGGATGGTGTTGATATCAACGGTAAAACCACCCTTGACCTTGCCGTTGATAACGCCCTTGACCACGTCTTCCGCAGCGAAGGCGGCTTCGAGATCTTTCCAGGCCTCGGCGCGCTTGGCTTTTTCGCGGGACAGTTTGGTCTCGCCAAAACCGTCTTCAACGGTTTCCAGCGCCACCTGAACTTCATCACCGATACTCAGGTTGCACTCGCCCGCTGCGTCGAGAAACTGCTCGCGGGGAATGACGCCTTCGGACTTGAGGCCCGCGTGAACGGTGACCCACTCATTGTCGATATCGATAACAACGCCTGTGACGATGGCACCGGGCTGCATATCTACGGTTTTTAGGCTTTCTTCAAAAAGATCAGCGAACGATTCGCTCATTACACATTACCTGCCTGGTTTAGTGGCGCATTGCGCCCCCCGATCCTCCAGCCGGAACGGGTCATGTTTTAAGTAAGCCTACGGCGTTGCTTGACTGGAAATCGCGCCTCGCCGATGGCATCTGACGGGAGGGACTACAGGCTTTTCAGCCGACCCTTTCCCGCCTTTTCGTTGCCACTACTCTATTACTACTAACTACTACTAACTACTACTAACTACTACTAACTACTACTAACTACTAACTACGCTTAACTCTCTTAAGCTTTGTTGCCTTGCCTTTTTCTCTTCTTCTATGTGGTGATTTTTGCGTTAGTGCCAGCAGCGCTGGCAGTCCGCCTTACGCAGCCTCGCGCGCGGCTACTACAACAACGCTCTTTCGCAGGCTTGCGCCATCACCGTATCCAATACTCCCTGTGCGCCCACCCCGGTGCTATCGATCACAATCGCATCGTCAGCGGGCACCAGCGGCGCCTGCGCACGACTAATATCACGCGCATCTCGCTCCTTGATGGTATCCAGAAGGCGCGCGAGGGTAACATCTTCACCTTTGCCCTTCAACTGACGGAAACGCCGCTCGGCGCGTGCCTGGGCGCTGGCGGTGAGGAATATTTTCAGGGGTGCTTGTGGAAAGACCACGGTCCCCATATCGCGCCCGTCCGCTACCAGTCCCGGCGCTTGCGCCATGTCGCGCTGGCGGCCCAGTAATGCATCGCGCACCCGACTCAGGCCGGCCACTTGCGAGGCCGCTGAACCACAGTCTTCGCTGCGCAGGGCCAGGCTGATGTCCTCGCCATCGAGCAGCACACGGGTGAGGCCCTCAGGCGCTGGCAGGAAGACTACCGGCAATTCGCCCGCCAACAGGGCAACCGCCTCCTCGTCCTCCAGCGCAAGTCCCGCGCGCAATGCCGCAAGGGCTGTGACGCGATAGAGCGCACCGCTGTCGAGCATGTGCCAGCCCAGGCACTGCGCCAGGCTGTAGGACAGTGTTCCCTTACCAGCCCCGCCGGGACCATCCACGGTAATTATCGGCACCATCAGACTTCGTCATCCCGCGCGATAATCTGCAGCCCCAGTCCCCGCGCCAGCGATTCGAATCCGGGGAAAGATGTCGCCACGTGATCACAATCGAGGACCTGGATCTTTTCCTCCGCGCGCAGGGCTGCAATGGCAAAAGCCATTGCAATGCGGTGGTCGTTGAAGGTGCCAATAGTGCCTCCGCCAAGTCGTCCGCCCTCGATAATCAAACCGTCCTCGAGTACTTCATTCTTAATGCCCAGAGTGCTCAGCCCCTCGGCCATGCTGGCAATGCGATCGCTCTCCTTGACGCGCAGCTCACGGGCGCCGCGAAGCTCTGTGCGCCCCTCGGCACAGGCGGCGGCGATGAACAGCGCAGGGAACTCATCGATTGCCAGCGGCACAAGCTCGCGAGGGATGTTAATACCGCGCAGGGGTGCATGGCGCACCAGAATGTCCGCCACGGGCTCACCGCCAACTTCGCGCTCCTTAAGCAGAGTAATGTCGGCGCCCATGAGGAGCAAAATGCTGATGACCCCCGTGCGCGTGGGATTCACGCCAACGTGAGTGAGTAGCAATTCGGAACCGGGAGCGATGGAGGCCGCAACAAGGAAAAACGCAGCGGAGGAAATGTCGGCGGGCACATCTATCGCGCAGGCACTCAGGGTCGCCCCGCCGGACAGGCCCACAATCCCGTTCTCCCGGATTAGCGGGTAGCCGAAGCCGCGCAGCATCCGCTCCGTGTGATCACGCGTCGGCGCGGGCTCGCTGACCGATGTGCGGCCCTCGGCAAACAGACCGGCCAGCAGTACGCAGGATTTCACCTGCGCACTGGCCATGGGCAGGTCGTAGTGAATACCGCGCAGGGCCTGCGCACCGCGAATACGCAAGGGCGGTCGCCCTTCCGCGGCCGATTCAATGTGCGCACCCATCTGCTGCAACGGTGTAATAACGCGCTGCATGGGTCGACGCATAAGGGACGCGTCGCCGCTGAGTTCACTGTCAAAAACCTGCCCCGCCAATAGGCCCGCCAGCAGGCGCATGCTGGTACCCGAATTCCCCATATCCAGGGTCAAACTGCTCTCTTTCAGACCCTTTAAGCCCACGCCATGGATTTTCATACGTCCGGCGCTGGGGCCCTCAATTTCCACCCCCATGGCCCGAAATGCTGCCACGGTTGCCAGCGCGTCCTCGCCCTCGAGGAACCCGCTCACCTGCGTGCAGCCCTCGGCGATTGCGCCGAGCATGACCGAGCGGTGCGAGATGGACTTGTCTCCCGGAACTCGTACTTCGCCGACAATGGTTCCGCCGGGACTGAGGCTGTAATGCATGGATCAGTTCCTCTTGGGGGCCTTGCGACCCGGCCTGGCCGGAAGGCTTTGGGCGAAATCATCGCGCGCCCGCTTCGCATCGGAAAATACTTGCTCCAAGGCGACTCCGTCACCCTGGTCGATAAACGATCGCAGCTCACCAAGACGCTCGCTATACACATCTATCCAGCGCACTAGCGCCGCGGAATTAGCCAGGGAAATATCCCGCCACATCACCGGGTCGCTGGAAGCAATGCGGGTGAAGTCCCGAAAACCGCCTGCGGCAAGGCGGAATATATCGCTGCTCTCCTCTGACTGGGCGAGCGCCTGAACCAAGGTATACGCCAGTACGTGCGGCAGATGGCTGGTGGCCGCAAGCACACGGTCGTGCTCCTCCACGCTCATCTGCACAACCGCCGCGCCGAGTGCCTCCCACATGAGGGAAACGAGCGCTACGCCCGCGGGCATCGAACAGGATGTCGGTGTCAGCACCACCCGATGCCCGACAAAAAGTCCCGCGTCTGCGGCACCCACTCCCGAGCGCTCAGACCCGGCAATCGGATGGCCGGGTATAAAGCGCCCCCCGAGATCTCCCTCCACAGCCTCAGCAACCGCGCACAGAGGACCCTTCACACTGGCCACATCGGTAATCCAGATATCCCTCGGTGTCTGCGCCAGCTCAACAAATATCTCCCGCAGCGCGCGCTCTGACGCCAGGGTCGGCGCCGAAATCACCACAACATCCACCCGCTCCAGCAGGCCCGCCAGAGACCCCGCGTAGTCGTCGATAACGCCAAATTCCACAGCGCGCGGCGGCACCTGCGGATCTATGTCGTAGCCGGTGACCCGGCTGGCAAAGCTGGCGCGTTTGAGGCCCAGGGCAAGAGAGCCTCCAATGAGACCAAGTCCGATCACACCCACGCGGTAGCTGTTGCTCTCGTCTCGCACAGGTCCAAGCCTAAAGCACGGCCATGGGATAGGATCCCAGAGGCTTCAGCAAGATCGATTGTTCCTCGAGTTCCGCCACTACCCGCGCGACCAGGGGGTCCTGCAGATGCCCTTCAAACTCAATAAAGAAAACGTAGGCCCAGCGCTCGGTGCGCGAGGGTCGCGTCTCGATGCGTGTCAGGCTGATACCCGCCAGGCGAAAGGGGTCGAGCAGGGTAAAAAGCGCGCCCGGCTTGTTGCGGCTGGAGACCACGATGGAAGTTTTATCCCTGCCGCTGGGCGGCACCTCGCTGCGACCGACCACAAAAAATCGTGTGGTGTTATCGGCGGCGTCCTCAATATGCTCAGCGAGCGCCACCAGACCGTAAGCCTCCGCGGCCATCACGCCGGCAACCGCCGCCGTTCCGGGTGTTTCAGCCGCGATACGGGCGGCCTCGCCATTACTGCTCAAGGCCACGCGCTCCACGCGGGGCCAGTGGGTATCAAGCCAGTTGCGGCACTGGGCCAGCGCCTGCTCATGCGCGCAGATGCGGGTCAAGGGGGTATCGACACTGCCCGGCGCCACCAGCAGGTGATGACTGATGCGCATTTCCACCTCGCCCGCAATCTTCAGCGGCGAGTCCAGAAAGCTGTCGAGCGTGCGGCTGACCATGCCCTCCGTGGAATTCTCCACGGGCACTATGCCGTAATTGCAGTGGCCGGATTCCACCTCGGAAAATACGCTATCTATTGTCACCTGCGGCACGCAAACCGCCGCATGACCAAAGTGTTTCAGTGCCGCGGCCTGGGTAAAGGTGCCCTCGGGACCGAGGTAGGCGACCTGCAAGGGCTTTTCCAGCGCCAGACAGGCGGACATGATTTCTCGAAAAACGTGTGCTACTGCCGGCCCGTCCAGCGGACCCTGATCGCGCTCAATA
>JBLIIW010000138.1:0-10261 GCA_047635315.1 Halieaceae bacterium | reverse complement strand
TCTCAACAGTGGCGGCGTAGGGCAGCTCATCCCCGAGCTGGCGGGTTATTTTCTCGCGCACGATTTCAGCAACCAGGAAGCGCTGGCTGCGATCTGTGATCTCGTCCTCAGCAAAAAGGAATGGGCTCTGGGGCAAGCGACTGACAATTTCCCCTTCGAGGGCGTCGAGGTTGTAGCCACCGAGCGCGGACAAGGGCACCACAGCCGCGAAGTCAGCCATGGCGCTGAGACGTTCCACCGCCGGGAGTAGTTCGTGACGGTCATTTTCAAGGTCTGTCTTGTTAATAGCGAGTATCACCGGCGTACCCGCAGCCATGCAGCTACGCAAGACCCGCTCGTCGTCGTCACGCCACTCAGCCCGGTCCACCACCATGACGATTACGTCAACGCCAGCAACAGCGGCTCCGGCAGTGCGGTTCATGAAACGATTCAGGGCGCGCTCCTCGCCACCGTGAATACCCGGGGTGTCGACAAACAACAGCTGCGCATCGGTCGTAGTCTTGATCCCGAGCACCTGATGCCGGGTGGTTTGCGGCTTCCGGGACGTAATGGACAGCTTCTGTCCGATCAGGTGATTGAGAAGCGTGGACTTCCCCACATTGGGTCGCCCCACAATCGCCACGTACCCACAACGCGCCGCTTCGCTCACAGCGCACCCAGCCGCTGGAGCATACCTTCGGCGGCTACCTGCTCGGCCGTGCGGCGGCTGGCGCCCTCCGCTTTAACCTCTTCAGGACCATCGTCCAACATGCAAGCCATAGTAAAAACCCGTTCATGATCTTCGCCTCGATGCTCGACCAGGGCGTAGCGTGGAAGTGGTCTGCCCAGGCCCTGTAAGTGCTCCTGTAGCCGTGTCTTGGGGTCCTTCCGAACCGTATCCAGCGAGCTGTTTTCCAGCCTGCTGCGAAAGAGATGAAGAACCCCTTTGCTGCAGACCGCTATACCCTGATCAAGAACCACCGCACCAATTACCGCTTCCAGCGCATCGGCCAGAATGGAATCGCGACGTCTACCACCACCGTGCCGCTCACCGCTACCGAGGCGCAACTGCTCGCCGAGATCAATCTCCCTGGCCACCGCAGCCAGTGCAGTGCCCTTGACGAGCGCTACGCGCAGGCGGCTAAGCTGCCCCTCATCGGCGTCGGGGAAACGTTCGTACAGCAGCTCGCTGATCACACAACCCAATACCGCGTCGCCCAGGAACTCGAGACGCTCGTTGTTGCGTTTGCCGACGCTGCGATGCGTCAGGGCCTGTTGCAAAAGCTGCGCGTCGTCCAATCTGCACAGCATATGCCTACACAGCCAGTCGTTTGCGTCCACGGGAAAAATGGGGAGCCGGCGGGGCAGTTCAGTCGCTATAGTCCTCACCCGCTATAAAAACGAGATCGTCGTACTTCACAACAGCATCGATTCGCCAGAGTAGAGGAATCCTATCCTCATAGCTGGAATTGATGATGGTTTGACCCTCATCGCGAACGATATCAACCTCGCGATAGTCAATTCCCTTGACCTGGTTGGTATTAAAATAGCCCGCCAGGGATCGGCGAATATCGGCGATCGTGGTTTCTCCCTCACGGTACTCTCCGGCGACTCGAATCACGATATCGCGCACTGACAGGTACTCAAAATACCCCGGCGCAATGCGTATCGCCGACATAACAAAGAACCCGACCATGACCGCTATTATCAGCAGACCGAGTATACCCATTCCCTTCTGATGCCCAAGTGCCCTCATGGATCTTGCTCCCAACACACTGCTCCCGCCCCGCGCGGGATTCACTCAATACTTCCGGTGCGGCTGAAGCTGGGGAGGCTAAACAGAGAATCCCAGTGCATCCAGATCGCAAACGCGTGGCCCACTATATCCCGTTCACTGACCTGCCCCCAAACACGACTGTCGCTGCTGTTATCGCGGTTATCACCCATCATGAAGTAGTGGCCGGGCTTGACCCTGACAGTGAAATCACGACCTGGCCTGGACAGGTTGACCTGCTGCAGGTGGCGTTTGCCGCCAAACTCAGCGAGCCCCATCTGATAGCGGCTGCGGCCATCAGGGATAACGGCAAGCGGCTCAAAGGGTACCGGCTCGCCATTCACGTACAGACGCTTACTCCGGTACGACACCTCGTCACCCGGCAGGCCGATCACACGCTTGATAAAGTAGGTGTCGTTCATGTGTGGTGGGAAAAACACCATCACATCACCCCGCTGCGGCTCCTTTATACCCAGCACTTTGGTGCGCAGAACCGGCAGTCGTATGCCGTACACAAATTTGTTAACGAGAATGTAATCACCAACCTCCAGGGTAGGCACCATGGAGGAGGATGGTATCTGGAAGGGCTCGGCGATAAATGAGCGCAGCACAAACACTATAGCCAGCACCGGAAAAAACGAGCGTGAGTACTCGACGACCGTGGGCTCCACCGGGAGACTTTCGACGGCGACGGCAAAGGCCTTTGCGTCCTTGCTGCTTCCCTCGGCCCAGCCCGGGTAACGCGTTTGTAGCGCCGCCAGCGCGCGCTGTCGACGGGGCGCCAGCATGAGCCTATCGCCCAGCCAGATCAAACCCGTGCCAAAAACCAGCAGTGCAAGAATGAGGGGGAAATTTAGTGACATGCGCTCCCTTAATCGACCTTAAGTCGTTGTTTGTTCGGCCCGGGCCCGGCCAGGGCCGGGCGTTCACTCTGCCTTGGCTCCAGCTTCATGGGGCCCTAGTCAACTTTGAGCACCGCAAGAAATGCCGACTGCGGTATCTCCACATTGCCCACCTGTTTCATTCTCTTCTTACCGGCCTTCTGCTTCTCGAGCAGCTTGCGCTTGCGCGATATGTCACCACCGTAACACTTGGCGGTGACATTCTTGCGCAGGGCCTTAACGGTCTGACGCGCCACTATCTTGCCACCCACTGCTGCCTGGATCGCCACATCAAACATCTGCCGGGGGATAAGCTCCTTCATCTTTTCCGTCAGCACCCGCCCGCGATGCTGAATATGGTCCCGATGCACGATTATCGCCAGCGCATCGACCCGATCACCGTTGATCAACACATCCAGACGGGAGAGACTCGCCGCCTCAAAGCGTTCGAAGCCGTAATCCAGAGAAGCGTAACCACGGCTTACGGACTTCAGCCGATCAAAGAAATCCAGTACTACATCCGCCATGGGTATGTCGTAGGTGAGCGAAACCTGCGCACCCAGAAACTGCATGTCGCGTTGTTCGCCGCGTTTTTCCACACACAAACTGATGACATTGCCCAGGTACTCCTGGGGCACAAGGATGTTGCAGCGGGCGATGGGTTCGCGCATCTCCTCGATATCGGATACATCCGGAAGTGCCGAGGGATTATCAACGCGCATTAGCTCCCCGTTCTTTCTGCGCACCTCGTAGACCACTGTAGGCGCAGTGGTAATCAGGTCGAGGTCGTACTCCCGCTCAAGTCGTTCCTGAATGATCTCCATGTGCAGCATGCCAAGAAACCCACAACGGAACCCAAACCCCAGCGCGTCCGAAACCTCCGGCTCGAAGAACAGGGAGGCGTCGTTCAGGGTGAGCTTTGCCAACGCATCACGAAAATCCTCGTAGTCATCTGAGGAGACCGTAAATATTCCCGCATAAACCTGTGGTTTGACCTTCTTGAAACCCGGTAGTGCGGGCACATCCGGCATATTGGCGTGCACGAGGGTATCGCCCACGGGGGCCCCGTGAATGTCCTTGATGCCAGCGATAACATAGCCGACCTCACCCGCCTGCAGGTATTCCCTGGCCTCACGCTTCGGGGTAAAGATCCCCAGCCCGTCGATTTGATGCTGCTTGCCAGTTACTTTGGTGATAATCCGATCGCGGCGTTTCAGAACACCGTGCTTTACCCGCACGAGGGAGACCACACCCAGGTAGTTGTCAAACCAACTGTCGATTATCAGCGCCTGCAGCGGCATCTCACGATCGCCTTCCGGCGATGGGATGTGCTCCACCAGATATTCCAGCGCGTCCTCAATGCCCAGCCCTGTCTTCGCACTCACGAGACAGGCGTCCGTCGCATCAATACCGATGATTTCTTCGATCTCCAGCCGCACGCGATCCGGATCGGCCTGCGGTAAGTCCATTTTGTTGAGTATGGGCAGTACATCAAGGCCCTGCTCAATCGCCATATAGCAGGTCGCCACGGACTGCGCCTCTACGCCCTGTCCCGCGTCCACGACCAGCAGAGCCCCTTCGCAGGCAGCCAGAGAGCGGGACACTTCATAGGAAAAATCGACGTGCCCAGGGGTGTCGATAAAATTGAGCTGGTAGCACTCGCCGTTCCTGGCCGTGTAATCGAGCGTTACGCTCTGCGCTTTGATCGTGATGCCGCGCTCGCGCTCAATATCCATTGAATCGAGCACCTGCTCCTGCATCTCCCGACCGCTGAGGCCGCCACAGTGCTGGATAAAGCGATCCGCCAGGGTCGATTTGCCATGATCGATATGGGCAATTATCGAGAAGTTACGGATGTGATCAAGGTCACTCAAAGGGGAACACTCAAGGAGAAAAAGGGGCCAGCTGCGGCGTCCTGTCTAGAGGGCTGCCCGGCAAAAAGCGCGGCATTGTAGCCCAGAGCGCCCGGCGCTGCCATGAGGCAAACGCCGCGTGCGCCGGCCGACCCAGCCCTACTCCTCTAATTTCAAGCCAATGAACATCGGTGAGCCCCGGCGCAGGAGGCGCAGCGGAACCGAATCGCCTGCGTCCAGACCCTCTATGGCCTCACGAAAAGTGTCGATAGAGCGAACCGGACTGGAGCCAACAGCGGTGATCAGATCCCCCCCCATGAGGCCCGCCTCAGCCGCCGGGGACCCCGGCTCAACGGAGCGCACCAGCACGGCGCCCGGAAGGTCCCAACGCGACAGCATTTCCTCCGGCGCTTCCTCTACGGTAATACCGAGCCGTCCGCCCCCCTCACCGCGCTCCCCATTGCTGCGATAAGCCTGCTCGAGGCTGTCAGCAGCATCCAGGCCACCTACGGTAACCATGAGTTTCTGCTGTTTGCGATCCCTGACGATCAGCACATCGACCTCCCGACCCGGGGGAATAAGGCCAACCACATGCGGCAGGTCCGCAGATGTCTCGATTTGCTCACCGTCGAACTCGATAATGATATCGCCCGGCAGTAAATCACTAGTCTCGGCGGGGCCGCCTGGGGCGAGCTGAGAAATCAGGGCTCCCCGGGGCCGCTGGAGCCCAAAAGACTCCGCGAGGTTGCGGTCGACGTTCTGGATGGTCACCCCGAGCCAGCCCCGGGCCACCTCCCCCGACTCCTTCAGCTGGTCCACTACGTTGCGCAGGACACTGACTGGTATCGCGAAGGAAAGGCCTATGGAGCCGCCACTGCGGGTCGTGAATATCTGCGAGTTAACACCGACAACCTCGCCTTTGAGATTAAACAGAGGGCCACCAGAGTTACCTGGGTTAATCGCCACATCGGTCTGAAGAAATGGCACATAATTTTCACCATTGCGCGTGGGCAAACTTCTTCCCTTGGCACTTATGATGCCGGCCGTAACCGAATAATCGAGACCGAAAGGTGAGCCGATCGCCAACACCCACTCACCGACCGCGAGCTCGTCGTCAGCACCGAGGGTAAGGAACGGCAGGTCCTTTGCATCAATCCGCAGGAGCGCCAGATCCGAGCGCGGATCGAGGCCGACGACTTCCGCATCAAACTCGCTGCGATCATTCAAGCGCACCATCACTGTGTCAGCATCTTCGACAACATGGTGGTTGGTGACGATGTAACCGTCCGCCGAAATGATAAAGCCAGAGCCCATGGCAGCCCGCTCCCGAGGGCCCTGCGGCGAGTCCGGCATCTGGAAATAGCGGCGCAGAAACTCGGGGATCTGATCCTCATCGATCTCCGGACGGGCGCCTCCCCGGCGGCTCTGCTCCACAATGATTTTCACGACGGCGGGCGAACTATCCGTAACAATCTCTCGAAAGTCAGGCAATTCAGCCGCCGCAAAAGGGGCGATAACAAACAACATAAACAGGGTTAGCACGATGTGCCGCATGGATTCCTCCAAAAGGTATAGTCAATAAATCAAATTGTGGCCGTCATACGCGCGGCTCTTCGCGGAGTTATCTAACAAGCTCTGCCTGCGGTTGTGCAGACGGGCCCAGGCCGCGTGGCAGTGAAACCTAGACTCTTGTTGTTACGCGCGGATTGAGCATCGGGTTTGCAGCGCTGCGTCGGCTCAGTACGCGCAGCGCCAGAAGCCCGGCCGAAAGTCCCAACACGGCGCCCAGGACAACTCGTAAATCAGCGCCGGCAGCGCTCAAGCCAGCATCCCCATACAAATGGTCTGCCACGAGCGCGGCCGCCAACATCGCCAACAGCGGCAGCGCATACAACAGCGCTGCAGAGCGCAGAAAAGTTTGCTCCGGCAAGCTGATGAGCACGGTATCGTGCAAGCTGAGAGGCTCTCCGCCCCCGGCCGGTAACAGCGCCCTGACAACACCGCGGCTTTTGGCTTCGAGCGCGCTGTTCACCATGCCGTGCCCACATCCGGCGCGCGCCGTACAGCTCCCACAGGTACTCTGGCGCAGGGTCTCAACCCAGACGGCATCGTCGTCAATAGCGACCACCTTGCCTGTTTCAGTCAGCACTGTTTTCTCCAGCAACGCTGTATGTATATGACGGGGATCATCGCATTCTCACGGAGTCTGCCACCATACGCGCGGTGTTCGTGGGAATCTCCCCAAGCACCGTCACCAGTACGGGTCGACTGCGCAGCACCACGCCACGCGTATAGGCTACGGTGCTGCCCTGCCGCTCCACGCCCTCTCCAGGCTTGATCGCGGTTACCAAGGGCTCCAGGAAGACCGAAAAGGAAGAAAGCCCATCGGTATAGCTTTTCCGTTGGCTCTCCACCGGCGCAGCGTCCGTAGCCAGGAATCCGCTGGGCAGCCAGGCGATTTCCCAGGCCGGTCCGGCGCGCAGGTTCTCGCTTTCGTCTGGATGCGGGTGCTGTGCCTGGTGTTGCACCGCCGCGCCCGTGTCACTGCCATCTCCAACGGGCGCAGAAAGTGACAGGCTTGCAAACTGGAATTGCTCAAGTACCCGCTGATCGGCCCCAAGGGTCGTCGACTTGAGCATCAGCGCCGAACCCCGGTCAAGCTCGAATATATAACCAAACCGGTACATATCGCGCGGCTCGATACGCAAGCGTAGCGCGTCGCGACCGGCAATACGCTCACCGGGGCCCACCCGGAACCGGTAGTAAAGGCTCAAGCTGCATACACCACTTTCAAGAGAGGGTCCCGGGCGCAGTAACTGATGCCCAGGATGCTGGCAATCGGCGGGGTGGCCTAGGCGCTGCACCCGCGCATCCTGTCCGGTCAGGCGCGCCAGCGCTTCCGTTGTGCCGTGCTCATCAACCCGGTGGGACAGTTCCATGATCTGCATGTCGCCGCCTCTTTGCAGCGTAACCACGCCGCTATAATTAACGCGCCGGGCACTGTCTGCCATGGCCTGCAGCGTTTGTTGCACCTCAGGGTCCAGATCCTCGCAAATCTGCGCGGCCTCGGACGCCGCTGCCAAACCCGCCAGCAAGCTCACACTCGCGAGCAACGCGGCCCCCCGACGCACGGCAACAGATCGTATTTCCCTAGCGCTCAATGCTTGGAACCCTCGCGAACGGCAGCATGCCCTGGGGAGTGTTCAGCGAGGCGTGCTCGGCGTGTTCCTGGCTATAGCGCTTCAAGCGCTGTCGCGCGAGTTCCCGATAGGCCGTTCGATCAGCCGGCTGTAGCGTGGGCAGCGCGCGCGTTCCGTAGCTGGCTCGCACCGGCACCGCTCCCACTGTATTGACCACCCCAACGGGCATCGGGGTGATGCGCGCAATAGTGTCGGCACTCCCGGACCCGGCGGTCAGGGCAAGTTGCTGCCCCCCAAGAACCACAACGACTGCAACGGACGCAGCGACGGCAAAACTACCGACAGCACGACGCCAGTTAGCTCCAGCCTCCTGCTCGAGCGCAGGCTCAGCATCGATAGCTGCGCGAACAGACTCCGCAAACCCCGGCGCGTGAACCACCACATCGCCAAGCATGGCGCTGCGCACCAGATGATGACGGTACCAGCGATCACGCAGCTCCGGCTGTCCATCAACATCACGGAGCAGGCGCCGGAGCTCCAGATCCTGCGCCTCTCCATCGACCATCGCCGAAAGTGTCTCTTCCTTTACCACAGCCGCCCCCATGGATGCATACTTATTCATTTGACATTACTCCCCGCACTTCCCGCGGCCCTCCCGGAGGGCTTCACTTGCCATTCGCACAAGCTCTTACTACGCACAACTGTCAACACTTACTCCCGGATCAACGGCCTTCCATTTGCTGTCGGACACGTTTATCAATGGCTTCCCGAGCACGGAATATGCGCGAGCGCACCGTCCCAACGGGACATTCCATCACTTCGGCAATTTCTTCATAACTCAGACCATCAAACTCTCGTAAAGTTACCGCAGTCCGCAAATCATCCGGCAGCACCGCTAAGGCGTCATTCACCGTTTTGCGCAGTTCCTCACCGAAAAGCTGGCTCTCCGGGTTTTCCTGCTCGCGAAGCGCATCCGCGGCGTCCATATACTGTGCGTCCTCGACATCGACATCTGAACCCGGGGGCCGACGCGAGCGCGACACCAGGTAATTCTTGGCCGTATTGATCGCGATACGGTAAAGCCAGGTGTAGAAAGCGCTCTCCCCACGAAAGCCCGGAAGCGCACGGTAAGCCTTGATAAAAGCCTCCTGAGCCACGTCCTGCACCTCATCGTTGTCGTGCACGTAGCGACTGATCAAGCTCATGATCTTCTGCTGGTATTTGATCACCAGAAAATCGAAAGCCTGTCGGTCGCCCTGCTGAACACGCGCTACCAACTGCTTGTCTGTAACCGGGGCGGTCAAGCGTCGCTCTCCTCCATGATAAACGTCGTCGGCGACCGCTCGGCGCTCTGCCACGGCCAATTGACCCCGGGTGCGCCCGCTAGTTCCCTGTGAACTTTTCACGGTTCTATCTGCAAGCGCGCCGCCGGCGCCCCGCAGATGCCAAGGCAGCGCTGTACGGGAGCCCAAATAAAGATGCATGATAGCGATCAGCGATGGCGATCTAAAGGAAAACACACTCAACATGGCAATGCATCACCGTTACGATGTTGTGATTGTCGGCCGCGGGGCAGCGGGACTGGCACTGGCTCTGCGCCTGCCGTCCCACTATCGCATTGCCGTGCTTTCCAAGGGCGATGTCAGGCAGAGCTCAACCTACTGGGCACAGGGGGGCATGGCCGCCGTCATGCATACAGGTGACAGCGTCGAGGCCCATGTCCAGGACACCCTGCGCGCGGGTGCTGGCCTGTGCGACAGTGACGCTGTGGAGTTTACGGTCAGGCACAGCAAGGAGATTGTGGACTGGCTAAGCGCCCTGGGCGTCGATTTTGATCGTCGCGAGGATATCGAACCCGATCAGGAACCCGAGTATCACCTGACCCAGGAAGGTGGGCACAGCCATCGGCGCATCGTGCACGCGGCGGACCGTACCGGCGGTGCCATTGGCGACGTGTTGGAGGCATGCGCACAAAAAGCAGCGAATATCGAGCTACTCCCCGGTCGGATCGCCGTGGATCTCGTTGTACGCGACGGTACTTGTCAGGGCATTTACGTTCTGGATGAGGACCGCGACACGGTCGATCTGTTTGAGGCCCCGGCAGTCGCTCTTGCCAGCGGCGGCGCCAGTAAGGTATATCTCTACACGAGCAACCCCGACGGCGCCAGCGGAGATGGCATCGCCATGGCCTGGCGTGCCGGCTGTCGCGTCGCCAACCTCGAATTCAACCAGTTTCACCCGACCTGCCTGTATCATCCGCAGGCAAAGTCTTTTCTGATCACAGAAGCACTGCGCGGCGAGGGCGCATACCTGCGGCTTCCGGACGGTCAGCGATTTATGGAGCAGTTCGACGAACGCGCCGAACTCGCCCCCCGCGACATCGTAGCCCGGGCCATCGACCACGAAATGAAGCGCCTCGGCGCGGACTGTGTTTACCTCGATATTTCACATCGGGACGAGGCATTCATCCGCCAGCACTTCCCCACGATCCACGCCCGCTGCCTTGATTTCGGTATCGACATCACCCGCGAACCGATTCCCGTTGTTCCTGCGGCACACTATACCTGCGGTGGCGTGGTGGTCGATGCGGCAGGGCGCACAGATGTATCCGGTCTCTACGCGATCGGGGAGTGC
>JBLIIW010000137.1:0-10376 GCA_047635315.1 Halieaceae bacterium | reverse complement strand
ATGAGTAATGCCCTGATCGGCATAGCGGCAGCGATGCTGCTGGTGTCCGGGGTTGGCGCGGCGGATGCGCAGCGCTCGCTGCTGGTGCTCAGTGAAGGCGTGCCGGCCAGCATGGATGTGGACGGCCCCGCCGGCAACCACGGCCCCACGCAGACCGGTTTCATCAACGTGCTGGAAACGCTGGTCAGCAATGCGGTCGGCGAGATTAACGATGAGGGCGTGCGGCAGCTCGACTATGAGCGCTTTGAAGGGCGCCTTGCCGAGTCCTGGACTTTCGACCCGGCCACCCTCACCTGGACTTTCAAGCTGCGCCGGGATGCCGTGAGCTGTGCAGGTAACCCCCTCACTGCGGATGATGTGCTCTACTCATTCGCACGTGCCAAGTCGCTCAGCGGCGCAGCGCCGGTGGGCTGGTTCCTCGGCAACGTGGCATCAATCCTCAATTTCGACCGTGACCTCTTTGGTGATGCTGCGCTGCGCGCCGGGCGTCGCGAACTCGGTGATGAGGTCGAGAAAGTGGACATGCATACGGTGCGGATTCGTCAGAGTGGCGCTAACCAATTGTTTCTCCCTGCTCTTAGCGTTTACGGCATGGCCATCTACGACCAGCGGGAGATGCGAGTCCACGCTACAGCGGACGATCCGTGGAGCCACGATTACACGGCCCGTCACGGCGGTCCTTCGTTCGGGCCTTGGTGCATCGAGGGCTGGCGTAAGGAAGAGTTCATCAGTGTACGAGCCAACCTGGGTTATTACCGGCCGCCGCCCTGGTTCGAGCGAATCGTTGTTCGCAAGGTGCCGCAGAGCGCCAATCGGGTGGGCATCCTCCGGCGGGGTCAGGCCCAGCTGATCGAAAACCTCAGCCCCAAGGAGTACGCCTTCCTTGAGGCGCTGCCTGAAGTGCGCGTTGCGGGCGGCTATTTGAATTCAACCCTCCTGCTTATGGCGAACTGGAAAGCGCCGCCCCTGGATGACGAGCGCGTGCGGCGCGCCCTGGCGCACGCCATACCCTACGGCCAGATCATCGACAACGCCTACTTTGGTGAGGCGAAGCAATATCATGGCCTGGTGCCCTCGCGTTATCCCGGTTACGTGCCGGCGCGGCAGCGCATCAGCTATGATCCGGCGCGAGCGCGGGCGCTGTTGGCGGAAGCCGGCTACCCAGGTGGGGCGGGTCTTGAGCCCTATGCTTCCTCATTCCGTCTTGCCTATGGCAGTTCCCGGGAGTCGGTGCTTGGCCCCGTGGCTACGCTGCTGCGTACGGCGCTGCGTGAGGTGGGTTTCCCCGTCCAGCTTGACCCCCTGCCCGATGTGCAGCTGGCTGACCGGCAGCTGGTGAAAAAGGACGTGCCACTGTCCATCTACGATGGCCTGACGCCCATCGGGGTGGACGCGGCCTACGCGATCCTGCTGTCTTATGTCAGTCCGCCCACGGGGCTGAACAATATGACCAATTTCAGCGATGCACGGGTCGACGCCCTTTTTGACGATGCCCTGGGTGAGTCGGATCCGGCGCGACGCAGCGCACTGCTGGCCGAAGCACAGTACATCCTTATGGATCGGCTGGCGGCCATACCCGTAGTGGAATTCAAGACCCAGTGGGCGGTGGCTCCTGACTTGCACGGGCTTACATTGCACCCGACGCGCTCTGTGCCCTGGTACGACCTTTACCGCGCCGAGAGCGCAGCGGCAAGGGAGGATTGATGCCGCGCTACATTTTTAGCCGGCTGTCCTTTATGGTGCTGCAGCTGCTGCTTCTTGCAGTGCTGGTGTTCTTCACCATCCGTCTGATGCCCGCCGATCCGGCGGCGCGGCTCGTGGGCATGAATGCCAGCCCAGAGGCCTACTCGCAGGCCAGGGCCAGCCTCGGCCTCGACCGCCCCCTGCTCGAACAGTTCACAGACTTTCTCGGTCTTACGCATGGCCAGGCCGGCGGTGGCCTGCTGCAGGGCAGCCTCGGCGTATCCTGGGAATCCAGTGAGCCGGTGATGGCGGAGCTGGCGCGCTCCCTGCCGGTGACGCTGGAGATCGTCAGTACGGCGTTGCTGATATCCCTGTTGCTGGCCCTGCCTCTGGGAGCCTACGCAGCTTCGCGACCAGGAGGGCTCCTGGACCGCGGCGCCTACTTCTGGGGTATGTTCGCGGGCTCACAGCCGGATTACTGGTGGGGCCTGCTGTTCCTTCTGGTGTTTGCTTTCACTCTCGATATCGCCCCGTCACCGCTGGGGCGCTTTGATCCACTGCTGCTGCCGCCGGCGTCGGTCACCGGTTTTATTGTTGTCGATAGCCTGCTCGCCGGCCGCTGGGACGTATTGGGTAGTGCGCTCACCTATCTAGCCCTGCCGGTAGCCACTATGGTGTTTACAATTTCCGGCGCGATCGTGAAGATGATCCGCCAGAACACGCTGCGCGCCCTGGGATCGGATTACATTCTCTTTGCCCGCGCCTGCGGTCTTCCGGAGGGGCAGGTGGCACGCTACGCTTTGCGCTCGGCTATGGCGCCCACGCTGACGCTGGTAGCGGTGTTTTTCAGTATTTTGCTGTCCTCGGCGGTTACCGTAGAGCAGGTGTTTTCCCTTAACGGAATCGGCCAGTATGCCGTTCGCGCCATCCTCAATGTCGACTACCCGGCTATTCAGGGCGTGGTGCTGGCGGTGGCGTTGGTGTCGCTGCTGGTTTATCTCATCGTGGATCTGGCCCATGCGGCTATCGACCCACGGGTGCGAGGGCGCTAGGGTGGATAAAGAGCAGCAGTCTCTCAGCCTGGGAGCCGCCAGCCGGCCGCGAAAGATCGACCTGCAGTTCGTTTTTGGCGCGACAGTAGCGCTGCTGATGATCTTCCTGGCGGCCTTTGGTCCGCTACTCGCTCCTTACGATCCCTTCGCGGCCACAGGAAAGGTTGGGCTTCCCCCACCGCCGCTGGCCGACTGGCCGCAACTTCTGTGGGCCAGTCTGCGCGGCGATCTGGTGGAGGCGCCGCACTGGTTCGGTACGGACTTCTATGGTCTCGACGTCTTCTCCCGAGTGATCGCCGCGCCGCGTACGGACCTCACTATCGCCCTGAGTGGCGCCGTGCTTTCGATGATTCTCGGCACGGGTCTTGGTGTTCTTGTTGCCTGTTACCGCAATTGGTGGTCCGAAGTGCTTATGCGCTTCTCCGATGTGCTGCAGTCTTTCCCGGTCTTTATCGTCGCTATGGTACTGGTGGCCCTGGCGGGGCGGCAGACCGGTAACATCATTCTCGCCCTGTGCCTGGTGTATACACCGATCTTTCTGCGCCTGACACGGGCCGAGGCCCTGGGGCAGGTTACCCGTGGCTATGTGGAAGCGGCGCGCATTTCCGGCGGGAGTTCTGCTTATATCGCCCTGCGTCACGTGCTGCCCAATTCCCTGGGGCCGTCCCTGATACAGCTATCGGTGACCGTTGGCTTTGCGATCATTCTTACCGCGGGGCTCAGCTTCGTTGGCGCTGGCGTACAGCCGCCAACGCCAGAGTGGGGGCTGATGATTTCCCAGGGAGCCGGTGATCTGAACTATGGCTGGTGGTGGACGTCGCTGTTCCCGGGCCTGGCCATCAGTATTACCGTATTCGGTTTTGCTGTGCTGGGACAGGCAGCGGAAACCAGACTGCAGTGAGTACGCAACGAATACAGAGCGATGCGGATGAGATGTTGCTGCGGGTTCAGGGCGTGTATCTGAATTACGCCGAGCACCCCGTTCTCGAGGACTTTTCCCTGGAGGTCAGTCACGGCGAATTCGTTGGCCTGACGGGGCCGCCGGGTTGCGGAAAATCTACCGCAGCTCTCGCCATGCTCGGACTGGTGCGTCACCCGGGAACCATCAGTGCCGGTCGCGTGCTGCTGGGAAAGCGCGATCTCCTGATCATGGATCACGCGGCGGCGAGCACGCTGCGCGGACGCGAGATCGCGCTGGTCACCCAGGGGCCGCGAGGGGCCCTGCATCCACTGATTAGTGTCGGCGAGCAGATGGTCAACGTGCTGCGTGCCGGTGGTGACATGGATCGCCGTTCGGCGCGCAAAGAGGCAGTGGCCTGGCTACAGCGTGTAGGTATTCAGGACCCTGCGGCCAGAATGAATGCCTACGTGCATGAACTGTCTACGGGTATGGCCCAGCGGGTCGTATTCGCCATGGCCCTGTGTCGTAAACCGGCACTACTGGTTGCCGATGAGCCCACCTCAGGTCTGGATGTCACCATTCAGGCACAGGTCCTTGATGATCTTGCGGCGACGGCTCGGCGACTGGGTACATCGGTGCTGCTGATCACCCAGGATATCAGCCTCATCGCACAGTACTGTCAGCGCGTCGTCGTTATGGACACGGGTCGCATCGTCGAGGAACAGTCCGTAGAGAATTTCTTTAGCGCACCGCAGCATGCCTATAGCCGCAGTGTGGTCGCTCTCGCCGCTGCCGAGCCAGGTGCTGGCGGAGAGAAGCCCGGCGCCGACCTGTTGCTCGAGGTGGACAACGCACGCAAGGTGTTTGGCGGAAAAAGCGACAGCAGCCGCGTTATCGCAGTCGATGACGTTACTCTGCATGTGCATCGCGGCGAGACCCTCGGGCTGGTGGGTGAGAGCGGTTCGGGCAAGACCACACTGGCAAGGTGCCTGCTACAGCTGGAGACGCTGGACGCCGGTACCGTAAAGCTCGGCGGAAAAGCACTGGTTCCAACGCACAGTTCCGCACAATACCGGACGCAGCGCGCTGCTATGCAGGTAGTTTTCCAGGACCCCCTCGACTCCATGAATCCCCGTTGGCCAGTAGAGAAGATTATTGCCGAACCTCTTACCCAACTGACAGACCTGTCCCGCGGTGACCGGCGTGCGCGGGTCGGTGAACTACTGCGGCGAGTGGGCCTGCCCGAGGCTGTTGCCGGGGCGCGCCCCGCCGCCCTCTCTGCCGGTGAGCAACAGCGGGTTGCTGTGGCGCGGGCCATGGCCACGGAGCCGGCATTTATTGTGCTTGACGAACCGACGTCCGCACTCGACCCGCAGGCCCGCGCAGACCTGCTGGTCCTCCTGCGGCGTCTGCAGGAAGCGTTCGGCGTGTCCTACCTGTTTATCTCCCATGATCTGGCGAGCATACGTCACGGCTGTCATCGCGTGGCTGTACTGTATCTCGGGCAAATCGTTGAGGAAGGTAGCGCCAGGCAGATTTTTGAGGCGCCGGCGCACCCCTACACGCGCGCCCTTATCGATGCCTCCGTTACGGGTAGCGCACAGAGCTCAGAGCGCGTGCGCCTGAGTGGCGAGATCGCCAATGCGCTGCGGGACGGCTGTTATCTCAGTGCGCGCTGTCCTTTTTCGACGCCACAGTGCCGGCAGGAAAAGCAGGAGCTGATCTCCCTCGAAGACGGTCGGCGCATTCGCTGCATGCGTGCGTTGCGGGGTGAACTGCATGCTGGTCCGGAAACGTCCGCCACCACGGGTAGCCTGGAGAGCTGAACCGATGCGGGTATTCTGTGGCCTTGATCCGGATCCAGGCTGCAAGCGCGCCATCACTGTCGACGCTGGCCGTTGAACTGCAGGCGCGTGCAGTAGCCGCAGGGGCGCGACGCGACGCGGAGAGCTGGGTGCCTCAGGTCACTTTGTATCGCAACTGCCACAAGCCACCGCCGGCGCCTTTGAAGCCGCCGTTCATCACCGTGTACTGTCGTAGTATCACACTGTTCGAATCGCGCCCGGGGCGTAATGGGGTAATTTACATGCCGCTGGCTGAATGGCCTCTTCGTCCATGACCTCTGCGCCGGGTCCGCCGTTTTCCGCTACTTGAGGGTAAGACACAATGAAAATGAATTACGTTGTCCTTGGAACCAATCAAATGCAGGAAGCCGTCCGTTTCTACGACGCGCTTTTCGAAGGCACAAGCATGAGGAAGGTTGATTCCGGAGGGCGCATGACCGTTTGGAAAGGCGAAGACTTCATGTTCGCGCTTGCGGAGCCTATCGATGGAGAGCCAGCGACACGGGGCAACGGGACAATGGTTGGATTCAGTCTGGGTTCACCATCTGAGGTGGAGCGACTTTATGGAACGGCACTGAAGCTTGGGGGTGCTGATGAGGGCGAGCTAAGGGTGCGTTCGGGGCGCTTTTCAGGGTACGTGAGGGATCTGGATGGAAACAAGATCTGTCTGTACGAGTAGAGGGCGCCTGATTATGGCATGTCATGACAGTGCCCGGTTCGAAGCCCGGTACGAAGGCCACCTGAGTACCCGATACCCATAAACAGGGGCACGCTGTAAAGCGGGGCAGGCCCTCGTTTCATCACGGTAGGGTGTCTTCAGTGTGTAAGCAACCTTGCCAGTGGAGCTCAGTGAAAGGCGGACTCGAGGCAACCATCACCCGCGTTGACTGAGCGCCAGTATTTCTGGCTTGATCATATTTCCCGCTGTGATGGCGCGGGCAGCAGTACCAAGAGCTGCGCGTGGACGACGATGGTGAAGGTGTCTCTCCGGAACTCCGCGACACGCTGCTGCAGCGCGGTGAGATTAGTCTCGGGGACAGCGCGCTGGGCGGGGCCAGCGTGCAGGTGCTGCTGCCCTGTGACAATCGCTCTCAGGGCGCAGCGTTTTTCAGTACTTCCCTAAGTGGAACGCCGACGCTGCCGGAGGGCGGCTTGATCTGCAGGTAGGCTGCCAGGGTCGCGGCAATATCAACCGTGTGCACCCGTCGGTCTACCGTCTGCGCGCTAATACCGGCTCCGGCAAAAACGATGGGCACGTAGGTGTCGTAGGCCCAGGGAGAGCCGTGGCCCGACGCCACGGTCAGACCGTCGAAGTCATTGATAAGAAAGTTTGGCTGTAAAACGACTGTCAGGTCACCGGAGCGCTTCGCGTTGAAGTTGTTGGTGACAGCGCGGTAGGGGGCCGTATTGGGTAAATTGCCCCGCTGCAGTGCCAGACTCGATACGGCCAGCGCTACGCCATCAAACTCTGCCAGCGCCTCAGCGATGGCGGTTTCCAGGGCCGCCTGATCAATACGCGGATTATTCTTCACCTCGGCGCTTAGGTACAGATAGGGATGGTCGTAGGCATCGAACAGCTCGCCCTTGATGCGGAACTGTTTTTTGATTCGCGCCATGTCGGCGGCACTGTCCCAGGCATCGGGATCCACGTACCCGGCCGGTATGCCCAGGGCGTTCAGGTACCCGGGTGTATCGGCGCCGCCATGATCTGCGGACAGCACGATCAGCGTGTTATCCAGTCCCACTTCTTTATCAATAAATGCGAACAGCTCCGCAAGCGTGCGGTCGAGCTGCAGGATGTTGTCCTCGGCCTCAAGACTGGATGGTCCGAAGACATGCCCCACATAATCCGTGGATGAAAAGCTGATACTGAGATAGTCGGTTACCGCATCGCCGCCCAGCTGCTCAGCGATAAGTGCCTGCTTGGCGAAGTCGAGAACCAACTGGTCACCGGCCGGGCTGAGCGTCAGCCAGGTGGTGAAGTAGGGGCTACTGCCATCGCCAAAGGAATGCGGGAATACCCGGCCAAAACCCGCGACCTCCGTTTCCCAGGGGCGGTCGTCGGAATCGCCGAACAGGTAGCTGTCCTGATCGTGGAGCAGTGACCAGGTTGTTCCCGCATAGCGCTGGGCCGGAGCTTCGGCATTGAATTTGTTCACCCAATCCGGGTAGCTGTCCATGTAATAGGTGCTGCTAACAAACTCACCCCCGGCCTTAGAAAACCAGAATGCCGTTCCCGAGTGGCCCGCCATCGCGATCGCGCCGCGATCCTTCACGGAAACACCTACGACCTTGCTTGCGCCGCCGGAGTTGCTGCGCAGCTCGTCGGCAATGGTGGTGACCAGAATCGCTGCCGGCGAGCGGCCGTCGCTGCGCGCAGCGCGCTGGGTCGGGTCTATCTCGGTGCTATCGTCGACATCTGCTCCTTCCGTGAGCAATCGATAGGCCGGATCTTCGACGTTATAGATGGTGAAGCCGCTATCGCGATCGAACCACAAGTTACCGACCATCCCGTGAATGGAGGGATGCGTGCCGGTCGCCAGCGTCGTGTGGCCAACGATGGTCTCTGTGTTGGCGTGGGCGTGGTGCGCATCGCGGTACACGACACCGTTCTCCCACAGATAGCGGAAGCCGCCCGCACCGAGTCGATCGTAGTAGCGCGTTGGCAGGTCGCCGCGGAGCTGGTCCACGGTAATCTGCAAAATCAGCCGCGGTTTCTCGTTCTCCGCCGCCAGCCCGGGCATAAAAAAGGCCACAAGCAGTAGGGATACGGCGGTGGCCTTTCGTTTCATAAGCAAGCTCCGTTCTGCCTCAGCTGGATCCCGGGTTGCTCTGCAAGGTTTCCAGCACGCGATTCAGGTTAAAGGAGCCGGGCTTCTGGCGCGGCGGGAAGTCCTGATAGGTCGCCAGATGCTTGGACACGTAATCGACGGCTGGAAGTATCAGGTAGGCGCGTTCGAAGCGCCAGATGTTATACAGCTCAGCGTCGTGATCTGCGCGCTCAAAAGGGTCCCCACGCAGGTCGAGGAGCTTGGGCAGCCGCAAAGTGACCAACGGCTCCTGCCAGACTTCAAAGCCATGGGCGCGCTGTTCCATAAAGACCATCTTCCAGCGGCCGTAGCGAAGGTTTGCCAACTGGCCGTCGTCGGTCCAGTAGTAGAACTCCTTACGGGGTCCTTCTTTAACTTCACCTTTGAAATAGGGCAGCATATTGTAGCCGTCCAGATGTACTTTGTAGTTGCGGCCGATGGCGCGGTGGCCCTTGAGCAACTTCTCTTTGACATCCGGCTCGCCGGCAGCGGCCAGGAGCGTGGGCAGCATGTCTTCGTGCGAGAAGATGTCATTGTAGATCGAGCCGGGTTCGATAATCCCTGGCCATTTGATCATCGTGGGGACGCGGTAACCGCCCTCCCAGTTGGAATTCTTCTCGTTGCGGAAGGGGGTCATGCCGCCGTCTGGCCACAGGAATATTTCAGCCCCGTTGTCCGACGAATACATAATGATGGTGTTGTCTGCGATGCCGAGCTGGTCGACCTTGTCCAGCAGTTCACCGACGTGCCCATCGTGCTCGACCATGCCGTCGGCGTAGATGCCCAGGCCGGTAGCGCCGTCGGATTCAGGCTTCAGGTGCGTGTTGACGTGCATGCGCGTGGAGTTCCACCACAGGAAGAAGGGTTTGTCGGCTGCCGCAGCGCGGTCCAGAAAGCCCAGGGCTCCGGCGGTAACTTCGCCGTCCACGGTCTCCATACGCTTCTTGGTCAGCGGCCCGGTATCCTCAATCTGCCCGTCTGCGCTGGCCTTAATGACGCCGCGCGGGCCAAATTTCCTGGCGAATTCAGGGTTGCTGGGATAGTCCGCACTCTCCGGCTCTTCCTCGGCGTTGAGGTGATACAGGTTACCGAAGAACTCGTCGAAGCCATGGTTGGTTGGCAAATGCTCGTCGAGATCGCCCAGATGATTCTTGCCATACTGGGCCGTCATATAGCCGTGGTTCTTGAGTAGCCCGGCGATGGTCGGGTCTTTCACAGACAGGCCCTCTTTGGCCCCGGGCAATCCTACTTTCAGCAACCCTGTGCGAAAAGGGCTCTGTCCGGTCATGAAGGCCGCTCGCCCCGCCGTGCAGCTTTGCTGCCCGTACCAGTCAGTAAACAGGGCGCCCTCTTTAGCGATGCGATCAATGTTGGGCGTCTGATAGCCCATCATGCCGCGGTGGTAGGCGCTGGGGTTCATCCAGCCCACATCATCGCCCCAGATAATCAGGATGTTTGGTTTGTCCTGGGCCTGTACTGCTGACGTCAGCAGCACTGCACAGATCAGCAGTAGCTGTGTAAATATTTTATGCATCGTGGACACCTTTGTGTGGATGCGCGTGACAAATTGATTACGCCATTAAGGATTTGTCGAGTTAGCTCATAATTGAAGTTATAACGAAATAGAGGCAAGCATAATAGAGTTCGCAGGATTTGACCATGCGCCAGCAAAACGCGCCAGCAAAACAAATTGCAGGTCAAAGCGGCAGTCAGGGGATACCCGGGGGTGCATTCACGGTGACTTGCCGCCAGGATTGCCAGCTCTCTTTGCTGATCAGCTCCTGGGCGCTCGGCTTTGCCGGCTCAGTCGGCCGCCGGATCGATGATAAAGACCTGGGTCATCTGCACGTCCAACGCTGTTGAGATGGCGGTATTTTCGCCCTTCATCATATCTGCAGATAAGGTTCGGGATTGGGCATCACAAACGTCAGGATTTTGCTAGCAACCGTCTTTGCGGTCTTCAGCGCGCTGGCGACACTGGCGACGGTCAGCGTTCAAGGGGAAGTTCTCGCTGCGCAAGCTGCTCCCAAAGATGCGGCGCTTGCCGCGAAGCTGGCCTCTGTGCGGCCCATCGCCGCGGATAGTT
>JBLIIW010000136.1:0-10485 GCA_047635315.1 Halieaceae bacterium | reverse complement strand
GTGGCGGGCATCAGTATCGCAACCAGTCCCATTTCCCAATACATCGCTATGAATCTGAAGCCCCTACGCGACTTCTTCCTGATCCTGTTCTTTTTTGCAGTGGGCGCACGTTTCGACCTCTCCATGCTGAACGAGATCTGGCTCCCGGCGCTAGCCTTTGCGGTGTTGGTTCTGACCATGAAGCCGATTGTTTATCGGTTCCTGCTCAAGGGGGTCAGCGAACACCGCAGTCTGGCCTGGGATCTGGGTTTCCGGCTCGGGCAGGCCAGCGAGTTTTCCCTGCTCATCGCCTATGTGGCCCTGGATGCCGCCCTGATTACCCAGCAGGCTTCACTGATCATCCAGGCAGCGACCATTGGCAGTCTGCTAGCCTCCTCCTATATCGTGGTTTTTAACTACCCCTCACCGATCGCAATCAGCGATCGGCTACGGCGCGACTAGGAGCAGGCGCTGGTGTTGCCGAACAGTAGCTACAGCTGCGCTTCGAGCTCGGGCAGTGCGTCAAAGAGATCGGCGACCAGTCCGTAGTCCGCTACCTGAAAGATCGGGGCGTCCTCGTCCTTATTGATAGCCACGATGACTTTAGAGTCCTTCATGCCCGCCAGGTGTTGAATCGCACCCGAGATGCCCACCGCGATATACAGGTCCGGGGCGACAATCTTGCCGGTCTGCCCTACCTGCATGTCGTTGGGTACGAAGCCCGCGTCTACCGCTGCACGTGAGGCCCCGATCGCGGCACCGAGCTTGTCCGCTATCCCCTCCAGGAGCTTGAAGTTGTCGCCGTTCTGCATACCACGACCCCCGGAAATCACTACCGCTGCGGCAGTCAGCTCCGGTCGATCAGACACGGCCAATGCCTGGCCAACAAAACTGGAGATACCCGCGTCGTGGGCCGCATCGAGACTTAGCAGCTCAGCTGAGCCGCCCTCCGCAGCTGCGCCATCAAATGCCGTCGTGCGCACGGTAATAACTTTCTTGGCATCGCTGCTCTGCACTGTCGCAATGACATTGCCGGCATAGATCGGGCGCTTGAAGGTGTCAGCGGATTCGACACTGATGATATCGCTGATCTGTGCCACATCCAGCAGTGCCGCCACGCGCGGCATAATGTTCTTGCCGTTGCTTGTTGAGGCGGCCAACACGTTGTCATAGTCCGCAGCGACTTCCGCGACAAGCAGACTTACATTCTCTGCCAACTGGTGCGCGTAAACCGCATTGTCTGCGCACAACACCTTGCGCACACCCTGCACAGCCTGTGCAGCCGCTGCAGCACCGCTGCAGTCAGCCCCGGCCACCAACACATCTACCTCAGCACCCATGGCCTGCGCAGCTGTGATGGCAGTAAGGGTCGCCGGATTGAGGCTGCTATTGTCGTGTTCCGCAACAACGAGAGTACTCATGAGATCACCTTCGCTTCATTTCTGAGTTTGTCCACGAGCGCTTCGACTGACTCGACCTTGATGCCAGCGGATCGCTCCGGTGGGGGTTCTACCTTCACGAGGCTAATGTGCGACGTGACCTCAACCCCAAGCTCGGACGGTGTCAGCACGTCCAGAGTCTTTTTCTTGGCCTTCATTATGTTCGGAAGCGACGCGTAACGCGGTTCGTTGAGGCGCAGGTCCGTGGTAACGACTGCTGGCAGGCTCAGGCTAAGGGTCTGCAGGCCGCCGTCAACCTCGCGAATTACGTTCAGCTTGCCATCCTCCACCTTGATTTCGGAGGCGAAAGTGCCCTGCGGCATACCCGCCAGAGCGCCGACCATCTGTCCGGTCTGGTTGTTATCCCCATCGATGGACTGCTTGCCCAAAATCACCAGATCCGGTAATTCCTTATCAATTACGCCTTTGATGAGTTTAGCGATCACCAGAGGCTCCGGTTTGCCTTCGACCTCTACCTGTATTCCGCGGTCCGCACCCAGTGCAAGGGCCGTGCGGATTTGCTCCTGGCAGTTCTTTTCTCCCACGGAAACGGCGATCACCTCCGTGGCGACGCCCGCCTCTTTCAGCCTCACCGCCTCTTCGACGGCGATTTCGCAAAAGGGGTTAATGGACATTTTGACGTTGTTCAAATCTACATCTGAACCATCCGCCTTGGCGCGTACCTTGACGTTATAGTCAACGACTCGTTTGATTGCGACGAGAACCTTCATGTTGTCTCCCGTGGTGAATTAAAAGGGGGGAATCGGAACTGCAGGAGCAAAAACGCAATACCCGCACAGAGCCTGAATAAATCGGTGGCAGATGGTGCCGATAATCCGTCCACAGGTCAATAGGACCAACGCCCAATGCCATTCTAATTGAATTCACGGGCACAACAGGCAGAGGTGGTATGCGTAGCTCCCAGTGGTGTTGCCGGCGCGCCCTCACTATAATTGGGGTCTACCAGCCAGCAGTCCACTTGGGGATTGATGGCATCATTACGCAAGCACCAACCTGAATCCGGCGACCAGCTCAGGCTCGCGTGATGCCAGGAGGTTTGCGACACAGCCAGCGAGGTGCACAGTGCAACGGGAATCCATGGAATTTGATGTCGTGATCGTCGGCGCGGGACCCGCGGGGCTATCTGCCGCCTGTCGCATTATGCAGCTGGCGAAGGAGCAAGATCGGGAAGTCAGTGTCTGTGTGGTTGAAAAAGGCTCAGAGGTGGGCGCCCACATACTATCCGGGGCGGTGCTTGAACCGCGCGCCCTCGATGAGCTGTTTCCCGACTGGAGAACGATGGGGGCGCCCTTGGACACAGCCGTCACAGAGGACCAATTCTTCTTCTATTTCAGTGGGACCTCCGCTACGCGCCTGCCCAACTTTGCCATACCAAAACCAACGCACAATGAAGGGAATTTTATTGTCTCCATGGGCAACGTCTGCCGCTGGCTCTCAGAGCAGGCGGAGAACCTGGGTGTTGAGGTGTATCCCGGGTTTTCCGCGGCGGAGGTGCTGTATGGGGAAGACGGTTCTGTAAAGGGTATCGCCACGGGTGACATGGGCATTAGCGCCAGCGGTGAGCAGAAGGGCAGCTATACGCAGGGTATGGAGCTACACGCCCGTTACACGCTGTTTGCGGAGGGGTGCCGGGGGCATTTGGGCAAGCAATTGATCGAGCGTTTCTCCCTGGACGCCGGCAAGGATCCGCAGCATTACGGCCTGGGTATCAAGGAGATATGGGAAATTCCCGCTGACCAGCACCAGCCGGGGCTGGTGGTACACGGGCTGGGCTGGCCGCTCCAGGAGAGTGGCTCTTCAGGCGGTGCCTTCCTGTACCACGCCGATGACAAACAGGTGTATTTGGGCTTCATCACCGATTTGAATTATAGCAACCCGCATGTTTCGCCCTATGACGAGTTTCAGCGCTGGAAACATCACCCGGAGACGCTGAAGCACCTCGTCGGCGGTACCCGCCTCTCCTACGGCGCACGCGCCATCTCCAAGGGAGGACTCAACTCCCTGCCGCGCATGCAGTTCCCCGGGGGCTTACTGATCGGCTGTGATGCCGGCACGCTCAACTCGGTGAAGATCAAGGGTAACCACACGGCCATGAAAAGCGGTCTGTTGGCTGCAGAGGCCATCGTAGAGGCCCTCGCTTGTGAGCATCCGCCGGCGCAGCTCGACAGCTTTGAGACCCTCGTACGTGAATCCTGGCTCTATGATGAGTTGTACAGCACCCGCAATTTTTCGGGTTTTATGCACAAGTTCGGTTTCCTGATTGGATCCGCAATGGTGTGGCTGGATCAGACTATATTCCGTGGTCGCCTGCCATTCACCCTGCACGACACCAAACCGGATCACACAACGCTGAAAGCGGCCTCAGACTGCCCCAAAATCGATTATCCCAAGCCGGACAATAAGATCAGCTTCGATCGCCTGTCTTCCGTATTCCTGTCCAATACCAACCATGAGGAAGACCAGCCCTGCCACCTGATGCTGGCAGACAGCAGTATTCCCATCGACAGCAACCTACCGCTCTATGATGAGCCAGCACAGCGCTACTGCCCCGCCGGCGTCTACGAGGTTGTGGAGGATGCCAAGGGCAAGCGCTTCCAGATCAACGCGCAGAACTGTGTGCACTGCAAAACCTGTGATATCAAAGATCCGGCGCAAAACATCACCTGGGTAGCGCCGGAAGGATTCGGCGGCCCAAACTATCCAAACATGTAGCTGGCACGGTAGGGCTGTCGTCAACGGCAGCCCGATTACTCGTCGGCAATAGCACCTAGATCTACGCGGGCTCCGGCGCTGATAATAAACGCGCGCTGCCCGTCCGTAGATGCCGATTCGATAAGGCGATACCAGGCGGCGCGAGTCAGTTGCGCGCTCAACCCATTGGGAAGGTCCAGATAGGGCTCCCCGGACTCGCCCGCAGGCGTGAGACGATTGGCACCGCCCAGCAGGCAACGGCCTCCGGTGTTCAGTAATGCATACCAGTTTGTGGTGGCAACAGCGCTTCCCACATCACCTGACGCGGAGGGCTCCGTCGCGCGCTGCTCCTGAATATCGATAACGCTCAGGGGGTGCCGTTCCACCCGGATACGCCACTTCTCGACCGGCGTCACCAGGTAATAATCACCATCCTCCTCGCGGCGCAGCAGCGAAGCAAAGAGACGAACAAGCCCCTCTCGCCGGATAGGCTCTCCATCGTGCTGCCAGCTGCCGTCACTCAGGATCTGAATTTCGATATCGCCGTTAAGGCGCGGCGTCCAGCTCGCCAGAGTTTGCGGGTCGGGCAGGCCCGCCGTATTGGCGACGATACTGTCTACCAGCACCTTAAGGTCCGCGGCCACGAGAGCCAATCAGTACACGACGATGTCGGCACGGGAGCGCAGGGCTGCTTCGTACTGCTGCTGCACAAGGCCGCCGGTTTCACCGGCCACCCGCTGCGACCATTGTTCGCGTTCACCGGCGTTCATCGCATCCAGGGCACCCGGAGTGACACGGACGAATTCGAGCAAATAGATATCATCATCGCCCCCGGCGACAACAACCCTGACCGGCTCATCAGCGTTCTGGCGCAGCGTGAAAAGCTTGTCCCGCACCGCGCGGGGCAGTCGCAGACTGTCGCGCGTTGCGCCAAGTTCAACCTGCCAGCCCAAACCCGCAGCATTCGCAGCATCTTCCACAGTACTACCCTTCTCCAGCACGCCCAGTAACTCTTCGGCCTTGGCGCGCCCAGCATTTCCGGCTTTCTCGTCACGCAGCTGTGCTTCAATTTGCGCCTGCACCTCCGCCAGGGGCCGCAGTGCGGGCATACGTCGCTCGGCCACCCGGAGTACGAAAAACTGCTCGGGATTCAGCTCGATAACTTCACTGTTGTGACCGGCTTCAAGCACATCCTCGGAGAATGCCGGCCGCAGCAGCACCGGCTGCGCAAAGATGCCATCGGTCTGGAACCGGCTAACCGGGGCTGAGCGCTGAACCTCAAGCCCAAGCTCACGAGCCGGCGCACTGAGATCGGCCGCGTTGAACGCGATATCACGCAAACGCTCCACATCGCTCAATAGAGCGGCAGCTGCGGCAGCATCCCGCAGCCGTGTTTCAAGCTCGGCTCGCACGTCTTCGAAGCTAACTGCGCTGCCTTCACGTCGATCGGTCACCGTCAGGAAGTGCGTTCCTGCATCGGTAGTGACGAGACCGGATCGCTCCCCCACCCCCAGTGAAGCAATCGCCTCTTCCATAGAATCCGGGAAGGTCTCACCCTCTGTATAGCCAAGATCGCCACCCGCCTGGGCCGAGCCCACGTCCTGGGAAAACGTCCGCGCCGCATCCGCAAAACTCATCCCACCGGCCAACGCGGCCTCCATCTCATCGACCTGCGCAGCGACGTCATCGCCCTGCCCCTCGAAAAGGATGTGTGACACTCGCGTTTCACGTGGCACCTCAAATTCGCTGCGTGCCAGCTCGAACTCTTCCCGTATTTCTTCTTCAGCCACCGGCTGCCTATAGCTTTCCACGGATAGAACCAGATAGTCGAGAAGTACATTCTCCTCGCTCTGAAATGCGTTGGGGTTCGCGTTGTAAAAGCTCTGCACCTCGTCGGCGTTTACCTCGGCCGCCACCAGGAAGTCGACCAACGGCAAGGTGATATAGCGCACGTCGCGCCCTTCACGGCCGATCGCCACCGCAAGCCCGAGTTCCTCCTGAGTGCTGAAGTCGCTGCCGGCCAGACCGGCGCGCAGCTGCCCCATCAACAAATCTTCAGACAGTCGCTCTCGAAAAAGTGAGCGAGTGAAACCGGCGCTGGCCAGCGCGCTCTGGTACATCTGGGGGGAAAACTGCCCGTCAATCCAGAACTGCTCCATATTGGTAATGATTTCTGCAATCGACTGCTCGGCCGTGGTCAGTCCCAGATCCACCGCAGCCACCGTCACAATCTTGCGCTGTATAAGTGTTTCCAGCGCTTGGCCGCTTAGTTGTCGCTGGTCAAGTAATGCCGGATCTGCATTCTCACCCAACATCGCAAGTAGCTGGCGTTGTTGGACTGAAACTTCCTGCTGCAGGGAGAACGGCGAGATCTCCTCTCCGTTAACCTCTGCCACGCCACTCCCGCTGTTGCTGAACAGCAATGATTCAATGCCAAAAATAGAGAAGGAAATAACAATCAGCCCGATAATAATCTTGGCGACTGTGCCCTGGCTGTTGGCACGGATATCCTGCAGCATATGGAAGTCCTATTAGGGCTGTGGTCGCCCCACGCGAAAAATTAACGAACCCAAAAGTACGCTGCCTGGCGGTCGCGCTGCATGGCTGCAGGCCCGCTCAACCAGCAAGTCGCACGTCTGCAAAGTTTATTGCGTCCGCACCCCGGCGCGTTGCTCAAGCAGATGAGCAAGCGAGCGCATATCCAGTGGAGTGAACATGCCCCCAAAGCTTTGACCAGGCGTGCGTTGAAGAGCCTGCGCGCCCGGACAAGTCACCTTATGCTCCAGATCCTGCCTGGAACCCGGCGCTTGAAGCCATCTCCCGGTTAGCTTACTCGTTTACCGCATCCTTCAACGCTTTACCCGGCTTGAAACCCGGGACGTTAGAAGGTTTGATCTGTATGGCTTCTCCAGTGCGGGGGTTGCGCCCTTCGCGACCGGCACGGTGCTTGACCGCAAAGGTACCAAAACCCACGAGAGACACCTGATCGCCACGCTTGAGGGCGTCGGTCACGCTGTCAATTACGGCGTCGAGGGCGCGCCCCGCGTCTGATTTGTTGATGTCCGCTGCTGACGCAATCGCGTCAATGAGATCCGCTTTGTTCACTAAGGTCCCCTGTAAGAAACTTGTAGTTATGGCTCTAGGCCTGATTCTGTAGCAGCGCCGCAAAAGGCTCTTGCAGACTCTGTTGAGAGTGCTAAACAGTGTCGGTAACCGGCACTTTGGTGCTAATCGTCGAGGGGCGAAACTATACCAGCGCCGCCACGCTGGTCAACACTGGCGTGGCCTGCCAGGCACTTTAAACTACTTTTCACGCAGCTTTATCAGGCTTTTAGGCCGACAGCGTCCGCGACGGCCGAAATCCCCTAGTGCGTATTGATCCGACTGTTATCGTCGTCACTGCTCGTGTCCTGCCGCCCGCCTCCGGCAGGGGCCAGATAATCCTCATCACTCAGGGGAACCGGCGGCGATTCCAGCGCCAGCGCGAGCACTTCGTCGATCCACTTTACCGCGACAATATCGAGATCTTTCTTGATATTGTCTGGAACCTCAGTGAGATCGCGCTCGTTCTCCTTGGGAATGATTACCGTTTTAATACCGCCACGGCGCGCCGCGAGCAACTTCTCCTTGAGACCGCCGATAGGCAGTACCTCGCCGCGCAAAGTGATCTCGCCGGTCATGGCTACGTCTGCGCGCACGGGAATTCCCGTACCGACCGACACCATGGCCGTACACATGGCTACGCCTGCGCTGGGACCGTCCTTCGGCGTAGCGCCCTCCGGCACGTGAATATGCATATCGTGCCGCTCGTGATAACTCGCCGGTATGCCCAACACCTGAGATCGACTGCGCACCACGGTACTCGCCGCCTGAATTGACTCAAGCATCACGTCGCCCAGAGAGCCCGTTTTAACGTAGCGTCCCTTACCCGCTATAGCGGCAGCCTCAATAGTCAACAACTCCCCACCTACAGACGTCCAGGCGAGGCCGGTAACCTGACCAATCTTGTTTTCTTCCTCGGCGACGCCGTAGTTGAACTTGCGAACGCCCAGCAGCTTGGGGAGCATCTCTGCGGTCACTGCGCCGCTCGGCTGCTCCTCCCCAAGGGTGATGCTCTTTACCATTTTGCGGCAGATTTTTGCGACCTCCCGCTCCAGGGCGCGCACGCCGGCTTCACGTGTGTAATACCGGATAACATCCAGGAGGCCGTCGCCGCCGATGCTCAGTTCGTCTTCTGTCAGACCATTTCGCTTAATCTGTTTAGGCACCAGGTAGCGCTGGGCGATGTTGAGCTTCTCGTCTTCCGTATAACCGGGCAGCCTAATAATCTCCATGCGATCCAACAAAGGCGCGGGGATATTCATAGTGTTCGAGGTACATACGAACATCACATCCGACAGATCGTAATCGACCTCGAGGTAATGATCGTTGAATTGATGGTTCTGCTCTGGATCCAGAACTTCCAACAGGGCCGACGCCGGGTCGCCGCGATGGTCCATGCCGATCTTGTCGATCTCATCCAGCAAAAACAACGGGTTGCGCACACCTGCCTTGGCCATTTTCTGCACCAGTTTTCCAGGCATGGAGCCAATATAGGTGCGTCTGTGCCCACGAATCTCTGCCTCGTCGCGGACACCACCCAGTGCCATGCGGACGAATTTGCGGTTCGTGGCTCTCGCTATGGATTCCCCCAGGGAGGTCTTACCCACTCCCGGCGGGCCGACCAGACAGAGGACCGGGCCCTTGACCTTGCGCACGCGCTTTTGCACCGCCAGATATTCAAGGATGCGCTCCTTGACCTCTTCCAGGCCGTAGTGATCGGCGTCGAGAATATCCGTCGCGCGCTTCAGGTCGTGTTTAACCTTACTGCGCTTTGACCAGGGAACATTGACCATCCAGTCAATATAGCTGCGCAACACCGAGGCTTCCGCGGACATCGGTGACATCATCTTTAACTTATTAAGCTCGGTGGTCGCCTTCTCTCGCGCTTCCCGCGGCATCTTTGCTGACTCGATGCGCTGGGCCAGATCATCGGCCTCATTCGGTGCCTCATCCATATCGCCGAGTTCTTTCTGAATCGCTTTCATCTGCTCGTTCAGGTAGTACTCGCGCTGACTTTTCTCCATCTGCTTCTTCACGCGGCCGCGGATTCGCTTCTCGACCTGGAAGACGTCCATCTCGGCCTCCATGAGGCCCATGAGGTGTTCGAGCCGCGCTTTCACGGACGAAATCTCGAGGATCTTCTGTTTCTCTTGCAGGTCCACACCCATGTGTGCGGCGATAGTATCGGCAAGACGGCCCGGCTCATCGATACCTGTTAGCGAAGTCAGAACCTCCGCCGGTACTTTCTTGCTGAGGTTGACGTACTTTTCAAAGTGCGCGGTAGTGGTTCGAAGTAACCCTTCCGTCTCTTCCTCAGAAGGCTCATCACTTTCGATTTCACGGATACCCGCCACGGTAAAGTCGCCGTCATCATTAACGTGTGCCAGCGCGGCCCGGAAACTCCCCTCCACCAGAACCTTGATCGTACCGTCGGGGAGTTTCAGCAACTGGAGGATATTCGACACAGTTCCAACCTGGTGGACGTCGTCGGCACCCGGGTCATCTTCAGCGGCGTGACGCTGGGCAACGAGCAGAACCTGCTTGTCATTGGCCATCGCGTGTTCAAGCGCCTCGATCGAGCGCTCCCGGCCGACAAACAGTGGTAAAACCATGTGCGGATAAACAACGACGTCCCGCAGTGGGAGAAGAGGTAATTCAAGAACTTGGGACTCGCCCATGATGCTCTCCGATGATTGGTGATGCCGTAATGCCGGTGCTACCGGATGAGGCAAAAAGCGGCGCTGGTGGCAAAGCATCGCGAGTTATCTATAGCGACTCAACCCTGGCAGAGCTGAAGTAGCAGGCGCTTGGCACCTGCTCACAGCAGATAGATGCACCAACAACAGCATGCTACCTGTGCCCACTGTGGTTCGTGGCCGCATTACAGGAGATGGGGCCTGGCATCACAATTTCAAGCCCGCGCTTGCGGCGACGGGCCAGCTCCGCTTACTCCTCCGGTGCGGCAACCCGAACCGCTTCGCTACTCTGATACACCAGCAGTGGCTCAGAATCGCCGCGGATAACCGATTCGTCGATGACGACCTTGGCGACATCCTCCCGTGACGGGATGCTGTACATAGAGTCGAGCAAAACACCTTCGAGGATAGATCGCAGGCCCCGCGCACCAGTCTTGCGGTCCATGGCCTTCTCAGCCACCGCACGCAGACCGTCCTCGCGGAAATCGATTTCCACGCCTTCCATTTCAAAAAGCTTGCTGTACTGCTTGGTCAGCGCGTTACGCGGTTCCGTAAGA
>JBLIIW010000135.1:0-10557 GCA_047635315.1 Halieaceae bacterium | reverse complement strand
GAGCAGAAGGTAATGCTGAACCTGTGGGTCAAGGTTCGCGCAGGCTGGGCCGACGATGAACGCGCCCTGCGCAGCCTGGGCTACGACGACGGCGTCTGAGACAATTCTGCATGCCTCAGCAACTGCAACCAGCCTACCTGCTACATCGGCGACCCTTTCGCGATAACAGCCACATTCTCGAGGTTTTTTGCCTGCAGGCGGGACGGGCTGCCCTGGTCATGCGTGGCGCGAGCCGTCGTCGTCCCGGGGGCTCCCTGAGCGCAGTTTTACAGCCTTTCCGGCCGCTGCTGTTGAGCTTCACCGGTCGCAGTGAATTACAGACACTGACGGGCGCTGAGACCGCTGGCGATCTGGCGGTCCTCGGCGGAGATGCGCTGCTCAGTGCCTTCTACCTCAACGAACTACTCCTGCGTTTGCTGCACAAGCACGAAGCTCATCCGCAACTGTTTGCGGTCTACGGCTCAGCTCTAGGCCGACTCGCTGACGGCGACCCGATTGAGCCCGTACTGCGCGAGTTTGAATTCAGCCTTCTGCAGGACCTGGGTTACGCCGTCGATATGCGGCATGAGGAGAGCAGCGGCTCGCCCCTGGACCCACAGGGGCGCTACCGCTTGGCCGCAGATATGGGTTTTGAGCTTGTGCCAGCACTTGCGGAGACGCCCGGGGATGGCTATCTCGGGTGCGACCTTCTGGCGATAGCCGAGGGGAGTTATGGCAATGAACTGGCGCCGGTGGCCAAGCGTCTCATGCGCGAGCTATTGGCGCCGCACCTCGGTTCTGCGCCTCTGCGTTCGCGAATGATGTTCGCTGGACGCGCCCGCTCCGCTGGGCAGGCCTGATGGTCGCGATCGGGACGGATATCGTGGAGATTGCCCGTATCGAGGCGGTCTGGCGTCGGCACGGCCAGCGTTTTATAGAACGTATCCTTACGCCCGATGAGCGACGGCGTCTTGAATCACAGCGCGAACCTTGGCGTTTTCTCGCCCGGCGTTTTGCTGCCAAGGAAGCCATCGCCAAAACTCTGGGCACAGGAATTGGCGTGCAGCTAAGCTGGCAGGATATCTGCATTCAAAATCGCAGTGGAGGCGCGCCGCTGGTAGCGCTATCGTCTCGCGGTGCTGAACTGGCTCTCCGCGCTGGCGGTCGGCAAGTTCTGCTGAGCATTTCCGATGAGCGAGCTTATGCAGTGGCTTTCGCGGTTCTGCTGGCATAAGGTGCCCCCGGAAAAATCGAGTGTGTTGATATGCCTGAATACGCAACAATTGAATCCTGCATAGGAAATACCCCGCTGGTTAGACTGCAGCGATTACCCGGCAAGACCAGCAATACGATCCTTGGCAAGCTGGAGGGTGATAACCCCGCGGGATCGGTCAAGGACCGCCCGGCGCTCAGTATGATCGTCGAAGCTGAGGCGCGCGGGGAGATTCACCCCGGTGACACCATCATCGAGGCCACCAGTGGTAACACGGGGATTGCCCTGGCCATGGCCGCAGCGATTCGCGGCTATCGGCTGCGGCTACTTATGCCCGCCAGTGCCAGCACGGAACGAAAACTTGCCATGCGTGCCTACGGTGCGGAATTGATCGAGGTTAGTGCAGCAGAGGGCATGGAGGGGGCCCGAGACCTTGCCGACGCGATGCGCGATGCGGGGGAGGGGGTGGTTCTTAACCAGTTCTCAAACCCGGATAATCCCCTCGCGCACTACCGGGGTACAGGCCCTGAGATATGGGAGCAGACCGACGGATCGATCACGCATTTTGTCAGTTCCATGGGCACGACCGGTACCATTATGGGCTGCTCGGCTTACTTCAAGACGCAGAATCCGGACATTGAAATCATCGGCCTGCAGCCCAGTGAAGGGGCAAGTATTCCCGGTATCCGCCGCTGGCCAGAGGCCTATCTACCGAGTATTTTTCAACCTGCTGCGGTCGATCGTGTGCTCGATATTAGCCAGGAAGAAGCGGAGGAAGCGATGCGTGCGATGGCGCGTGAAGAGGGTATTTTCTGTGGAGTTTCTGCGGGGGGCGCCGTAGCAGCGGCTCTGCGTATCAGTGCGGAGACGGAGAATGCGACCATAGTGGCTATTATCTGTGATCGAGGCGATCGCTACCTCTCTACCGGCGTTTTTGACGCAAACTAAGAGCTGACTATGGTCCGGGTTCGCGAACAGAGTTATCTCGAAGCAGACGGTGCTATTAACGTCGACGCCTGGTTGGAACAGCTTCCCCTGGCGACGCCGCTTCAGGAGTCCGGTGCCCACCAACTGCGCGAGGCGGTTGAGCTCCTGCGGCTGGCAGCCTCCCGGCCGGGACGTGATCTGGATGACTGGGCTGAGCAATCCAATTGTGAGTGGGCGGGGGTTGAGACAGCCCAGATTCTCGCCGGCTTGCGCGTAGGAATTGACTGCCTGCTGGCGGGGCTGCTGTACCGGGCGGTGCGTGAGGAGCGGCTCAGCGAGGCTCTGGTCATCGACAAATTCGGAGCCGAGGTCGGTCTGCTGGTTGCCGGGGTGCTGCGTATGGCGGCCATCTCGGACCTGCGTAATCCCTCGCAAGAGATAGTGCTGGGTCAGGCCGAGGCGCCGCGCGACAATATTCGCAAGATGCTCGTGGCCATGGTGGATGACGTGCGTGTGGCGCTGATCAAACTCGCGGAGCGAACCTGCGCGATCAGGGCCGTGAAAGACGACCCAAACCGGCGCGAAGCAGTGGCTCGCGACGTTTTCGATGTCTATGCACCCTTGGCTCACCGCCTCGGAATTGGCCACCTTAAATGGGAACTGGAGGATCTGTCTTTTCGCTATTTGTACAGCGATTCCTACAAACGGATCGCCAGGCTTCTCGATGGCAGGCGACTCGAGCGTGATCGCTTCATAGCCCGGGTGCGTGATCAACTTGGCGGGGTGATTGGCGCGGCCGAGATCAGCTTTCAGATCAGCGGGAGAGCCAAACACATTTACAGTATCTGGAGAAAGATGCAGCGCAAAGGCATCGGTTTCTCCCAAGTCTACGATATCCGCGCGATACGCATACTCGTTCCTGAACTGAAGGACTGTTACGCAACTTTAGGCTTGGTTCATGGCCTGTGGCGCAATATCCCGAACGAGTTCGATGACTACATTGCCAATCCTAAAGAGAACGGCTACCGGTCCCTGCATACGGCGGTGATTGGTCCCGAGGGTAAGATTCTGGAAGTGCAGATCCGCACCTACAAGATGCATGAGGAGGCGGAACTCGGCGTTTGTGCACATTGGCGTTATAAGGGGTCTGACCCTTCCAAGGGTCTGAGCTCCACCTACGACGAAAAGATTAACTGGTTGCGCCAGGTGCTGAACTGGCATGACGAAACCGGTGACTTTGCCGCGGTGACGGAGCAGCTAAACTTCGATGTCGCGCAGGATCGTGTTTATGTGTTTACGCCGCGCGGCGACGTGGTGAATCTGGCGAGCGGTGCGACGCCCCTGGATTTCGCGTATCACGTACACACGGAGATAGGGCATCGCTGTCGTGGTGCCAAGGTCAACGATCAGATTATTCCGCTCACGCATACTCTACAGACCGGCGATCGCGTGGAAATACTGACCGCCAAGGAGGGCCATCCGCGGCGTGACTGGTTGCAGTCCGGACTCGGGTACCTGCACACATCGCGCGCCCGCGCCAAAGTACAGGCGTGGTTTCGCAGTCAGGCGCGCGACGAGAATGTCGAGGCGGGTCGACAGCTTATAGAGCGGGAATTTCGCCGCCTCGCCCTGACCAGCGTCGATTACAAACGCATTGCGGCGCGAGTCGGTCTGCCCAAGGTGGATGACATGTATGCGGCGATGGGTGCGGGTGACCTTAGCGCTTCGCAGGTCCTGAACGCGGCCCAGGACCTCATCGGCAACAAGCCGCAGCCACAGCTTCGTGTGAGCCGTGGCACCGGCGCCCGATCGGGGAGTGCCATTGCGGTGAAGGGCGTTGGCAACCTACTCACGAATATGGCCGGGTGCTGCAAGCCCGTGCCCGGCGACGCGATAACCGGATTTATTACCCAGGGGCGGGGAGTCAGTATTCACCGCGGTGACTGCGCACGCCTGTTGCAGTTGAGCGAGCAGTACCCGGAGCGTGTGATCGACGTGGACTGGGGCACTGACCCGGACGAGCGCTTTGAAGTCGACCTGGCCATTGAGGCCTACGACCGACAGGGGCTGCTGCGGGATGTCACATCCATGTTTGCCAATGCGCGGATCAACGTACTGTCGATTCAGACGCAGAGCAACCGCAAACAGCACTCTGCCACCATGCGTCTTACGGTAGAGGTAGGCAATCTCGGTTCCCTGTCGAAACTACTTGAGCGGCTGAATCGTCTGAAGAACGTGATATCCGCCAGACGCCTGAATAGTTAAGGGAAGCGAGGATTTTGAAAGCAATAGACTACGATGTAAATGATCTGCTGCGGGTGATGGAGCGACTGCGGGACCCGGACGGCGGCTGCCCCTGGGACCTGAAGCAGGATTTTGAGAGCATCGTTCCCTCGACATTGGAAGAGTGTTATGAGCTAGCAGCGGCTCTGGAGGCGGGTGATTTTGAGCACGCTGCAGACGAGCTCGGTGACGTTCTTTTTCAAGTGGTTTTTTACGCACAACTGGGTCGTGAGCGCGAGCTGTTCAGTTTTCCCGAGATTGTTCACGGACTCACCGACAAGTTGCTGCGCCGTCACCCGCATGTGTTTGCCAATGGCGAAATCGAGGGGCGCGTCAAGGCGTGTGGTGACAGTGCCAGCGTCCAGCAGCAGTGGGAAGAGATAAAGGCCGGGGAGCGCGCTGAGCGGGCCCAGCACGGCGCACTGGATGATGTGCCGTTGGCGCTGCCTGCTTTACCGCGGGCGCAGAAACTGCAAAAACGGGCGGCGCGAGTGGGTTTTGACTGGGATAATACTCAAGCAGTGCTGCTCAAGCTGGAAGAGGAGTTGCAGGAGCTCCGTGAGGCGCTGGCTGATGGCTATCCCGCGGCGGTCGAGGAAGAGCTTGGGGACCTTCTGTTTACGGCGGTGAACCTCTCTCGCCACCTGAATCTGGATGCTGAGACGACCTTGCGCAAGGGGAACGCGAAGTTTGAAGATCGCTTCAGAGCCATGGAGCAGGAGGCTCGCGAGCGGGGTGAGCAACTTCAGAGCATGGCCCCCGCGGCGCTGGAACTGCTCTGGGAACACGCCAAATCGCGCTAGGGAGTCGTCTTGACCGATCGAGCGCCCCCCGCCTGCTAGCTACCCGACCCGGGAGCCTGCGACTAAAGGCGGCTTGTTTCAGTGCGGTGCTGTCGGTATGGTGATTCGCGCTGCGCCAGAGAGGGCGCCCTATAATCCATCTGGGCGCAGGCGATACCAGAACACTAATTCCTATAACGAGGACATACATGCGACTGATTCTGCTGGGAGCTCCGGGCGCGGGAAAAGGCACACAGGCTCAATTCATTACCGAGGCCTTCGGGATTCCGCAGATCTCCACGGGAGATATGCTGCGGGCCGCCGTGAAAGCGGGAACCGAGCTGGGCAAGCAAGCCAAGGCGATCATGGACACGGGCGGGCTGGTATCGGACGAGATTATTATCGGTCTGGTCAAGGAGCGTATCCGCGACCCGGACTGCGCCGGCGGCGCGCTCTTTGATGGTTTTCCGCGGACTATCCCCCAGGCCCAGGCTATGCTGGATGCCGAGGTTAAGATCGACCACGTCGTCGAGATAGCCGTCGATAACGAGGAGATCGTATCGCGGCTGAGCGGCCGGCGTGTGCATCCGGGCTCCGGACGTATTTATCACGTTGAGCATAATCCGCCGCGTGAAGCCGGCAAAGACGACGAAACGGACGAGGCTCTCGTGCAGCGCGACGACGATCTTGAGGAGACCGTGCGCAAACGACTCTCCGTGTATCAGGAACAAACGCGCCCGCTGGTCGATTTCTATGGCCACATGGAAGGCGAAGATACACCCGCATATCACCGCATTATGGGTGTCGGCAGCGTCGATGATATTCGCATCAAGGTGATGGCGGCTCTGGCTGGCTGAGTCCTTCGACCGGGGTACAGCTGCAGGGTCCTCAGCGGGTCCCTGCAGTGTCCCGGGACCAATCGGTGGGTCTATTGAAGTTGTCGAAGCTTGCGGCTGCCTCACCGTCGAAGTCGATATGGCTGCTGTCCAGGCTCTTGTACCAGCTCTGGACCGCGTGCCGTCCCGCGTCAAGCTCGCCGCTCACCTCACTCAGGCATCTGCAGCGCAGGGCGGCACAGAGATAGTGATCTTTAGCTCCAGCTCGCGCATAGACCACATCGCGCGTTGGCTGCGAGCGCAGCGCTTGCAGTAACTCCCCCGGTACTGCCGCGTCGAGCAGGGGCAGATCGCAGGGCAGAATAAGCAGCAGATCGGTTTGAATATGCTCTGCTACGGCCTCAAGGCCCCCGAGAGGGCCCGGAAAATCAGGCCGCAGATCACTGAGCAGATGCTGCGCTCCCAGGGCGCGGTACTCCGCAAGATTGCGGTTCGCGCAGATCCACAGTTCCCGACAGTGAGGTCGCAGCAGGTCCAGCGCCCGCGCAGCGGAGGTCTGTCCGGCGTAGGGCAGCAGACCCTTGTCGACCCCGCCCAGACGGCGCCCAGCGCCGCCACTGAGCACCAGCCCATCGACGCTTTCGCCATTGCTCTTCGCCCTGTACGCGCTCATCGCCTGATACCGTTCGATTGCCTCGACGATTGTATGGGATAATCCACGTCTTTTCCGGATCTGCAAGTCATCTCTTGAATCGCATTCTCGCTATCGATACGGCCACCGAAGCGCTCAGCCTTGCGTTTCAGGATGGGCCTCGCCTGTGCAGCTTGCACAGGATTATCCCGCGGCAGCATCAGCAGCAGCTGTTCCCCCTGCTGGCGGAATTGCTTGATGGTCGCTCACCCGCGGAGCTGGGCCTCGACGCCGTGGCGTTTGGAAGTGGCCCCGGTTCCTTCACGGGACTGCGCATAGCGGCCAGTGCGGCGCAGGGGCTGGGCTACAGCCTGCAGGTGCCGGTGCTTGGTATTTCAACCCTGGAAACCCAGGCCAGGACTCTGCTGCGCAGGGAAGCCCTGGATGAGCCCTGTGTGCTCCTGAGCACTATCGATGCGCGGATCGGGCAGGTGTATGCCGCTTTTTATCATTTTGATGGGGCCCGGCTGTCGGCTCTCAGCGCACCCCGGGTCTGTGCACCGGAGGCCCTGTCTATTCCTGAAGCCGTACAGGCGCTGCACTATCTGCCGCTGCTCGGTCTGGGGACGGGCTATGGTCAACGGTCCGCTATGCCAGTGACCTTGGGCGATATCGATGCCTGCTGGCCTGAACTGCTTCCAGAAGCGCAGGATATGCTGGAACCGGCCAGCGCGGCCCTTGATTCCGGGCTGCTTACGCCGGCTACTCAGGCCTTGCCAGACTACGTGCAACAGCGAATCGGTTGGAAAACACTGGCGGAACAGGGTCGATCCGCGTGATTGAATGGTGGCAGGCCCTGTGTCTGGCCATTATTCAGGGCCTGACCGAGTTTCTGCCGGTGTCGAGCTCAGCGCACCTGCTGCTGCCGTCCCTGCTCCTTGGTTGGCAGGACCAGGGTCTTGCATTTGATGTGGCGGTACACTTCGGTACGCTGACCGCGGTGCTCTGGTATTTCCGACGCGAACTGCAGCAGCTGGCGGCGGGCCTGCTTGAGGCCGTTGCCCAAGGGCGGGGTAACGCCAGCAGCCGGGAGGTTTCCTTTCTGGCGCTGGCGACACTGCCCGCTATGCTGGCCGGCTTCGCGCTCAACGCGTATATGGACCGTTTGCGCACGGTCCCGGTGCTGGCGTGTAGCACCGTGTTTTTTGCGTTGGTGCTTGCCTACGCGGATCGGCAGGTGCGTAAAGACGCAAAAAAATCAGTGAATAGCTATGCAGCAGCGCTGCTGATCGGCCTGGCCCAAGCGATCGCGCTTATCCCCGGGACCTCGCGTTCCGGGATAACCATAACAGCGGGCCTGCTCCTTGGGCTCAGTCGGGAAGCTGCTGCCCGTTTTTCCTTTCTTCTGTCAATTCCGATAATCGCCGGGGCTGCGCTTCTCAAAAGCCTGGAACTGCTGGCGAGTGAGACGCCTATTTATTGGCCGGTACTTGCCCTCGCGACAACGGTCGCCGCCCTGAGCGCCTACGCCTGCATCGCGCTGTTCCTGCGGCTTATCGAACGCGTGGGCATGCTGCCCTTTGTGATTTACCGACTGCTGCTCGGGTTGGCTCTGTTGCTGCTGTGGTGGCGCTGATATTTCATTGGGGAGGTAGTTGGCCGTGAACGTTGCATTTATCGGGCTGGGAGTCATGGGTTATCCCATGGCCGGACATCTCGCGCGAGCGGGTCATTCTGTGCGCGTATACAACCGCAGTACCGATAAGGCTGTGCGCTGGCTGGAGGAGTACCCGGGGAGTCTCGCGGCTTCCCCCGCGGAGGCCGCCGCCGGCAGCGAGTTGATCGCTCTTTGTGTGGGCAATGACGCTGACGTGCGCCAGGTAGTCTGCGGCGAGCAGGGGGTGTTGGCGGGTGCGGCAGCGGGGGTCGTTATCGTAGACCACACGACGGCGTCTGCGCAGCTGGCTCGTGAGTTGCACGCGCGCTGCGCGCAGGATGACATCGCATTTATCGATGCGCCGGTAAGCGGTGGACAGGCCGGCGCCGAAGGTGGGGTACTCACCATTATGGCCGGTGGCGATGCAGCCGCTTTTGCCCGGGCTGAAGCGCTTCTGGGCTGTTATTCGCGCTGTGTGCGTAGACTGGGGAGCAGCGGCTCCGGGCAGCTCGCCAAAATGGTCAATCAGATATGTATAGCGGGAGTTGTAGAGGGTCTCGCGGAGGCGATGCTCTTCTCCGAGCGCGCGGGCCTGGACACAGCCGCGGTCATTGATGTGATCAGCCAGGGTGCGGCGCAGTCCTGGCAGATGGAAAATCGTCACGCGAGCATGCTGCAGGGACATTATGAGCACGGCTTTGCGGTGGACTGGATGCGCAAGGATCTGGGCATGGTTTTGACTGAGGCGGGCAAGCTCGGGCTCGAACTCCCGCTAACGACATTGGTCGACAGCTTTTATGCGGACCTGCAAGAGATGGGGGGTAGGCGCTGGGATACCAGCAGCCTGCTTGCCCGCCTGCAGCACCTGCAAGCTGAGCCGGGGTCAAAGAGTTCATTTGAAGAGGGCAATCGCTAGTGGATAAAGAGTCGTTTAACAGGGGGCTGCTGTCTTTTCTCGGAGAGGCCACAACGCCTTTTCACGCGGTGGCCGCTATGGCGACGCGCCTGCGCAGCGCAGGTTTTGCGGAGCTCGGCCCCGAGTTTGAGATCAGCGATCTGGGAGGGGGTGTTTTTCAGCGCCGGGGTGGCAGCCTCCTTGCCCTGGTTCCCGGCGCGGTCGATCTTGCGCATAACGGGCTGCGCATGGTCGGTGCGCACACGGACAGCCCCTGCCTCATGCTGAAGCCACAGCCGGACCAGACGAGTAACGGCTATCGTCAACTCGGTATCGAGGTCTATGGCGGTGCGCTTCTGAATCCCTGGTTTGATCGCGATCTTTCCCTGGCGGGTCGGGTCAGTTACCACACCGGGGATGGCCGCGTGGCTACCCGACTGATTGATTTCCGGGATCCCATAGGCATTATTCCCAGCCTCGCTATTCACCTCGACCGCGAGGCCAACAGTAACCGCAGCGTCAATGCGCAGACCGACATGGCGCCCCTGGTTGCCCTGCAACGGGAGGAGTCCATGAGCCTGCGCAAGCTGCTGGAGAAGCGCCTGCGCGAGGAGGGCGCGGACCTGCAGGAAGTGCTGGACTTTGAACTCTGTTTCTACGATACGCAGGCAGCCGCCATGGTGGGTCTGGAGCGCGAATTTATTGCCTCGGCGCGCCTCGATAATCTGCTGTCCTGCTATACAGGTCTGCAGGCACTTCTGGCGACCGACGGGTCGCAATGGTGCTTGTTGGCCTGCAATGACCACGAGGAGGTGGGCTCGCGGTCTGCTTCCGGTGCCCAGGGTCCTATGTTGCGCGATTTCCTGCAGCGACTGCTGCCCCCGTCGTCGCCGCTCGCGCCGCTAATGGGTCGCTCGTTGATGATTTCCGCGGACAACGCCCACGGCATACATCCCAATTTCCCGGACAAACACGATGCGCAGCATGGGCCGCTGCTCAATGGGGGGCCGGTGATCAAGATCAATGCGAGCCAGCGTTACGCGACTTCCAGTGAAGGTGCTGGCCTGTTCCGCGTGCTTGCCAGTCGTGTCGATGTACCGGTACAGAGTTTTTCTGTGCGCGCGGACATGGCTTGCGGAAGTACTATCGGGCCGATCGCTGCGGGTGAGCTGGGAGTACGTACCGTTGATATCGGCGTGCCTACCTTTGCGATGCATTCGATCCGGGAACTGGCGGGCAGCGATGATGCGTGGATGTTGCACAGGGTCCTGTCGGCCTATTACGCACACGCCGGGACCCTGCTTGCAGACAACGAGAGCGACAACGGATAGTTGCCGTCGATACGAGACACAGG
>JBLIIW010000134.1:0-10572 GCA_047635315.1 Halieaceae bacterium | reverse complement strand
GGCTTGGCACCTTCGTAGGTAATGGGCTAAATCTCAAGATGACAACGATCGCTTCTGACCGCAATGAACAAAGCGAGCCGAGCACTTTCTACGCGTGGTGTGTGGTCGGCATTCTGTGTGTCGCCGCAATCGTGTCCTTTATTGACCGGCAGATTATTAACCTGCTGGTGGAGCCGATCAAGGCAGATTTCGGTATCAACGACACGCAGATCGGTCTGCTGCAGGGCTTTTCATTTGTGCTGTTTTACGTCGCGCTGGCAATCCCTCTCGCGCGGCTGTCCGATTCAGGCAATCGCACAAAGATAATTATCTATGGCGTAATTTGTTGGACAGTTGCCACCTTGAGCTGCGGCCTGGCAGGCAGTTTCGCAATGCTGTTTGTCGCGCGTATGTTTGTCGGTGTCGGCGAAGCAACACTGACTCCTGCAGGTTACTCCTTAATACCCGATTTCTTCCCTCCCGAGCGCGTCGCTCTCGCCATCAGTGTCTTTACCGCTTCGAGCTTTGCCGGTTCGGGCATAGCGTATATTTTCGGCGGAGCTCTCATTGAATACCTGAGCGATATCGGCCAGGTGGTGCTGCCTGTCATCGGCGAGCGCTCAGTCTGGCAGATGGCCTTTATCTGTGTATCCATCCCAAGTGTGCTGGTACTCGCCCTGCTGGCGTTCGTTAAGGAGCCTCCGCGCCGCGAAACCGTCGCAGAGAGTGGCGATACAAACACATCATTCTCTGCCGTCGTCGCTCACCTGCTGCTCCATCGCCGTCTGTTCGCTGGCGTCATGTTCGGTCTGACCCTGATGGCAGCTGCGCAATTTGCCATCAATTTATGGGTTCCAACCTATTTCATCCGGGTGCACGGCTGGAGCCCCATGCAAATCGGGTCGGCCTTCGGCACCATGGTTGCCGTTGGCAGTACCAGCGGCGTCTTCGTCGGAGGCGCAGTTGCCTCTATGTGGATGCGCCGCGGACGACACGATGCCTTCCTGCTGGTCCCGATTATTGCATGCGCCCTCGCCATCCCCTTCGCTATCGCTTTTCCGCTGGTATCAGACCCAACGCTATCGTTGATACTTCTGGGACCCATACTCTTCCTCGCGGTGGTTCCTTTTGGCTGCGGAACTGCTGTTTTACCCATCATTTCTCCCAATCGGATGCGGGCGCAGGTGGTTGCGATATACCTGCTTATTGCCAACCTGCTGGCCTTCACCTGCGGTCCAACCGCAGTGGGTGTGCTCACTGATTATGTATTCGGCGATCCGGCCCTCATCGGCTACTCCTTGTCGATCGTCCCAGCAATATTTATAGCTTTGGGATGCCTTGTGGTCGGCACGGCACTGGCGCCCTATGCGGCGCTAGTGCGCAAACAGTAACCGGGGCTACTACCCGCAGGGACATAGCCCCAAGATTTTACTCTCATGAGGCATAAGCATGAACACTGACCAACTCCCAGAGGCAATCAGCCAATTCCTGGCACGCGAGCACACAATGCTGGTGGGCGGCAGGTGGGAGGGCACAGGAGACAGCCGAATCGATGTTATTAATCCCGCGACCGGCCAATGTATCTCCACTATTGCCAATGCCTCCCGAAGCGATGTGGATGCGGCTGTAACCGCCGCGAGAGCCGGGCTCGAATCGCCGGCCTGGCGCTCCATGGCCCCGGCGGAACGCGCCGCGCTGCTGCGTAAAGCGGCAGATCTCGTAGAAGCCAACGCGGAGGAACTCGCTTATCTCGAAACTCTGGACAACGGCAAACCCCTTTCAATCTCGCAATCCGTTGATGTTATGGCGTCCGTAGGTGCCTTGCGCTACTTCGCGGGCTGGGCCGACAAGATTCACGGCACCACGCACAACGTCAACATGCCCGGTGATCACCACGCCTTCACCCTGCGTGAACCCATTGGCGTGGCCGCGCTCATCGTGCCCTGGAACTACCCGCTGGTTATGGCCGCCATGAAGCTGGGACCTGCTCTGGCAGCGGGATGCGCCTGCATTCTCAAGCCCGCAGAAGACACATCGCTCTCGGCCATTCGACTTTGCGAAATTCTTGTCGAAGCAGGCTTCCCAGCTGGTGTCATCAACCTGGTGACCGGCTTGGGGCATCAGGCGGGCGCGGCGCTCGCAGAGCATCCGGGTGTCGACAAAATAGCTTTCACGGGCTCCACCGCTACCGGCAAGCTAATTGTGAAGGCGGCTGCCGGCAACCTGAAAAAAGTTACTCTGGAACTGGGTGGCAAATCGCCCAATATCATTCTCGCCGACGCTGAGCTCGAAAAGGCAATACCAGCCGCCGCCATGGCCGTATTCTTCAATTCGGGCCAGACTTGTACCGCCGCCACCCGGCTCTATGTACAGGACGCCGTCTACGATCAGGTCATTGCGGGCATTGTCGAGGTCGCGAAGAATCTTAAGGTTAGCCACGGTTTTGATCCGGAAGCCGTGCTTGGCCCACTGATTTCGGCACGACAGTTGGAGCGGGTCAGGGGCTATGTACAGAAGGGCCGCGATGAGGGCGGCGAGATCGTTTACGGTGGAGAGCAGATCGGTGAAGAAGGCTATTTCTTCCAGCCCACGGTGATCGGCAACACGCGCAACGATATGGCGGTAGTCAGGGAAGAGATTTTCGGACCGGTGATTGCCGCGCAAAGCTTCAGCACCGTTGACGAGGTCATTGCACTGGCCAATGACAGCGAATACGGATTGTCTTCCTCGGTGTGGACGCAGAACATCTCACACGGCCACAGAATCGCCCGTGAATTGGTCACGGGGCAGGTAGGTATCAACACGGCCATGGTTGCTGACTGGGACCTGCCGATCGGAGGCTACAAGCAGTCGGGCTGGGGTCGAGAAAACGGCTTTGATGCCGTTGCGAACTACCTGCAGACCAAAGCTGTCGCAGTGGCGCTTTAGGAGACACTACGATGGCTATGATCGATATTGGTGATGCAGAGATCTACGTGGAAACTCACGGCGATGGCTTTCCCGTATTTCTCGTCGCGGGCCTTGGCGGGCGCAGCGTGTTCTGGAAGCAGCAGGTAGAAGCCTTTGCCGAGCACTTCAAAGTTATCCTCCACGATCATCGTGGCGTGGGAAAATCCACGCCCGACAAAGTGGTGTTCGGCGCCGAGCACATGTCCGATGACCTCATCGCTGTGATGCAGGCTATGGATATTGAAAAAGCCCATCTGGTAGGTCATTCGACCGGCGGCGCCATCGGCCAGCATATCGCTCTCAAGCAACCAGAACTGCTGGACCGGCTCGTGCTGAGCTGCAGCTGGGCTGGACCGGATGCCTATTTCCAGCATCTGTTTCAGACCCGCCGGCAAATTCTCATCAACTGCGGACCAGAGGCCTACATCACCGTGGGCAATTATCTCGGCACGCCCTCCTCGTTTCTGCAGCCACAAATGACCTCCCCGCGCGCCTTTATGAACGAACGCATGGCGGCCTTCCCGGGATTACAGGTAGAACTCAGCCGCCTGGCCGCAGTGCTGGGACACGATCTGCGCAGCGATGTTCATAAGATCAGATGCCCAACGCTGTGCATCGGTGCGCAAGACGATCAGATAACACCGCCGGGCTTCACTACGGAACTGGCAGGGCTTATCGATGGTGCAGAGCTCAAGCTTCTGGAGCATGGTGGGCACTTCTGCCCTATCAGTTCCGCGGCGGTCTACAATCCAGCAGTGCTGGAATTTTTGACCAGCTAATTAAATCGCCTATCAGTTCAGGGAGCAGTACGCATGTTCAAACCAGGATCCGTAGTTGTAGGCCCCGATGAGGGAGAGTCACTGTGGCAACCAATGCCCTCAGGCGGCTATGTCAATCTCAACCTCACGCCCAACAACATGCCCTACGATACTTTCGCCTCGGGCACGCAATTGTTGCCGCCGGGCAACTACGTGCGCGAACACGGGCATACGCAAAATCACGAAATCGCATTCATCTATGAGGGGCATGGGGTATGCACCATCGATGGGGAGGATTATCAACTTTCCCCCGGGAGTACTGTACTGTTTGCCCGCAATTCGATTCACCTGCTGAAGAACACCGGTGATGTCGACCTAAAGCTTTTCTGGGTATTTCTCCCCCCCGGGCTCGACGACTGGTTTAGGGCCATTGGCCGTCCGCGGACCCCCGGTGAAGCTGCGCCCGAGCCCTTTGATCGCCCGGATCATATCTCGGATGCTCTGGCACAGCTCAAATTCATGCCACCGGAGAACAATGAGCCCAAAGAATGAAGATAATTACGCAGTCGCAGGTGGAAAAACACCTGCCCATGGCGGAGTGCATCGCGGCCATGGGAACAGTCATGCAGGCCGTGTCCGCCGGCCGGACCCACCTCCCAATCCGGCAGTTCATGCCCGTCACAGGTACCCAGGGTAAACTGGCTATTATGCCCGGCGTCATCGACGACCCCTGGTGCTTTGGCATAAAACTCGTTTGTAAATATGTGCGGCCGCCGGAGAGTCCCTTCGGCTCTCATGTCGGTATGGTTATGCTCTTTGACGCGGAGCAAGGTTTTCCTCTGGCAATGATTGAGGGCTCATCCCTGACGGGTATTCGGACGGCGGCAGCCAGCGCGTTTGCAACGGATCTTCTCGCGCGTCCCGAAGCCGCTCGCCTGCTGGTGATCGGCTGCGGGGAGCAGGCTCGCAGACATATCACGGCTCTGCGCTGTGTGCGCGACATCCGCTCTATCGCAGTCTGGGGGCGCAATCCTGCACGCGTGCAAAGCTTCGTCGCAGACACTCAGGAACGGGAGAGAATTCCCGTTAGCGTCGTGGACAAACTCCCTGAGGCGATAGGGCAAGCCGACATCATTTGTACCGTCACGGCCAGTGCGGATCCCATACTTGAGGGCAAGCACCTTGCAGCCGGCACGCATCTCAATCTGGTAGGCTCTGCCGTGCCAACAAACAGTGAAGTCGACATATGCTGCGTGGAAAAATCACGCTATTTCGTCGACTATCGACCAGCCACCATGGCGGCAGCCGGCGAGTTACTGAAGGCCATTGCAGCCGGGGCCGTTAGCAAAGAGCACATTGTCGCTGAAATCGGTGAGGTCGCCGCAGGCAACCGGCCCGGGCGCGAGAGTGACAAGGATATCACCCTGTACAAGTCCCTTGGCGTCGCCGCACAGGATCTTGCTGCGGCTCATCTTCTGTACACCAGAGCCCAGGATCTGGGCTTCGGCACAGATATTGTCCTCAACGATCTCAATGGCTAGGCACCCCGCGGATTACTGGAACTTTGCCAGCTAATCCCGGATTGCCAGTACCTCTTCCAGCTCGGCCGCAGACCGGAGAGATTTTCCACCGCCGCTGATATGCGGGTCCGCCTCCGGGGACACACAACAGCGGTCGCCAAGTCAGATCCCCGGGGGCCACGAGAATCCTGCGGTCATCCAGCCGCTGCTGGAAGCGCGCGGATCGCTGCAGTGGTCGTTTCCCCGGTCCCTTCCTAAAGCCCGAGAGTACCGGGATTAACGATAGCCTCGCCATCCAGATGCGCCTTGGCGGCGCGCAGCAATTCAGTTGTCGCTGCATCCCGATCGCGAAGATACGGATACACACGCCCTATCTGCAGATGCGCTGCCCCGTGCTTGAACATGATGTTAATTATGTCCGTCTTCATCGTCTCGACCAGCTCTCGCCCCGCCATATTGGTCGGGAAGCGCGGCAGATTCTGCATCATTGCACTCGGGGCCACTCGCTCGTGATAGAGCGAAAGACTGTCTTCCCAGTACCACACGGGCTCGTAGAGGAAGCCGTTCCGGCCGAGGCCGGCGTAGGTTTCCACTACCTGCACGCGCGCCTCGCGCATAGCATCCTGCTGACTCTCTAGATAGGCGAGATAATCCGCGCGAAACGCCACCATCTTTGAGTTGGAAAAAATCCCGTGGATCGGCAACATACGACGCCCATCCGTGTGGGTGAGTGGCAAATCCGGAAAGGGGGTCGCCCGGATCATACCGATGGCCGCGTTGGGAATCTCGACGCCGTACTGACTTACCACCGCGCGTAGTTCAAGGAGCTTCGCCTCCAGTAAGCGGTCGCTGCGTGCGTCGGCAATAAAATGCGCCGTGTACGCCGCATCGCGAAACGCCGCACCACCCCGGAGCACTGCGTGCAGGCCACTGGCCAGTCCACGGCGCAGACTGTCGGCACCAAAGACAATGGTGCGCAGTTTCTTAAGGTCATTCAGCAGCCCTCTCTCTCCGGCCTGAATACCAGCGATCTCCGCATCCATACCGATGATCTCGCTGGCGAGTCCGGTTTTTGCAGCATCGCGCATAGCTGCAAACATGCCGTCAAAATCCGCGAAAGCCAAAGACACGCCACTACAGGCCCGCGGGCGTTCCTCCAGGGCCAGTGTGACTTGGGTTTTGATGCCCAGGGCCCCAGAATCATGCGTAAAAAGGCCGGTTATATCGGGGCCGTAGTGTCGAAAAAATGGCGAGTGGCCCTTCTGTGAATCCATGCCGGTACGCAGGACCTCACCGTTACCGGTCACCACTTCAAGCGCAAGAATCGCCGGCGCCGTCGTCCCCGTCTGCCCGGAGCCGAAGGTCGCAGAGCCCTGCGACAAAGATCCGCCCACGGTGGCGCGGGCACCGGAAAATGGGCCCCAGAACGTTGTACGCACGCCGTGCTCAGCGAGGGCGGCATCCATCTTCTTCCAGGTGCAGCCAGCGCCCACAGTCACATATCCGTCTTCAGTATTTATCTCGTGAATATCATCGAGGGCCGAGCTGTCGACCAGCACAGCACCCGCCTGCGTGGGGAGAAAGGCCCGGGTATAAGACATACCCCCTCCGCGGATAAAAAGTGGCACCCCCGCAGCTCGAGCTTTTAGCACCACCGCAACCATCTCATCTGTAGATCGAGGGCGCACGACGGCAGCCGGTTCGCTGCCCTTATCAAAAAGATCCTGGGCATAAAACGCGCGCTCCTCGGCGTCCAGGATTACCGCGTCCGCACCGCAGACTTCTACTAATGACTCGACAATATCGCCGGTAGTTCCATGCATACCTATTCCCCGTCTATTCCAGCCATAACATTCAGAATACTTGCGGCCAGCGCGGCTCCACGCTGATTCAACTGTTCCTGTAACTCCGCGTCTGGCCTAAAGCTCTCGATGTCTTCGCGAATATCAATGCCCCGAGCCGCGAGAACCGCTTCAGTCACTGCCTGACGATCCTTAAGCACCCATAATTCCCGGGACAACTCGAGTACGGCACTGGCCAGGCCCTCAAGATCAGCGTCTGCGAGCGTCTTCCGGCCGGGCGTATTAAAGTCTTTGGGATCTGCTTTTGTAGTCATAGCGGCTTGCGCCCCTGCACCACATAAGGATATGCATTGGGCCCGTGGGCGCCTGCCTCGACGTCAACGAAGCCGGCACGACGCGCCAGGGCGGCCAGGTCAAGGCTCGCCGACTCACGCCAGTGCGGCTCTCCCCCGTACATGGCCCCACGATCGGCTCGCCAGCGGGAGATCTTGTCCATATCCGCATAGCGACTTACGTCGCTCATAATCAAATCGCCCCCGGGCTCCAATACACGAAATGCTTCGAAAAACACGCTTTGTATTACCTCGGCGGGCAATTCATGCAGCAAGATAAAGGAAGCGACCAGATCAAAACTGTCTGCATCAAAGCCCGTGTCCTCCGCCGGCCGCTGCGCCAGGTGCCAGGCAAAACCATTGTGGTTGGCCTGGCGGCGCGCATGCTCGAGGCATCGCAGAGAGAGGTCGACACCAGCAATCTCCGCGTCCACATATGTTTCTGCCAGAGCCAGCGTGAAATAGCCGGTCGAGCATCCCATATCAAGTATGCGTCGATACTGGTCCCGGGGTGCCAGTTCGGCCACCATCTTGCGCTGCCTGACGATACCGCCGGGGAAAAAAGCGTCTACGATGCGGCGGTGCACCAATTCCGCATGCACAAAGCCCTGGAACTCGTAGTCATCCCATTTCCCCGCCGTGCGGTGGAAGGCTACGCCTTCCCAGTAGGTCGGCGACGGCAGTTGCGGGTTGGCCTCAAGTGTTGTCAGACCATCGTCCAGAGCCCTGAGCTCGCCCTTTATTTGTTTTCCAACTTCCTCAAACGCCTCCCGGCAGATCAACCCGTGGCGACGATAGTGCCACTCGCCCAGTAACTGCTCCACGCGAAACGCAGGGTCATCGTAAAGTCGGCTCTCCATGGCCTCATTGAACGCATCCAGATCATCAGGCAGTTCAGCCGCATCGCCGGACATCGCGCTAACGGCCCGCTTCGCCTGCTCACCAAGCGCCGCAGCACCGCGACCAATGTGCACGAGAAAGTCAACGGAGGCACGTCCGCGCTGGCGGGGGTGAAACGGTATTACGGCGCTCACGCGTCCAGATCCTCCTTACTCAGACGATAGCCCCTGAGTAAATAGATGGATAAAAGATTCATGGCGATGGGTATGTAGGAAACCGCCAATAAAAGCGCCTGACGGATCTCCGGCGTCTGCAGGGCCTCATCGGGAAGCGACTCATCGAAACCCGCCACGGACATGGCCACACCAACAATAAGTGGCCCAAGAGCGAAGGTGAACTTCTCAACGAAACTGTAAAACGCCGTGTATACCCCTTCCCGGCGAATATCGGTATGCCGCGCTGAGTAGTTAATGATATCCGTGAGCATGGACATGGCCATAATGACGTTGCCGCTCACCGCGACCGCAATAACAACACCGCGCAGCAGCACCATCCAGGTGGGATCCCCGGGAGCGGCAAGAATCCAACTGCCAGTAACCAGTATTGAGCATATCGCAGCGAACATGTAGGCCCCGCGCTTACCCACGACTGCCGAGAATCTGACGATCAGCGGCGAGGCTATTAATGACGCAATACCTATACTGAGACCGTAATAGGACAGCAGGTCGAAGTCCCTCTGCAGTACATACACGACGAAAAAGGCCATGGCCGACTGCATCGACGCGGCGGCCAGCAACTGCGATGCCTTCACACTCAGTAAACGGATAAAAATACGGTCTGCAAACACGTGCCTACATTCCGCAAGCAGGTCCGGCGCCCGCTTTGGAGTCACCGTAAAGCGTGCGTTACGCGTGCCCCACCAGGCGACCATCATGGACACAAAAATGATCAGCGCGCCGATCGCGCCCACCGCGGCATAGGCATCCCAGTTCTTGCGACCGAGCGCGTCCAGCAATGCCGGCGTGCCAGCCCCCGCCAGAATGCCCGCCAGAGAGACAAAGATCATTCGCACGCCGTGAATCTTTGACCTCTCGTGGTAGTCGTCAGTCATTTCGGCGGGCATCGAGATATAGGGAACATTGAATAGCGTGTAGCCAAAAGTGTAGATCAGCATCGCGACAAAAATATAACTGGCGGTAAAAACCTGTGCTTCAAACATCGGCGTAGTGAAAATCATCAGAAAAGCCAGCGGCGAAACAATCGCCCCGACCAACAGGAAGGGTCGGCGCCGGCTCCCCACGCGCGTCAGCCTGTCGCTCCAACTACCCACAAGGGGATCGGTGATGACGTCAAAAAGCTTGGTTACGAATATCAGCGTACCGGCAAGGGCGGGCTCGATTTTCAGTACCCCGACCATATAGTAGAGTCCAAAGAATGCCACCGTGTTCATGAGCACGGCCACACCCAGTGCACCGGAACCCCAGGCGAACTTCACCGTCGACTGGATCGCCCTCACCTCTTCGGCTCTTTCTACCCGCGCGTCAGCAGTCATGAGCCCTCGGCGCCCTCCGCCGCGCGGATTACCAGGTTGGGAAGCAAGCTATCATCCCAGTCCAGTCGCCTATCGCCCTGCCTGACTATAACCAGGTCGAGAGAGCGGCTGATGTAGACACGCTGGCCGCCAATCCCATCAAAGTAAATCATGTCATTCGCGACAAAGGGTTCCTCAGATTTAATGCCAACACCTTCACCGCTCCTGTTGTAGTAACGCATCTGCTCATGTTCGGTGCCCAGCCACAGCTGCCAACCATAGTTGGCGTACGCGGCACTCGGCGCGGTCATTTCCTGAATAAGCTCGGCGGGGATTAACTGTTGGCCGGCATAGCGCCCGAAATCCTTGACTAGCAAGCCAATCCGCAACCAGTCCTCTGCCGAAGCCATCAAGGCTGTAAAGGCTCGCGGCATGGGCTCCGGTTCATCGTACATCCACAGCCATGCATCGCTATTGCCAAGCGGTTGCCAGAGGCGCTCGGAAAGATAATCGATGTAAGAACGCCCGGTGGCCGCCTCAATCACCATAAGCAGAAGCTGCGAATTAAACCCTGAGTAGTGAAACACTGTTCCCGGTTTACGCACTAGCGGTCGTCCCAGCGTTTCCGCGCGCGCGTCGCCGGGCCCCTGCACGTAGCTCCAGCCCGGAGAGTTGAATCCTCCTTCGCGGGAAAAAGGTTCGAGGCCAGATGTCATAGTCAGCACATCCCGCAGCGAAATGGCGCCGCGAGGATCGTTCCGCCAAGCGGGCAAATAGTCCCCGATCGGGTCGTCAGCACTGCCTATTGCACCATCTGCAATAGCAGCGGCAACCAGTAATGCCACCACCGATTTGTGCATG
>JBLIIW010000133.1:0-10573 GCA_047635315.1 Halieaceae bacterium | reverse complement strand
GCGCGTTGTCAAAGAGCTCGGGAACTCTCGCAACCGGTGGGTCCAGAACGCAGCTATTTAATCTAACTATTTCAATAACTTGGGGGAAGGTATGAGTTTAGCAATACGTTGGGTGGCCGTTGTCGCCATGACGCTGTTGTGTGCCTGCGCGAGCAATAGCCGGCTCGACGACAGCGAGCAGGTCAAGTTGCTTGAGCGTGCCACAGCGCGCTGGGAAGCGCTCGTGGCAAAGGACTGGGGTGCCGCCTACGGGTACACCTCGCCAGCCTACAAGGCCGTTTTCTCCGCAGCGCTCTACGAGCGGAAGTTTTCCTACATGTTGGACTGGGAGTTGACAGCTGTTGAATTCCTTAACTATGATGTAGATGCAGCTGTAGCAAGTGTGGCGGTAAGGGTCATGTCCAAGCCGACCAAACAAACTTCAGCGGCCTCAGTAGCAATAGGTGCTGTCCCAACGCGCTTCGTCGAACAGTGGGTACTGTCCGATGGGGACTGGTGGTACAGTGCCAACTTGTAAATGTGGCAGCGGGTTGATAGCTGGCTGCAGCTAGCACAAAAATAGCGCTAGCAAAAACCATTAGTTGTGAATTGAAATATTTAGGAGTCTCCTGTTATGAACAATGCATTTAAGCCTCTCGGTCTTGCCGCCGCAGTTGCTGCTGCTTCCGTCGGCGTTAACGCCCAGACGGTAAACAGTAGCGAAGTCGGTGACCTCGCCCTCGTTCCTTACTACACGGTCAACGGTGATTGGGTTACCGGTGTCCACATCGTCAATACCAGCGCCAAAACGCAGGTAGTCAAGTTCCGCTTCCGTCGTGCGTCTGACTCACTGGATGCGCTCGACTTCAGCATCGTTATGTCTCCCAAGGATGTCTACGCCGGCTTCCTGAATGATGCTGACGGTACTATCAAGTGGTCCGCTGATGTCGACACCACCTGTACTGTTCCTGTAGCTACGAGCGGCGCTCTCGAGATGCCCTCTATCTACAACCCGAACGGTGAGAGCGCAACTGGCTATATCGAAATCATCGCCATGGGCGCACCGACCAGCGAAACCATGCCGATCGCTCTGGGTGCCAAGCACAAAGACGGCACGCCTCTGGATTGTGCGGCTGTTCGCTCTAACTTCTTCGCTAACGGCGTTGTAGGTACTGCAAGGGGCGTGGTTGATAACGCAACTTCTTACCAGGTCGGCCCAACCACGAAGGGCTCTGAGGCTCTGACCGGCACCAACGAATACGAAGATTCCGGTGACGTGCTGAAAGTCTCTTACTTCATCCGCGACAACGCTACGGGCATTGAGTTCGGTGACAACGCCGTGCACATTGCTGGCTTCCTGACGCAGCCTGCGGTAACAAACCAAGAATTTGGCTGGCTGTCTGGTGACCTCGATGGTTTCGATTTCCCAGACCTCGACGGTGGCCCGCCCACAGCAACGACACCTGAGCGCGGTCGTTTCGACGCTCTGCGTGGCGTTCTTGGCACCGCGAACCTGAGCAACGAGTGGTCAACTAACCCTGCTAACGGCGTAGCCGTTGACTGGGTTGTTACTCTGCCTGGCCAGTACACCATGATGGATACGCCTGAGTACGTGGTTGACGAGCTTGACGACAACGACGCTTCCAAATGTGTGCGTGACGTGTGTGATTATCGCGACATTCCGGTAACTGCGACCATTTCTATCTGGGATCGTGAAGAAGCAGTCCCGGCTCAGGATGCACCGATACCAGGTGATCTGGTGGTATCTCCGAACATCCCGGGTACCCCAGACGCGCCAGTCGTTACGCAGCTCACGCAGGAAGTTAACGTCGTCACCTTTGGTGGAGGCAGCGTTCTGGGCGTTTCTGATGTAACCATCTCTGATCCGGGTGTTGCTGCTCCGTTCGGTTGGATGTCCCTGTCCGTGACGTCTGCTACTGGTACTCAGTCTGTTTGTGACTGGGATGCCACTGAAGACACCGCTGGTGGTCCTCGTGTAACTGACGCCAAGCTGCGTGCACTGATGGGTAATACGTGTACGCCGGTCACCAACTCAGGTGTCCCGATGATTGGCTTCGCAGCCTGGGCGCGTTCAGTTGCAGCGAACCCTGATGCGAGCTACGGCCGTATCATTGAGCACAGCTTCACCTCTTAATAGAGCAAGCTGAGATCAAGGCCGGCGCCCTCGGGTGCCGGCTTTTTTTTGCCTGTCCGCCAGACCTATACACCCGTTACACTCGTGACCCATGCTGTCTTTGACATTGGGGCCACTGTTATATCCACTCAACAAGTCTTTAGGGGATGTACCCGCTTTATGCGTATCACCTTATTTTTCTTTCTCGCTATTACGCTGCTGTCAGGCCGATCTGTGGCCGAGACCGCCGCAGACGATGTTGTAGTCTCTGACGGTGGTGTAGCCATAACCCGTGCGGAGTTCGAGGCGGTTTTGACCGCCTCTCCGGGAAAGATCAGGCGCCTCGCCGCCAGCGACATGGGCGACCGCTTCGAACTGATCAACACGCTGATTTCGACCCGCAAATTGGCTGCAGCTGCCGATGAACTGCCGCCAACGGATCCGCGATACTGGGACCTTCAGTTCCAGTTGCAGTCGATTAAGGCCAAGTTCTATTTTGATCGCCTGCTGGAAGAAATTAGCGTTGGCAATGTAGAGCCTTTGGCCAGGGAGTATTACCGCACGCGCAAGGACGAGTATGCGCTGCAGAATGAGACTCGCGCGTCCAGCCACATCTTGTTCAGGGCGCGTCCGGGCGAGGACCGTGTGCCCGTGCGTGAGAGTGCGCAGGCCGTGCTTGAGGCGCTTCGTGCGGGAGCAGATTTTGCGGCAATGGTGCAGGAGCACTCTGCCGACAAGGGAACCGCGGCTCGCGGCGGGTCGCTCGATCGTTGGGTGACTCTGGGCGATCCCACACTAACGCCGCCGTATACGGGCGCCTTGTTTGAAATAGAGAGTGAGGGCGAGTATTCAGCGATTACGGAATCCCAGTTTGGCGTTCATATCGTTCGCTTTGACGGTGTCCGTCCGCGACACTACCTGCCCTTTGAAGAGGTGAGTGGCAAGATCATGGCCGATATCGCTATGGATGTTCGCAGGCTCGTTTCGAAGGAGATCCGTTCCCGTTACAACGTTTCGGAGGAGGCCTTCATCGATGGTGCCGCGATGGAAGAGCTCTTTGCGCCGTACTGATAAGAGGGTGCCAGCACGGGCAATCGTGCCAGGCCCGGGCCCGTATGTGATCGTTCGACGGTAAGGGGCCACCATTGACCGCGCTGGTAATTCTCGGTATGCACCGCTCAGGTACCTCACTCGTGGGTGGAGCCCTGTCGAGCGCGGGAATTTCCGCGGGTCCTGAAGAAGATTTACTGTCAGCGCAGGCGGACAACCCCGAGGGCTTTTTCGAGAACCGCGAGCTTGTGGCTCTTAACGACGCCGTATTGGAAGATGCGGGGGGGTCCTGGTTCACAGTGCCGGGGGCCTTGCAGCTCTCCGACGCGCGGGGTAGCGAGGCGCTGGCATTGTTTAGCCGGCTAAGTCCTGACCGCGGGACGGCGTTCTTTATCAAGGATCCGAGGCTCTGCCTGACCTACGGACTGCTGGCCGGATTCCTTGGGGACCCTCTGCCCCTGTTTGTATACCGTTCTCCGTTGGCTGTGGCTCGTTCCCTGCAGCGGCGCAATCACTTCCCTCTGCAACTTGGGCTGCAGTTGTGGGAGATCTACAACCGGCGGGCATTGGAACTCTTGCCGGCCCAGAACCCGCTGGCCCTGTCCTACGAGCAGATAAGCAGTGATCCCTCTGCGCTAAAGCATTTGTTGACCCGGCTGCGCGATCTCGGTATTGAATGTGATCCACAACAGGTAGAGGCCCTTTTCAGACCCGATTTGCAACATGTTTCGGGTGCCACTTCAGACCCGGACTGGCTTGTGCTCACCCCCGAGCAGCGCGAACTGCATGCTCATTGCGAATCCCTGTGTGCGCACAGCGATTCCCTGACGCCTCTGCCCGCGGAGGATCCTGCGCTGTATGCACGCGCACGAGACCTCGCGGAGGCTCTGGCGCCCCTGGCGCGTGTGTTGGAGTCCGGCAGGGAGCGCGACGAAGCGCTGGAAGTTTGTGATGAGCGAACCCTGGAACGCGATCGGTCGCTGCGACAGCTGGATAAGCTGGATGGCGATTATGTGGCTCTGGTAGCGGCCCATGACGGGGAAAAGCAGCTGCACCAACAGGCAAAGTCGGCTCTGGAATCCCTGGAATCTTCGCACAACGCGCTGATTGCCGCGCACGAGCGTGAGCTCAGCGCTCACGGCGTGACCATAGGCGAGCAGGCGAAGCTGGTGGCCCTGCACGACGAGCTGCATGCAGAACGCGCCGCTCTGGAGCGGTCTCACAGTCAACTGCATAGCGAGTTCAGCTTGCTGCAGAACGACCACGCAGCATTGCAGGATAAGGTCGATTACCTTTTCTATTCATTGACCGAGACCTATAGAGGCCTCCTGAGCTTTGAGCTATCGACGATGGCATGGCTGCAGCGGCAGTTGCGTCGTGTCTATCGGCTGCTCAGCCTCCAGCGTGGCCGCAACAGTCGCTATGAGGATATTCTGGAACAGGCGCATGAGCACTTCGGTGCATTTGAGCTGAGCCTGCCCGAGCCCCCGCCTGGCAAACTGCGGATGCTGGGGGATGTGATTCGCTATGTCTGGCGAAATCCGGCGGGCTCGGCGCGCAGCTTCAGTGTGGCCCGTATGCGCAGGGCCCTATCTGTATTCCTGGGATCTTCCGCCCCGGACCTCGAGGTCTGGGTCAACGCGCGTTTTCCGGAGGCGAGTGACAGCGCGACAGCCTTTGATCCTGACACGCTGAGCGAGGGACTGGATCGCCTGGAACTGGATTTCACCAGCGCGGCTGATCCGCGGGTATCCATAGTCATTCCGGTGTTTAACGATTATCGGGTAACGGTAAATTGCCTACAGTCTGTGCTCGAGCATTCCGCGGACGTAGCCTACGAAGTGATTTTGGCAGATGACTGTTCGACGGACCTGACCGCGAGTATCCGGGAGCGTATCGGCGGCATCGTGATTAGCCGCACGACTGAAAACCAGCGTTTCCTGCGCAATTGCAACCAGGCGGCGGAACTGGCTCGCGGTGAGTTCGTTGTTTTCCTCAATAACGATACCGCGGTGACCGCGGGCTGGCTGGAGGCATTGCTATTGCCCTTTGCCGCTGCTCATACCGGGACGCCGGTGGGTGTGGTCGGACCAAAGCTCCTTTTCGCCGATGGTCGCTTGCAGGAAGCCGGCGGCATTGTTTGGCGCGATGCGTCGGCCTGGAACTTCGGCCGCGCGGATGACCCGGATAAGCCCGCCTACGTCTATCGCCGGGAGGTCGACTATGTATCGGGTGCCTGTCTGGCGATTCGGCGCTCCCTATGGGAGTCCCTTGGCGGCTTTGACCAGCGCTTTGTGCCGGCCTATTACGAAGACGCGGATATCTGCTTTGCGGCGCGCGCTGAGGGTTATCGGGTGATTTATCAGCCCGAGAGCGTGGTTTATCATTTTGAAGGTGTCAGCAACGGCACCGACCTCGCTGCCGGCGTCAAGCAGCACCAGGTGCACAACCAATCGGTGTTCAGAGACAAATGGATAGATGAGCTGGATCTGCGTCACTTTCCCAATGCACAGCGCGTTATGTACGCGCGAGACCGTTCTGCCGGGAAACCCTGTGTGCTGGTCATCGATCACTACGTGCCGCACCACGACAAGGACGCGGGTGGTCGGTCGACGCATATGTACATCAAACTGCTTCTTGAACTCGGCTGCCGTGTGCAGTTCATGGGGGCGAACTTTTTTCCGCACCAGCCCTACACAGACGCTCTACAGGCGATGGGCGTGGAGGTTCTGGTAGGCGAGAGCATTGCCCGTGACCTGGATGGTTGGCTGCGGGAGCACGCCCCCTACATTGATCAGGTGTTTCTGCATCGCCCGCATGTTGCGGAGCAGTTCCTGGCGCATCTCGAGCGGCTGCACCCGCGCCCGCCGATCAGTTTCTTTGGTCACGATCTGCACTATCTTCGCGTTGCTCGCGAGGCGGCCCTGAAGGACGATGATGGACTGCGACGAGAGTCTGAAGAATGGCGGCGCCGGGAGCTGGCCGTTTGCGCGCGCGTCGATCGGGTGTATTACTTTTCGCAGGCCGAGATCGATGAACTGGAGGATCAGGTGGATGCGGGAAAACTCCGTCGTATACCCCTCTATGCAATGCCCTTCGCGCGGCTGCCTTCCTATGCACCGCAGGAGCCACACTCCCTACTGTTTGTGGGCGGCTTTAACCATCCTCCCAACGTCGATGCTGCCTGTTGGCTCGCCGGCGATATCCTGCCGCGTATTAGCGCTGAGATTGGCGATGTGCATCTTCATCTGGTGGGCTCCAATGCGACGGAAGCGGTAAAGGCCCTCGCGGGAGAATCGATCACGGTTCACGGCTTTCTTAGTGATGAGGCCCTTGACGCGCTGTATCGACGTGCGGCGGCGGCGGTCGTACCCCTGCGATACGGAGCTGGAGTTAAGGGCAAGGTCATTGAGGCGGTGCGCCAGAATGTTCCACTGGTAACCACGGACATTGGTGCGGAGGGGATCCCGGATGCGGAATCTGTGTTCCTGCTCGCAAATACGGCGGAAGATATCGCGCGGTCCCTGGTCGATCTACTGCAGGGCGATAGACATCTCGCGGCGCGGATGTCGCGCTATGAAGACTGGCTGGCGGAGCATTTCTCCCTGGGTCGTGCGGCAGCTGTTCTTGCCGGGGATATCCCTGGACTTCAGTTGGACGATTTGGGATCTACCTCGTCCCGCGGGTAGCGCAGCAAAAACTCGCGAGCCCTGTCGAGCCCTTCGGGGCTGTCATCCCAGGCCCAGACATCCTCCTGGTTGCGACGCAGCTGTGCGGGTGAGCCCAGCGCGGTGTAGTGGCGGGGCACATCATGGGTTACGACACTGCCAAAGGCGATACGCGCGAAAGCGCCGACGGTGACTCCCTTGAGTATTGCGCAGCGCTCGCCCAACCAGACATGGGGCTCGATAAGCACCGAGGATGCCGGTTCATTGAGTTGTTGAACTAGCGTTGGATCCATAATCGGGTGACCGTCGCTATTGCGAATTACCACATCCCTGGCGATCACGCAGGAGTCGCCGATGAGTATCGCCGGATGTTGCGCCCCCGAACGCAGGCCGGATACCCAGCGTCCGGGGCCGGTGCTGGCCACATCATTGCCAACGGCTATAAAATCCCGGTCTTGTCTGGAGCCTATATGCTGGTCGCTGAGGCTGACGTCGTGGCCCAGGTATATCAGGCTATCACTGCCGCCAAAGCCGATGCTGAGGGCGCCGCTCACGCCATTATTAAGGTAGATACGATTGCCCGTGCCGCGATTGCTCACGCGCAGTTGCAGCTCGCCGGCCATACCGCGCTGGTAAATTTCAACCGCACCGTCCGCGGCTTCCGCAGTGCAGCCCAGATCAATGCATTGGGTAGAGCTCAGGCGGCGGTAGGCGTGTGTATCAAGGCAGAAGTCGTCGATGATCGACTCGGCGCTTCGCAGATGATCTTGCACAGGGTTTTGCACGGGTTTTTGCATGGATTGTTGCATAGGTTGTTGCACAGCTTGAGGCCAAGGGTTCGGCAGCAGGGCCTCGGCCAGCGCTGCCCTGTGTCGGTTTCGTTCCGGGAACTCCTGCAACGCGCGGTTACTGAAGGTCTGGCGCAGCATAGCATTCGCGAAGGAGTGGTGGCCGATCGCGCCCCCGGCCCTTACCCGCTGCGCCCTCCTTGCGTAGAATACGCGCCTTTCTCATAGCAAAGAATGACTCTACGTGGTCTTCAGCGACGATCTGCTTTTTATTCACGTCCCCAAGACGGCCGGGATGGCGGTCAGCGATGCGCTGTTGCGCACGCTCCCTGCTCCCGTCTACTACGCCGTGCAGGCAGGTCATGCAACAGAGGATCCTGCGCTGCTTGCGCGCGGGGTTAAGGTGCAGGAAGGGCGGCGCCATCAGCGGCTCGCCGACGCGGATGAGTGGTTCACACAAAGTGGTCTCGCGCATCGTGTCGCGAGCTTCAGGCACGTACTGGTGATGGTTCGCAATCCCTACGCTCTGGAGGTCTCGCGCTATCACTATTTGCGCAAGGGACACGCATGGGACGCGGGGAGGGCGCAGGAGCTTGCCTTGTCCGGTGACTTCGCGGCATTTGTTCGCGGCTCGCGCTGGTGGTTCGAGTTTGCCGATTACTACACAATCAATGGATTCATTCCACAGAATTTGCGCATCCTGCGACAGGAGAGTTTTGCCCTGGAGCTTGAGTCCTATTGCCGGGATGTGGGCGCCGGGGAACTGCGGCTGAAGTCCGTGAACGAATCTCGCAAGGTCGCCTACGACGAGCTGATTGACCATGAACTCGAGCAACTGATCTTTGCGAAGTACCGTTTTCTCTTTGAGAAAGGATTCTACGCGCGCGAGTCCTTCGCGCGACGCCACCGGGCGGCAGTCTGATGCGTCTGATTCTCCACATCGGTACGGAGAAAACCGGCTCGACGGCGCTGCAGCAGCACCTGGCGGCGCATCGTGATCATCTCGCGGGGGAGGGAATTGTCCTTGCGGATTTTCTCCAGGGGGAGAACCATCGCGCCCTGGCCAGCGCATTCATGAACGACGATCTGGATGATGACTACCTGCGCGCCCGGGGCATCGTGCCTGCTGGCGCACGTCGTAAGCATCGCGAGAAGCTGCTGCGCGGCCTCAGGGACAGCCTGAAGCGGCACAGGGATGTCGCGCATAGCTATCTTGTAACCTCAGAACACTTCCATTCACGACTGCTGAGCGACCGGGAGGTGCAGCGATTCACGGACAGTGTCGCGCCGCTTTTCGATTCGGTGCAGGTGATCTGCTATCTGCGCCGGCAGGACCGTATGGCACTCAGTTTCTACACGCAGAAGCTGCGCGGTGGTTTTATTCCGCCGACGATTCTGCCCGTAGCCAACACGCGCCGCCTGCATCCGCAGTTGCCACCGTTCTTCGACTTCGAGTCGCTGCTTGAACGTTGGGCCGGGGCGCTTGGGGCGGCGGCGATCGAGCCGGCGATATACTCCCGCAGCGAGCTGCGTGATGCGAATGTGGTGGGCGATTTCTACCAGCGCATAGGCTGCACTTATCCGGGCGATGCGGCCAGGTCGATGGCCAACACCTCGCTTGCCTGTTCTGCGCAGATGGCCCTGCTCGCATTCAATCGCGCGCACGGCGGCGATCTTGAATCCCGTTCGCGCGTGCGTGATCGTCGCGAGAGCCTCAATGCCTTTCTGCAGCGGCACGCCTCGGGTCCGGGTATCCTGCCCTCCGACGCGGAGGCGGCAGAGTTCCTCGCGGCCTTCGAGCCCTCCAACCGGCGGGTAGCCCAGAAGTGGTTTGGGCGGGAGCAGCTCTTTCCCGCCGACGAATCCGAGTACCCAAAACGTGAATCGACCCCCGACTGGGCCACGGCTACGGCACTGCTCGCTGAATTCATGGCGTTGCCCACCGGCAAGGGCGACGGGCACTGATGCTGGTCTCCCTGCATTTGCCAAAAACTGCGGGCACCAGCTTTCTTGCGCTGCTGGAGAGTCACTTTAATGAGCAGTTGTTGCGCGACTACTCGGACCGCCCGCTGAATCGTGACGGCTGGCGGCGACGTTCACGAGCGCTGCGCGCTTGTATCCGCTATGCGCTGCCTCCCTCAGGGCTCGAAGCCTACCAGTGTATTCACGGCCATTTTATGCCCCTCAAGTACCGCTTGCTGCCGCCGCGGCGGGAGGTGCGCTTTATCGCCTGGTTTCGCGATCCAGTGGAGCGTTTGGCTTCGCACTATCACTATTGGCAGCGCAGCTACAATCCCCTGGATGCGGGGAGCCTGCATCGCCGCGTGGTAGAGGAGCGCTGGGACCTGGAACGCTTCTGTATGGGGCCAGAGCTGCAAAATACCTACAGCAAGTTTCTCTGGGGCTTCCCCCTGGCGCGTTTTGACTTTGTTGGCATCACGGAGTACTACGCGGAGGATGTCGGCGTGTTTGCTCGACGCTTCCTCGGCTCTGAGCCGGTGGCCGCAGCCCATAGCGCCAACGTCAATCAGCTGCATCGGCCCCCGGACAGCAGCGGCGCGGCCGAGCCTTATATCCTCGAGCCCGCACTTCGTCGGGCTGTCGAAGCACACCATGCACAGGATATTGCGTTGTACCAGGCGGCACTGGCGCTGCGCGCGGCTCGAAGCCATGCTTGAGCCGAATCGGGGCGCAAGGCAGCCTCGCTGGGTGCGTCAGATTTTCTCCAGGCGCATGCTTATCTGTGTGTTTACCGGCTTTTCCTCGGGTATGCCGCTCTACGTGCTGCTGCAACTGGTGCCGGCCTGGCTGCATGACGCGGGGGTGCCGTTGGCCGAGATCGGCCTGTTTGCCCTGGTGGGCATTCCCTATAACTGGAAGTTCCTGTGGGCGCCGCTCATGGACCGCTTCGTGCCGCTCTCCCTGGGTCGTCGCCGCAGCTGGATGCTGGTTTT
>JBLIIW010000132.1:0-10662 GCA_047635315.1 Halieaceae bacterium | reverse complement strand
ACCTCTCCTGCCGCGGCCAGGCGCATGGCGTCATCACCCGTCAGCAGCAACTGTGAAATAGCCAGTACCTGGTCTTTGATCCCCCCGGATGCGCGCAGGGAAAACTGGCCCAGACTGAGCGACTCTGCTTGCAGCGTTGTATCAAAGTTGACGTTGCCGACATCGCCCTGTCCATGAATATCACCCCTGAACGCGAGGTCCGGCAGATTGTCGCCAATCTCAGACAAGCGCAGATTGGCGATACGCGTTTGTGCATCGAAGCTCATCGCATGCAGGATATTTTTGAGGGTGACAGACTGTTCAAGGGAGTACGGTGCACTCACGCTGTGCTGTATTTGTAGCTCAGCAAGCCCCCCGGTGATTAGCAGCTTGCCTGCTGCAGCGGCCAGCTCTGGAGGCTGAGCCGTCCAGTCAATCTTGGTTGTTGAGTCAAAGTTGTCTCGCGTGAGCGCGTCAGAGCTTGCCCGAATACCAAACAGTGGTCCGCGGACTGACAGCGCATCGACCAGCAGATGCTGATCGAGCAGACTTGCGGTGATCTCGACGCTATCAATCTCAAGAGGTTCGCCCTCGGGCGTCGAACGAAATTCGATATCCCATAAAGCGACGTTCCTGAGCACAAGGTCAACAGGGAGATCGATACTCTCTGGCAGCGCGAATTCCGTATCATCTTCATTTACCGGAGCCGGTTTTAGCTGCGTGAATTTGACTCCGGCAATCTGCAGGTTCTCCAGCCGGAAGGACCGGCCGAGGAGTCGGGTCGGCAACCAGTCCAGATCGATCGAGTCTACGGACAGTTCCCGGTACTCGTCCGCGTAGCGCAGCTCGCGGATCTTCAGCGGCCCCGCCAGCCGCCCCTCGAGTGAGGCGACCGTAAGTCCCGGCAGCGCATTTCCGACTATGCTCCATGCAGCACGCATACCGCTGGCCGTGCCCACACTCCAGGCGAGCACTAGCAGCCCGATCAAAAGCAGCGCGGGAATGGCAAGTGCGAGCCAGACAGAGATACGACGGATCATTGCAAGTCCGGACCGAGACTGATGTGGAAGGCAAAGGACGATGTGGGGTCATCAAACGGATGTGCGAAATCAACGCGGACCATCCCGATGGGGGTACGGTAGCGCAGGCCGATACCAGCACCAATCTTTGGATCAATGCCGGGCGTGTCGGACGCATTGCCCGCATCCACAAACGCAGCAACACCGAAGTTGCCATAGAAAAGGTAGTCCATCTCAAAGCTGGCAACGCCCAGATAAAGCCCACCAACCCGGTTACCGTTGTCATCGAGAGGGCTCAGCTCTTCGAAGCTGTAGCCGCGAACCGTCTGCGCACCACCGGTAAAAAACCGCTCCGAAGGCGGCAGCAGGTCAAAGTTGTCAGTCGCAGTCGCGCCGTACTCGCCACGAATCAAAAGCCGGGAGTTTTCACTGGGGGACCAGACAGATCGCGCTGTGAACAAGGCCTGCGCAAACGATGTGTCAGAAAGCAGACCCTCAGCCGCCCCGCTGAGTCTCGCAGAAAAGGCGTAGCCACGGCGGGTAAAGAGTACGTCGTCGGCCTTGACGCGATGGTACGCGATGGCGGGGATCAGCAGCGTCGACTGCTCCTCTGGATTGTCACCGAAGCTCCAGGTCTCGTGTTGATAGCGGAGTGACAATCGACGCCGTCCGCCCCAGCGATTCTGGTTGAGACTACTGCTTAGGGAGTAGCGCTTCGAGTCGACATCGTTGAGCTTGCGCTGATCGATATCACCGGTGAAGTCCAGGTGCTCGCTGCGTACATCTCCAATAGGAATCGTGTAGCGGGTGACCGCCGATTGCTGGATCTGCGACAGACGGATATCAGACCGCAGGCGATGCCCATGCTGGTTAATACGACGCCAAAGAGCGCTAACGCGGCCGCGCACGCCCGTGTCGGTGCCATAGCCCAGACTTGATTCATAGCGGCGGGGCTTGGAAGGCGACGTACTGATTTGCACTGGCACCTGACCATTGGTGCCTTTGTCGCGCTGAACATTCACCTCCGTCGTTTCGAAATAATCGCTATCGCTCAGCGCCAGTTGGAGATCGATCAGACGGCGGGGGTTAAACACTTCACCCGCGCTAATCCCCAAAAACTTATCGATAAATGTTTGCGAGAGAATCGTCTGCTCTATGGTGAGCTCGCCAAAGTACAGCTGCGGTCCGGTATCAAACAGCAAGGTCACATCGGCAAGCTGCTTATGTGGGTGCACCGCGATCTGACTGCTCTCAAAACGCCCGTCGAGATATCCCTGACCGTAGGCGTCATTCTGCAGCTCTCGTTTTAGCTTGTCATAAGCCTGATGCTGCAACACGTCGCCGGGGTTTATCTCAGCCCGGCTTATGAGCTGCTGCAGGTGTTCATTGCTTTGTCCCTCGCCCTGAAGAGAAATATTAACCTCGCGAATACGCGTTGCCGGACCGGGATCAATCTCGTAACGCGCGAGCCAGCGAGTTCCATTTCGGCTGTTTTCCGACGCTGGATCCCGCTCCACCAATGTGGCATCGACGGATGCCGCGTAATAGCCAAACGGCTGCAGTGCGGCGTCGATTTCCTTCTGCGCGCCGCGGTGTAGTCGGCGCACATCGGCATCGGTCAGTGGCTCCTCACCCTTGTCTCGCTTGCGCTGGCCCTTCCTGACAATGCTCAGGAAGGCGGCAACATTCGCCTGTAAATCGTCACTGAGACCTTCGATTTCCACCTTGACGGATGCAGCCCGGGCGCCAACGGACGCGAGCAGGAGGCTGCTGCAAAGAAGTGTGATACTGCCCCATCGGCCCAGGGACGAAAAACGCCTGTTTGCTCGGGTCAAGCACGGGAAAATCGAGTGCATGCCAGCTACCGTCCGCTAGCGGGGGATGGCTGCGAATCGCGCAAAATAGTCCAGGAGTCGACCGCAAGCTTGGCCTGCGGACCGCGAAAGGCTTCTGGGCATAGGTCAGGGGCACTATGGCGTCCAAGCTGTGGCAAACTGATCAATGGCATTCTCGAGAGCCCGGGGGCAGGTAGCAAGTGTAGATAGACCAGTGAGCGATCGAAAGTACATCCACAAACTAACCCGGCGGCGAACGCCTGTAAAAGTTTTCGACTCTTAAAAGCCGCAGAAGTTGCTTGCTTGCCTTAAGATCATTACGCCAACCCGCTTTAGCGGCGAGTGCGTTCATAGAAAGCCCGGGCTGGTTTGCGCGCTCGAAGAGCGAATTGCCCAGGTTCCACCACAGCTATAGTGATCCTACACGCAGGGATGTGGGATCGCTGACTGGCGCCGCTGGTCGGGCGGCTAGTTCTCCCAGTAGTAGGGGCTTCGACGTCGGTCGCCTGAAACGGTCTCGTTCAGCGTCGCGGCGTCGTACAGGCGACCGTTCAGCATAACCATTTCCACCTGGTCACTCTGGCGAAGATCCTCCAGTGGATTGCCGTCGATGATGACCAGATCCGCGAGCTTGCCCCTCTCGAGGCTGCCTATGTCCTCAGCCATGCCGTGCTGCCGGGCGGGAGCGATGGTGGCGGCCTCGATCGCCTGGATCGGGGTAAAGCCTCCACGCTCGAAAGACCACATCTCCCAGTGCGAGCCGAGACCCTCGCGCTGTCCATGGGCACCGATGTGCACGGATACGCCGCGATCGGCGAGTTTGCGCGCTTCGCGAGCGGCGTACTGGTCTCCGTAGTCCTCATTCGGGGCCATCTGTCTGCGCACCGCACGTGGATTGAGAACATGTCTGGGCACGTAGCGGGTGAGCAGGGGGTGGCGCCATACGTCTTCCACCTGATACCAGTAGTCCTCACCCTTGATGCCCCCGAACGTGACATTCAGGGTTGGCGTATAGCCTGTATCGGTGCCTGACCAGAACTGCAGGACATCCTCGTAGAGGCGCTGCTGCGGGACGTTGTGCTCGATGGTATTGGTGCCGTCGGCGATATGCGCCATGTCCATGTGGAATAGCGCGCCGCCCTCCGGGAGTACAAACAGCCCCTCCAGGCGGCCCGCATGGGTCACCTGCTGCCGCTGATCGCGGCGCGGCTGGTTGTAATTCTTGACGGCAATGGCCCCCTGGGACTTGAGGCGTCGAACGTGCTCGCGCGCGTTGTCGAGGGAGTCCACCACCGCATAGGCGGTTGGCGATTTCGCACCGTAAACGATGCGTCCGGTGGAGTAGATGCGCGGCGCCAAGGTTACGCCGGCGCGCTGCAACTCGGATGCAGCGAATATCTCGCTCGAGTCGTTGGACGGATCGATGACTGTGGTGACGCCGAAAGCCAGCGTGGCGTGACTGCGCCAGTTCTGCTGGGGAATGAGGTCGTCGACGCCCTGTGCACCGTGCGCATGCGCGTCGATGAGCCCTGGCAGGATAGTGCGACCACTCAGGTCGACGACTATGGCGTTTTCCGGCACCGGGGTGGAACTGCGCGGGCCGATGGCCGCAATGCGGTTGCCCTCCACGATAACCACGGCGTCCTCAATGACACCACCGTCGTCTTGCGCCATGGTGACCACGCGCGCGCCGGTGAGGGCGACCACGCCGTCAGGTCTGTCTGCGGTCGCCGACCGCGCCAGCGATGTGAGCGGCCCGGGGGGTTCGTAGTCTTCTGCATAGGAGTCGGCGGTCACTGTGCTGAACAGGCTGGGCCCCAGAGACCACTGCAGGCGGCTACCGTCCGCGGACCAGTGCGGCCAGTCGGCGCCGTCACCGCTGACCCTGGCGACCTTCAGGTTTGTTGATCCCCGATGCAGCTCCACTTCCGCCGCGCCCGGGGGCATTGCTGCGACGTACAGCTGATAGTTCTCGCTGAAGGCGACCTGCGCGTCGTTGGTTGCCACGCGGTAGGCCGTGACGAGCTCGCCGCTCAGGTGCGTGCGCTCCTCGTGACCGTTGAGATCTACACTCACCAGCTTGGTGCCGCTGCCGGGTCCGCGGTTGAAGTAGAGCCGGTCATTTGCCGCACCAAAATGGGGGTGCTTCCCGCCGCTGATCACTTTCGTCATGTCGCCGCCGGTTGCCGGCAGGCGGTAGATACCGGGGTCCTCGGACCATTCTGGTGCGGTGAGGTAGCCACCGGCACCTCGCTCGAAGACCACCAGGCTGCCACCAGGTGAGAAGGCGGGACGGCGGTAGTGTCCCGGGTCTTCTGTCAGTTGCCTGCTGCGACCGCCGGCAGCGCGTACGCGGCGCACACTGCCGAGATCGCCGTCACTCCAGGTCACAAAGACAATACTGCTGCCGTCCCGAGACCACGCCGGGTGCAGCTCGAAGTGCTCACCCGGGTCCGCTGTGAGTCGCTGTGCCTCGCCGTTCGGGAGGTTCTTCACGTAAAGTTTTCCCAGGGACTCGAACACGACGCGGTCGCCGTCGGGCGAGATTGCGGCGAACCGCGACATACGGGTCTCGAAGCTATCCGGGGCGACGGTAATCTGTTGCTGCGGCACCTCGAGTACGGTGCGTGAGTCTCGAACGCGAAAGGGAATCGCCGTGAGCTCGCCCGTGGTTGCGGAGACCCGCTGCAGATTCCCGCCGGCCCAGAACACCAGGGCCCGGGAATCCGGCGTCCAGGCCATGCCGGGGTAGGCGCCCTGTACGGCCCATATGTCCTGCATATCCCGATCTAGGCCGTCGTAGAGCATGGTCAGCGTACCGCTTTTGAGGTCGCGGACGTAGAGTGCGGTCTTGTCTCGCACACGGCGCACGAAGGCGAGCTTGCTGCCATCGGGTGAAGGCTCCGGACGCACGGCGCCCCCGGGACCGGACACCGCGTCATCGATCGCGCCCGTGGCCATGTCGTAGCGCCGGATCTGAAAGACCTGCCGGTTGGTATCCTGCGCGTACTTGAAGATGGGGCCCGGTGTGGTGTCCTGGCTAAAGTAGAGATAGCGGCCATCCGCTGAGAAACGCGGTTCGCCCAGTTCCTTCTGGTGTTTCTCGTCGGGACGTTCCACCAGGGCGACGCCGCTGCCGCCGTCAACGTGGTAAAGCCAAAGCTCGCCGGTGCCCATGGAGCGGGAGGTGGTGAAGTGCTTGCGCGCCGCAACAAAGTTGCCGTTGGGGTGCCATGTCGGATTGTTCAGCAGCCGAAACGTTTCCTCGGTGATTGCGCGAGGCTCGCTGCCATCGGTGTTCATGACCCACAGGTTATCGCCGCCGGCCCGGTCGCTGATGTAGGCAATCTTCATCCCGTCTGGCGAGAAGCGCGGCTGCATGTCCCAGGGCAGACCGCGGGTGAGCGGCACGGCCTCACCGCCCTCGACGGGCAACCGGTAAAGATCGCCCAGAAGGTCGAAAACCAGTGTCTTGCCATCCGGACTCAGATCGAGGCTCATCCAGGTGCCTTCGGTGACGTCGAGATTGACGGTCCGGGAGGGGATGCCGGGTCCCGGATCGGCAACGCTCCACGCTGGAGCCTCCGCAGTGCCCTCGTCGTGCGGCTGTGCCGTCGCCAGCATGGGATACATCGCGAGCACGCTCGCCAGAATCAGTCGCCAGATAGTCATTCGATTGCCTGTCTGTTTGCGGGATAGATGACCCGCAGCATGGTAGCAGGGCTGCGCGTCAAGGTTGATTTGTGCTGCCGCAACTCGATTCTTGAAAACCTCGGCTTGATATCGGCCTCTTGGAGCAACGGAGCGGTTCTTGCTGATCACCTGTGGGCTAATCAATACGGAATTCAAGCAGTTGAATCTTACCTCAGGGAATCTCCCGCAATATCGGCCAGCCTTGAGAATCGTTTAGCTGCGGAGTTGGAAAGGGTAAGGGGCGTATACTTAGATAGTAAATCTGAAACCGTTGACAATTGACCGTTGTGGGTCGTAACTCTGCGCTGGGTTGGCTTTGGTGGGGCGTCGCATAGTAGGCGAAAGCAGTCCCTCAGCGCCAGATGGTCGAACTTCGCCCCCGGGTCGGTAAGGTTAATCCAGCACATCACGCTGCCATCGTCTGCTAACGGGTAAGCAGACGGTCATCAGTAGCCCCGTGAGTGGCAGCAGCCAGAACCAGCCGCCGGCAAGTGCAGCAGTGATGCTCGCTTGGTGCACAACGTAAAGTGTTTTCTAGAAAAATCTCCGCGGAAACGCGAGACGCCTGGTATGAACGTCAACTACCGGCCAGCTGCGGACCTTACCCCGGCTGCCGGTGTCACCCGTGCATGACCTGGCGCCAGTCCTGCTTCCTCCATCCAGAGCACCACCTGGGACTCAGCCTCTTTTTGCAGGGGAAGAGTCCACAAGCACAACGCTAAATCAGCACGGGCGCCAGCAAACCTCACGGCATGGACTGCTGCGGTCGCTCGTTCAGGAATGAACGGCCATGAATTGCAGGATCACTGACATCGGGAGAAATTCAGTGAAAGAGATCACCTGGTCTCGATATTTTCCCACCGGGTGACTCCTAGCCATGAGGGGGATCTAATCACGACAGTCCTTTTATTTCTCTTATACTTGCCGGGGAGCTTAATAGGCAACGCTAGCGATGCGCGCGTTCTTCGAAAAAAACACGGTTCAGGAGCGCCGCCGCGTGGCGGGCGCTTTCACCTCTACGCGGCGAATGCTCATGGAGCTGGCCGTCGATCCTGATTACCTTGTGCGCAAGCTCGTGGCGCAGAATCCCCAGGCTCCTCCAGAGGCGCTGGTGCTGTTGTATGGCGGCGAGCGGGATGCCATCAGCGCTATTGCGTTTTCTGCCGGTTCGCCGGACTTCGATCCGAATCGCGTGCTGCGTCTGTCCAGCGAGGAAGACCTACTGTGTATTGCCGCGCATGGCAACGCAGGCGCAGGTACTCTCGCACGCCTTGCAGAACATGATGCCATGGCCGTTCGCCTGGCTGCGCTGCGCAATGCCAACGTGTCTCAGGCGACTCTGGAAAAAGCCGCCCACAACAGGCAGCCGCGCCTGCGCCAGACGATAGCTGAATTGCCGTTTCTTTCCCCTGAGATTGGTATGCGCTTGGCGAAGGACGACGACGCGGCGGTGCGCATGGCCGTCGCGCGCAATCCACAGCTAGCGGGCGCGGCGCTGGATGAACTGGCGCAGGATCCGGACATTCGGGTGAGAGGGCAGGTCGCTCTGAGTCCGTTGTTGAACCTCGACACCCTGTCCCGCCTCTGCCGCGACGCTGCGAGCTATGTGCGCGTCTGCGCCGCATCCAACTCCTCCGCGCGGGGCGACATGCTCGATGCACTTGCAAAGGATCCCGAGGGGCAGACACGCCTGCGCGTTGCCGAACATCCCCGGACCCCGACTGCCGCCCTCGATATTCTATCCAGTGATGCCGATGACGATGTGCGCTTGGCCGTCGCCGCCCATCCAAACACGGGGATCGCTGCGCTCAAGCTTCTTGCCTACGACGAGGTGACCAGCGTGCAGAGCGCGGTGTTTTCCCGGGGGGAGTGCCCCCTGTTTGGTGACCAGGCGGTTCGCGTTTTGAGCCGCTTTGGCGTCGACCCGAACCTGCTGTTTGAATCTTCGCCCAGGCGCTTCTGCGCTGGCGTCATCGGCAGCAAGCATCCGTCCGAGGTGGAGTTTTTGTTCAACGATACCAGTATGGAGTCGCTGACGGGTCTATCGTCCCTGCAGTCGGTATTTGTCAAGCGCAACAGTAATGGCCGCATTGTGTCGGTGGATCGACACCGCTATTTGCAATTTCTTGCGGCCATGAACGCGCGCAGTACGCGCAGCGGCGCCTTTGCTATCGACGCGCAGAGCCTGCGAGCGGTGTTCGATGTGCTGAATCACGATGAGGTGCTGACCGTGGCTGCGCAGCAGCGCCCTGGTATGTCCCGGGATACGTTCAGGATGCTCGCGGATGTCACGGCGCAGAAATCCGAACAGGAGAAGGGTGCTGCTGCGGCTCAGAGTGTCCGTGCCTGGCTCACTGAACATGGAGATTACGGCGCGCAGCTGCACAACTATCTATCAAATCGCAGCACCCGGGAGTTGTCTGAAGCCGGCAGCTCTGCGGTGTTTTTGCCCCAGGCGCGGCTTGCATCGGGTATCGATGCTATCAATGCCGCGTTGCGGGATCGCGGGTTTGAACTCAAGCTGCCGCGTACAGCGGGAGACCTGCTCAAGCTGGGGCGCCTGATGCGCCATTGCTGCGGGTCACGCTATTACATCGATGCCTGTCACGATGGCCGCTCCCTGGTTTTTCATCTGCAACCCCCGGAGCAACCTCGCCGCGGGGTCACGTTCCAGTTCGATCACCGCGGGCACCTGGTACAGGCCAAGGGGTTTGCCAATTGCGACCCGGATCAGGCTATCACTGGGCTGGGAAAGACCGTGTACTTACAGCTTATGGCCGCATGATTTCCCTGCAAGTGGTCGAGTTAAACCCATTTCTGGATCAGGGAAACGTGTCCGCTGAACGCGCGTTAACACTTATTCAAAGCGCCCTGGGGCGAAGCATCCTATAAGGGCATAACCATGTTGACACACTCTGGCACGGCGCAAGGCGTATCAAAAACCGCGGGCGAGCTGAGAGCGGGGGTGGCGGTCCTGCTGGAGCACATTGATACAGTTACAGCGGCGGGCAGGAAGCTCCACGCAACAACATTGATCCCGAATGCGTGTCGGGAAGCTTCGTCGCTCTTCGTTCGCCGAAGAGCAGGAAAGGGACTTGCTACGGCTGGGCTTTTAGTATCGTAGGGTAATCGCTTCCGCTGGAGTTCGCCCCTCACGCTAAAGCTCTGCCGGCAGAGGCGTACGACGACCATATCCCGTTCTGAGAATTACCTTGGGCTAAACGGTTAAAAATATCTCTGGAGGTCGCACAGATAGTGGTCTTGCGAGTACTCAGTTCTATCAAATAGCTGCATGTGGATAATCCAACTGCCGATTCTGGAAAGCGAGAATATCTGGCTTTTGAATGACGCCTTCATCAATATTTATCGCTCTGCGGATGGTTTCATTTTTCAGCCACTCCGCGAGTCCGGCTGCAAACGCAGGCAAATGTACAATTAGGGCAGCAGAAATAGAGCGTGAGGCACTTTCCCAGTAATAGCTGGGCGTATGATCTACAGCGTAGTAATCCACATTATCAACTTGAAGCATAGGCTCCTTAAAGGAAGTGGGCTTGGCAAAGTAAAAACCCATGCCCTCGTCGCAACTGACATCGATTATCAGGCAGCCTAGCTTCAGGCAGTCTTTCTCCTCTTCTATGACAAAATCAATGGGATTATTTGTGTCCTGAAAGGCACCATTGATAATAATTCCTGCCTCGCCGACCAACCCCGTTAAAGGCCGATGACTGCCATCATGCTCTACGAGCACCATCCGCGCTTCACCCCCATCCCCTGAGCTCAATGTCACATAATGGCAATCACGGGCTTCCTCGCGAACTTCATGATTCGGCCGGTGTATACAAATCGTAATATCCTGGTACCCATGTGCCTTAAGTGCATAAATGGCACCGCGACTAACTGCGCCAAAGCTGAAGATAATAACTTTCCACGGATCGCCATAATGCCCATCTATCCCTTTCAGCTGCAGCGCATGGATGACGGCACAGTAACCTGCCATTTCATTATTCTTTTAGAAGGCATGCCTGCCAACCTGACCTTCCGGGCCCCAAACATACATGTCTTCAAAAGCAATGAGCGTCTGCTTTCGATCTATGGCCGCCTGGGTAATCTGCCGTTGCTGCGTACAATGTGGGTAA
>JBLIIW010000131.1:0-10732 GCA_047635315.1 Halieaceae bacterium | reverse complement strand
CCGATCACGTGGTACCGCAGGCTCGTACGGCCGCGTATCCGCGCCCGGAGGCGCAGGGCCGCGTGCAGAATTTCGTCTTTGTTATTGGCCATTGTGGTATCTCCTGGTCCCTTGATACGCGACTCACAACACTGTTATGACTATCATAGCGGCCTTATGAATCTTCGCTCATTAAGTAACCGGGTAGCGGCTCGCCGTCCTGACCCACACACAGGAAGACACAATGGAACAACAACTGGAAGCGGATTACGTGATCGTCGGGAGCGGGGCCGTCGGCATGGCCTTTGCCGACGTCATCCTCACGGAATCGGATGCCACCATCATCATGGTCGATCGCTACGCAAAGCCCGGTGGGCATTGGAATGTGGCCTACCCGTTTGTGCAGCTGCACCAGCCCTCGCAGTTTTACGGTGTGAGCTCACTGGAGTTAAGCGGTGGTCGCCTGGAACAGGGCGGCCTCAACGATGGACTGAATGAATTGGCGGGCGGCGCCGAGGTCAGTGCCTACTTTGACGACGTAATGCGCCACCAGTTTCTGCCCTCCGGGCGGTTGCAGTATTTCCCTATGTGCGACTATCAGGGAGAGGGGCGCTTTGTCTCCAAAGCCAGCGGACAGATCTATCACGCAACGGCGCGGAGCAAGCTGGTGGACGCCACCTTCCTGAAAACAAAAGTACCATCTACGCATACGCCCAACTTCAGTATTGAGGAGGGCGTTTCCTTTATACCCTTGAACGATCTTCCTCGTGTGCAAGAAGCCCCGGACAAGTACGTGATCGTCGGCGGGGGCAAAACGGGTATCGATGCCGCACTGTGGTTACTGCAGATGGGCGTCGACCCCGACTCCATTCAGTGGGTACGACCAAGGGATGGCTGGCTACTGAACCGCCGCAATACGCAGCCAACGGACGCGTTTTTTGAGGACGTATTTTCTGCGCAAGTCACTTTGATGGAAGGTGCGGCAAAAGCAGAGTCCTTTGAGGACCTGTATGTGCGCCTCGAACAGGGCGGATACTTTGTGCGTATCGATGAATCGATCCAACCCGAGATGTTCCACGGCGCAACGATCTCCACCGCGGAACTGGAGATCCTCCGGCGCATCAAGGATGTGGTTCGCCTCGGCCGCATCACGCATCTCGGAACTGAGGAAATTCGCTTTCAGCAAGGCGTGCTGAAAGCGCAGCCGAACACGCTCTACATTGACTGTTCGGCGCGGCCGGTCGATTCGCTGGATACCAAGCCGATTTTCGAGGGCAGCCTGATCACACCGCAGATGGTGAGGTCTTATCAGCCCGCATTCAGCGCGGCATTGATCGCGCACGTCGAGCTCAGCTACAACGGTGACGAAGAGAAGAACAAGTTGACCGCCGTTGTACCCCCACCGGAATCAACAACGGACTTTGCGTTTTTTACTGCCGTTTCATTCACTAACCAGTACCTGTGGTCTCAGGACGCAGAGCTAAGCCAGTGGATTCGAGGCAATCGCCTGGACGGCTTCAGCAAGATGGCGGAAAAGGGTGCTGCAAGTGCCCCCCAAAAGGCCGCCCTGCTTACTCGCATGCGCGAGAGCGGGCCCGCAGCGGTGATGAATCTGTACAAACTGCACAACGACTATCAAGCCGCCACGGCGGCATCGGGAGAGGTTTGAGCATGTCCAGGCAAATGGAAGTAGAGCGGCAGCACTTTGAGAATTATCGCATCACAGAACACGCGGCCAGAGAGCCCGGCGCCGGGGAGATTAAGCTGAAAATCGATTTCTTTGCCTTCACCGCCAACAACCTTACCTACGCCGCTGCCGGCGATGCGCTGGGCTACTGGCAATTCTTCCCAACGCTTGCAGCCGAGGGCGATGGCTGGGGCGTGATTCCCGTGTGGGGTTTTGCCGATGTTGTGGAATCCCACGCCGGGGGCGTTACCATCGGCGACCGGCTCTACGGCTATTTCCCACCTGGCGACACACTGGTGATCAAGCCGGTGAACGTTAAAGAGGCGGCCCTCTACGACGGCAGCGAGCATCGATCCAAGCTACCCCCACTCTACAATCGGTACCTGCGCGTGCCTAAAGCAGCGGACGAAGCCGGCCGTCAGATGGAAATTGCCCAGGCCCTGCTCGGCCCCCTCTACGGCACGTCGTTCTGCCTTTTCGACCAGCTGCGCAACAACGCGTGGTACGGGGCGGAACAGATCATCATCATCAGCGCGTCGAGTAAGACGAGTTTGGGTCTGGCCTATGGCCTTGCCGATACCGATGACGCTCCGGCCATCATCGGCCTGACATCTGCTGGAAATGTCGACTTTGTGGACGGCCTCGGCATCTATGATGAAGCCATCGCCTATGCGGATGTGGCGTCGCTGTCGCAGTGCCCAACGGTGGTCGTGGATATGGCCGGGAACAGTGCGCTGGCGGCGTCGCTGGAAGCGCAGCTCGGCGATGAACTCAACTATTACATCAGTGTCGGCCTCACGCACTGGGACCAGAATTCGGGCGGTCTCGGCAAGCGCAATGAACGGCACGAGATGTTCTTTGCACCGAGTTACATGCTGGAGCGTAGTACGGCATTGCCACCCGGAGAATTCGCCAGCCAGGCACAGGCGTACGTAGCAAAGGCCTCGATGTCATCGCTTGCCTGGCTTGATTTGTCGATCCTGAACGGCCTGGGGGCGCTGGCAGCAGTGTATCCGGATGCATGCGCTGGACGCATCCCCCCTACTCGGGGGTTGATCTGCCAGATGTAAGCGTTGCCCCGGGCGAGTTTGATGAATCCCACTCGCTCCGCGCCGATGGCACGAACCATCACAACGCGTGGATCACTACTCGTAGTGTGATCCGCAAGAGAAAGTAATGAAAAACGGAGTAAAGATACTACCCAGGCTTGGATGGAAAAGTGGGCTTATGCTCTGTTTGATAGCCGGTACAGCGGTAGTGCTGAGCAGTTATTCCTCATTTGGTGGAACATCTTCGGGAAAACGGCTGGAAAGAGTAGAGGCCTCGCCCCACTACAAGGAGGGGCAATTCGTAAATGTTGTGCCACAAACGCCATCAACGCTGGGTGGGATCTGGAAGCTGACGGTTGACCAGTTTTCCGGTGACCAGGTCCGGGTACCCCCATCCTCAATTCCGGTAGTACCGCTTCTGCCTGAATCACTAACGACACCGCCTAAGCCCGGCTTGAGATCGGTCTGGATCGGTCACGCCGGAGTGCTGGTGGAGATGGATGGTCTTCGTTTTCTGGTCGACCCGGTATTCTCCGAGCGTGCATCTCCTGTTGGTTTTGCCGGGCCGAAGCGCTTTCACCAGACACCTATTTCACTGCAGGATCTGCCGCCTATTGATGCCGTGATGATTTCCCACGATCATTATGACCACCTCGATATGCCGACTATCCAGCACCTGTCCTCAAAAGGAACGCACTTTTTTGTGCCGCTTGGCATTGGTGCACACCTGGAGGAATGGGGAGTACCCCAAGACCAGATCAGTGATATGGAATGGTGGGATTCCAGGGAAGTGGGAGCGCTCACGATAACGTCCACGCCATCCCGGCATTATTCGGGAAGGGATCTTTTTGATTACAAAAAAACCTTCTGGTCGTCGTGGTCTATTGTCGGGCCGGAGCACCGGGTTTACTACAGTGGCGATACCGGGTTTTCCGACCATTTTCAGCAAATTGGCGAACGGCTCGGGCCCTTTGATCTGAATATCATCAAAGTGGGCGCTTATGGTCCGGGGGCCTCATGGCTGGATATCCACATGACGCCAGAACAGGCTGTTGATGCTCACAGTGCCCTTGGGGGAAAGCGCATGCTGCCCGTACATTGGGCTACTTTTAATATGGCTTACCACGACTGGGATGAACCGATTATACGGACGCTCAAATCCGCCAGTGAGCGTCAGGTCAATGTGATCACGCCGCGTATTGGTGAAGTTGTCGCGGCGGATCAGCCCTTTAACTCTGATCGTTGGTGGGAAGAGGTCAGGTAGTAGTTGCCCGGACCCCTCAATCGGTACCACGCTGTCAATGACTGTGGCCATTCGCCGACTACGCCATCTTGCACTAAGCTTCCCACTCACCTCGGAGTAAAGGAGCATTAGGTGAAATATCCCTGCAGAATTCTCGTCTGTGCGACAGTCGCCTACTTGAATTACCTACTGCCGCCAGCCGCCATTGCTGAGGGTGACAACGACTGGACAGGACTGACCTCGCCAACCTGCGAGGTACAGGGGCTCATGGTGGCACCACCCAAGGGCTGGATGAATGCTCCGGTGGACACGGCGGGGGACGAAACCTTTGCCGGATGCCAGATGATGCTTATGGAACAGGGCGTTTATCTGGGCATCCTGCGCTTCTTCTCTCACGACTTGAGCAAGCCGCGCAAGAACATGCCTGACAAGTGGCAGGAGTATGTGCTCGGGCTCGAGCCCTTGCTCATGAGTAACATGGGGTTTGAAATAGGAGAGCCTCTGTGGCGCAGGGAAAGCGTACCGGTTCGCGGCGCAGGATTTTCCTCCGCGGAAGCCATGGGCTTATCCGTGCACATCGAAGGCGCACCTGCGCCCTGGGAAGTACACGTCCTGTTGTTCAAAAACGAGACCTACCACTACCTCATGTCGATGCTAACGCCGGCAAAATCGGCTCAGGATGGCGGGCAGCTCTACCAGGAAAATACGGACGCCATGGGCCTGGTGATGCGAACGCTGCAGCCCAAGCCCCAACTAGCCAATTGAGCCGCAATGCATTGCCGCGCAGCCGGTAGCTGGTTTTGCTTAAAAGGCTTCGTGCCACAAACCAGCCTGCATCTTCATTTGCATGGCAACTCACCGTAGACTGCCCCGCCTCACCATTGCGCTTTGGCAGGTCCTCACGTGAAGCATAGAAAACTGGTACTACCGGAATTCCTGAATGATCAGGGCTACCTGTTTGGGGGCAACCTGCTTAAGTGGGTGGACGAGTCCGCCTACATCACCGCCAGTCTTAACTTCCCGGGCAATCGGCTGGTAACGGTGTCCCTGAGCGAGGTCAACTTCAAGAACCCTATTCAACCGGGGGAGCTGCTGTGCTTTGACGTAAAGCTGGTACGACGCGGTAGCACCTCGGTGACCTACACCATTGAGGTCATCGGCGAGAAGCTCGCGGCCGCAGATGCCCCGCTGTTCGTCACCAAGATTACATTCGTGAATGTGGGCCCGGATGGCAAGCCCATGCCTCTGGCAGGCTAGAGTGGACCGAATGTTTGGGGTCAGGAATGTTTGGGGTCAGGAATGTTTGGGGTCAGAGTAAAAACTCCCTTAAAAGCTGGTGAATGGTTGGGGTCGTGGAATGTTTGGGGTCGAATGTTTGGGGTCGGAGTAAAAACTGCCTTGAACAATGGCGCGTATCTGAATGTTTGGGGTCGGAGTAAAAACTGCCTTGAACAATGGCGCGTATCTCGGCTGAGCTTATGGTCAGGCGATTAACTGCCTGGAGGCAGGGAGATCGAAATTATAAGTTTTTACTCTGACCCCAAAGAGTACTGACCCCAAAGAGTAGACCGCCGGATTGGACTCTCCTCTGAGCATCTTCCTGACCGCAGTCGCCGTGTCCGGCCCCACCTTTTGCTGGGTCCTGGCCGGTGTGATCGCGCGCCGTGTGGGCTGGCTGCCCGAAGCCCTGGTCGGCTCGATTTCCCGTTTTGCTTTCACCTGGGCGTTGCCGTTCCTGCTGTTCGCCAGCGCAGCCCAGCAGGATTTGCGTGACCCGGGTAATGCCCGCCTGCTGCTGTCGGGCATTGTAGCCACTCTTGCTACCCTGCTTCTGAGCTGGTGCTATGGTCGCTGGCGTGGTTTTCCCCGTTCCTACCTGGGGATCTTTGTGCAGGGTGCCTACCGCTCCAATACTGCCATCGTCGGGATCGCGCTGTGTGCTGCGGCTTTTGGCGAGTCGGGGTTACTACTCGCCGCGTTGCCGATTGCCGTGCTGACCACCCTGTACAACGTGATCGCCGTGTGGCTGCTAAATACCACATTGGGATCCCGACAGACGCTGGCTGACCTGCTGCTGGGGATGGCCAGGAATCCGTTGATCATCGGTATCGGCCTGGGGCTGCTGTTTTCATTGTTGCTGCTGCCGCTCTCCTACCCGGTGCCGATCCTCGCCCAGGGCGTCTCGACCTACTTCGTGCCCGTCGCGCTGATCTGCATAGGAGGTGCCATGAAGCTGTCCACACTGCGCTCGGCGGCCTCGCTGACCTGGGAGGCCACAGCCTGGCGCCTCTGTGTCGGACCAGCGCTTGCGGTTGCCATCGGCTTGCTACTGGGCTTGCGCGGTGACGCCCTGGGTGTATTGTTCCTGCTGCTGGCCTCACCCACGGCTGCGGCCAGTTTCGTGATGGTCGTGGCAGCGGGCGGCAATGGCAGCCTCGCGGCAAATATTGTAGTGCTTACCACGCTGTTCTCGGCGCTCACGGTCACCGTCGGTTTTTTCCTGCTGTCGCTGGCCGGGGTGCTGTAATATTTGGGGTCAGAAATATTTGGGGTCAGAGTAAAATTAGGCTTAAATAATGGGACATATCTCAGCTGAGATTACAATCAGGCGATTAGCCGCCTGGAGGCCGAGAGATGGAAACTGTCAGTTTTTACTCTGACCCCAAATATCGGAGAGCAGGATGGATCATTTAAGCGGATTAGACGCAGGCTTCTTGCATTTGGAAACACCGGAGACGCCTCTGCATGTCGGCGGCCTCTCCATGTATGAGCTACCTCCGCAGTACAAAGGTGACTTTGTCGCCGACGTCTGCAAGCACATTCAAAGCCGCCTCCATCTGGCGCCAATTTTTCAGCGCAAACTGGTCAACATGCCCTTCGATCTGGCCAATCCAGTGTGGGTAATAGACGAGCATTTGGACATCGAGCACCATATTCTTCATGTCATCGTGCCTCCGCCGGCTTCACGGGCACAGGTAGACCGCCTCGTATCGCGGATTCATTCCAGCCTGCTTGATCGATCCCGACCCTTGTGGGAGATGTATGTGCTCGACGGCCTGCCCACGCCACCTGACGCTCCCAAGGGAACTCGCTATGTCGGGCTATACAGCAAGTTCCATCACGCTGGGCTCGATGGCATGGGCGGCCAGGTATTGATGGCAGCAATCATGGACACGACACCAGAGCCGCGCACGGTGGCACCACCCAAGTTACGACGCTCCAACTCGGATGGGCATTTTGGGATAGCCGAACTTGCCGGATTCGGGGTGAAGCACAATTTTCAGCAGACCGTAAAATTGCTTAAGACAGTTCCCGGGTTGATCAATACGGCACGTCGGACCATGCGCCCCGCAAAGGTTGCCGGTGAGGCCAGTACTGCAGTAGAAAAAACACGCTGGTTTGCCCCAAGGACACCATTCAATGTGGCGATCACCAACCAACGTAGCTTCGCCCGGTTCTCGATTCCGATAAGTGAGGTGAAGGAAATCACGGCGATCAACAAGGTCAGCCTGAATGACGTGGTGATGGGAATTTCCTCAGAGGGAATGATGCGGTACCTGGCTGACATGGGTTGCCGCCCGGACCGCACGCTGCTGGCTGCCGTACCTGTCAGTCTCCGCCCTGAGGGCAATACCGATATGACCAATCAGGTTTCGATGGCGCGTATGAGCCTGGCCAGCACCATCAAAGACCCTATTGAACGCCTGCATGCGATACGCGAATCGAGCGGAAGTGTGAAGGCAGTAATGAAAGAGATGAAAACGCAGCTACCGACAGATTTCCCGTCAATCGGCGCGCCATGGATGATTAGCGCGGTGGCCAACATACTGGCTCGTTCGCGTCTGGCGGATTCCATGCCGGCGTTTGCCAACGTTGTCATCTCCAATGTACCCGGCCCGAACATCACCCTGTATTTCGCCGGTGCAAAACAAATCAGCACCTATCCGGTGTCCATTCCATATCATGGCATGGCACTGAACATCACTTTGCAGGGCTATAACGGTTGGCTCGATTTCGGGCTGATTGGTTGTCGCCGCGCGATGCCAGATATCGCCAATCTGGCCGGGTACATGCAGGCCGCTCATAAGGACCTGTTACAACGCAGCCGCGAATTGGTGCCAGCAACACCCGGCAAAGCGCCTGCTAAAGCCGCAGCGAAAAAAGCTAAGCCGGCGATCAAATCAAAAAAACGAGTTGCCCCGAAGAAACTTGCGAAGGCCAAAGCGAGCACATAACATTTGGGGTCAGAGTAACATTTGGGGTCAGAGTAACATTTGGGGTCAGAGTATAAACTCCAAGCCTTAGGCCGCTGTCTTGGGGCCGCGCTTAAAAAAACGCTGCCGCCGGCCGCCCAACTCCTCAATTTGTCTGCGGAATTTATCGGAGCCTAGTGCCAAGCCCTGATTAACTGATCGACGGATATCCGCAAGAACATCTCCTTCAAGGTGAGAACCGAACAGTGCGCGATATCGCCTCTGACGCTCAAAGTTGCTCTTGCCGAGTGCCAGATATTGCTCGTGAGGCGACCATAGCTTCGTTGACAGTCCGAAGCCGTTCGTCCTATGGCTCGACCAGACATAGTCAGCGGGATCTCGTACCATTCCCCCTCTCACTGGATTTAGCTCTATGTAGCGAAGGCAGCTAAGAAAATAACAGCTCTCCTGGACAATACACGATCTGAATCGACCTTCGAACAATGTGCCGGTGCGATGGTAAGCCTGATTGAAATAGCGAACGTATCGGCGACCCACGGTCTGCATTGTCTTCGACAGAGCGTGGTCGCTTTCAGGTGTCACCAGCAAGTGCACGTGGTTTGTCATAAACACCCATCCGTGAATTGATAGGCTATGCTTCACAGCTGCCTCGCAGAGAAAATGTGCGTAAGCTGCCATGTCGCTATCATCAGCGAAGCAGACCGAGCGATTGTTGCCCCGCTGAATGACATGCTGTGGCACGCCCACAGGGCAGTATCTGCGAAGTCTGGCCACAATGCTCTTCCTTGAACAATGGAGGGTACCGCAGCGGAGATTATAGTCCGGCAATTAGCCGCCTGGCGCTCGGGGGACGAAAGTGATTAATTAGTTTTTACTCTGACCCCAAATATCAGGGAACACTTATGGAAGAGAAGACCACCAGATCAGATGATGTGCTTCATATCGGTGCCGTTGATTATGAAAACGTCGACTCCGATTATCTGGACAAACGCCAACTCAAGAGTGGCGCCGCGGGCTGGATACTGCTTGCCGGCCTTGGTGTTTCCTATGTGATTTCCGGAGATTTTGCAGGTTGGAACTTTGGTCTCGAACAGGGTGGCTTTGGCGGTCTGTTGATCGCTACCGTTTTGATGGCGCTGATGTACACGTTCATGGTGTTTGGCGTGGCGGAGCTATCTGCAGCCATCCCCACGGCGGGTGGTGGCTACGGCTTTGCTCGTCGCGCGATGGGCCCCTTGGGCGGATTCCTGACCGGGACCGCAATCTTGCTTGAATACGCCATCGCTCCGGTCGCGATCGCAATTTTCATCGGCGGTTATGTAGGTGAATTGGTGGGGCTCGACGGGCCGTTGGTTTACGCGGCGTTCTACACGGTCTTTATTGGCATCCATTTACTGGGTGCCGGGGAAGCACTAAAGATAATGCTGGTTATCACGGCCATCGCGGCAGCAGCATTGTTTGTTTTTATCGTCGGCATGATCCCTCATTTTGAGTTGGCAAACCTCACGGATATCGCTGTGAATGAACAGGCCGCCGGCGCCAGTCCGTTTCTTCCCTCCGGTTACGTTGGAATTTGGGCGGCCATTCCATTTGCCATGTGGTTTTTTCTCGCAATCGAGGGTGTGCCTCTGGCAGCAGAAGAAACCAGGAATCCAGCACGGGATATGCCGCGCGGAATCATCACCGCAATGATGATTCTGTTGGTATTCGGTGGCCTCGTCTTGTTCCTCGCACCCGGTGGCTCGAGCGCAAATTATATGAAGGACCATCCCGCACCGCTGGTTGGCGCATTGCAAGCTGCATACGGCGAGAGCTCGCTCATGGCAACATTTGTCAATGTCGTCGGCCTTGCGGGTCTCATCGCGAGCTTTTTCTCCATTATCTTCGCCTATTCGCGCCAGCTATTTGCACTCTCGCGAGCCGGCTACCTTCCCAGATGGCTTTCGCTCACGGGCGGGCGAAAAGTACCGACCATGGCGCTGATCGTCCCCGGGGTCCTGGGCTTCCTCCTGTCCCTGACCGGAGAGGGTGATCTGATGATCACGATAGCCGTATTTGGAGCGACTATCTCCTACGCCATGATGATGTTGTCACACATCATCCTCAGAATTAAGGTGCCGGAACTCGAGCGGCCGTATCGCACCCCGGGGGGCGTGCTGACCACCGGAATTGCTTTGGTACTATCTCTCGTTGCTCTGGCGAGCACTTTCCTTGTGAGTCCGGAGGCCGCGATGTGGTCGGCAGTGTTCTACGCCGTGATGGTGGCCTATTTCGGAATCTATAGTCGCCACCATCTCGTAGCCAAAGCGCCTGAAGAGGAATTCCTTGCCATCGCGAGAGCAGAGGCTGAGCTAGGCGAATGATCAGAAGAAGGCATTAAGATTATGATAAGCCCAAGAGATGTCAAAACGACAAGCGATGCGCGGCAGATAGTTGAGGCTCGCAACTTGAGCCACATCAAGGTTGGCCTGTTCGACAACGATGGGATCATGCGCGGCAAGTACATGAGCAAGAACAAGTTCTACGCCGCGCTCGATGGCGGCTTCGCCTTTTGCGACGT
>JBLIIW010000130.1:0-10785 GCA_047635315.1 Halieaceae bacterium | reverse complement strand
TGCAGTTATCTTGCCGTTGCCAAGCAGGTCGAGGCCCCCGGGGATACGGTAACCGTGTCCGCGCCTGCGCTGCAAATCAACGCCTATTGCCTCCAGGCTGGCCAGCTGCTTCACCAGGGAATGGCGGCTCATCCCCTGGCGATCAGACAGAGCCTGCCCCGTGTGAAATTCGCCATCGGCAAGCTCCTCGAGTAAATCATCAGCTGACATGCACTTACACCCCCGGTAGGTCGGCGATGATAGCAAAAACACGGTCCCTCGCAGGAACCACCAGCGCATTCACAGCTGTGCCGTGACCGGTGTCGCGATCATCATTGACCGCGGCTGTGGTAACGTTTCCCCGTGACACCCAATACGCTCAGGCTTCGCAATTTCGCCGCTATTCTGACCACCCTGTCCGGTGCCGCGCAGTGCGCTTCCCTGTGGCTGCTGCCAACGACCGAAACCCTGTTACTGACGGCGATTCTGGGCGCGATGTACCTGCTACTCGCTCTGGGCCTGTTCGGTATTTCCCGATTTTCGCTGCTGCTGGCCATCTGCCTGCTTCCCCTGCGCGCCTGGTCGGAGCTTTACCCGCTGGAGATTCCGACCTGGGAAACACTGCGCGGCGGCTTTGACATCCTGATAGCACTGCTCTGTACTCCGGTGTTCTGGGCAAGCCTCGACCACCGGCATGAAAAAGTCCCCCCGGGTCTGCGGTCCGCGGCCCGCAACGTCACGGAAGACGGACATCCCTGATCCCCTCATCATCCTCGCCGCGCTGCTCTGTGGCATGGCGAGCAGGGCTGTGGGAATGCCGGCTCTGATTGGCTACCTGGCCGCAGGTTTTGTTTTGCACGAACTCAATGTGCCGGGCGGTGACATGCTTGCAGAGCTCTCAGAGATGGGCATCACACTGCTGTTGTTCACCATCGGACTGAAGCTGCAAGTGCGCGACCTGCTGCAAACACGAATCTGGGGAACCACGATTCTGCACCTGCTGGTGACGCAGCTCTTTGTCCTGTTGATTCTCACGGGCGCCAGCCAACTGATACCCGGTTTCGGCCTTACGCTCAGCGCCAGCCTGGTGATTGCCTTTGCCTTCACTTTCTCCAGTACGGTATTTGTCATCCAGATTATGCAGGAGCGGGGTGAAACAGCCTCGCGACACGCGGTATTGGCTATAGGGATCCTCATCATCCAGGATTTGGCCGCGGTGCTGTTCCTGGCCGTTTCCGCCGGCAAAGTTCCCGAGTGGAGCGCTCTGGCACTGCTCCTGCTCATCCCGGCTCGACGACCGATCCTGCGAATGCTCGCCCTGACCGGGCACGGCGAGCTTTTTACGCTCGCCGGCTTTGCACTGGCCGTGCTCGGCGCGCAGCTCTTTGACAGCGTCGGCATTAAGGGTGATCTCGGCGCGCTACTCATCGGGGCATTGCTGGCCGGCGAACAGAAGAGCAAGGAATTGGCACGCAACCTATTGTATTTTAAAGATCTTTTCCTCGTCGGCTTCTTTCTCTCCATCGGCCTCACCGGCTGGCCCTCCCCCGGCCTGATAGTTTTTGCAGTGCTGCTCGGGGCACTGGCCCTGCTAAAGCCACTACTCTATTTCTGGCTCTTCACGCGCTTTCATGTAGCGCCAAGAACGGCGCTCCTGTCCGCCAACAGTCTGGCCAACCACAGTGAATTCGGCCTGATCGTTATCGCCGTAGCCGCGGCCAAGGGCTGGATCGATCCAAGCTGGAGCGGTGCCATGTCGATCGCCATAGCGGTCAGCTTTGTGCTTGCCTCGCCTCTCAACCGTCTCTCACACAGCCTCTACCAGCGCTACAGGGTTCGGCTTCGCGCCTATGAATCGCCCCTGGCGCACGCGAATCTGCCGGATACACGCAATATCAAAGTACTGGTACTGGGTATGGGAAATATCGGCACCGGTGCCTACGAGTCCATCGCTCAAAGCTATGGCCGGGAGGTACTGGGCATCGATGATAACGACCGCAAGCTGGCCAACCACCGCGCCATGCATCGTCGGGTGGCGGCCGCAGATGCCAGCGATCCGGATTTCTGGCACCGGGTGGCGCTCGACCAAGTGGAATTGATCATGCTCGCCCTGACCAACCACCAAGAGGATGTACTGGTGGCCAGAATGCTGCTCGGGATGGGCTATAAGGGGCGCATTGCTGCGGTAGTGCGCTTTGAGGAGGAGGCCGACTATCTGGAGGCCGCGGGCATCTCCGCCTTCAATCTGTATGAGCAGGTCGGCGAGGGCTTCGCCGCGCACGCCTCACGAGAGCTGGGGGAACGGGGTCACAAGCCCGACTCAGAGCCGCTTCCGGACGACGCCTAGCCCGCAACCAATACTACAGCGTTGCAGGCGAGCTTTTTCCGGGCGCCCTAGCGGCTGCTTGCCTGGCTCGGTACCAGCAGCGGATCTCTGCTCAGCCAGGCGCTCCAAACAGCGTTTATGAGTAGGTAAGCCCAGGCCAACAGCAAAAACGCTCCAGCCTCCTGCCGTTGCAGATTGATAACTCCCAGGCACACAGCCAGCAACACCACGCGCAGACAATCTGCCCACTGGCACAACACCGGTTCCCTGCCATCGAGCCAAAAGGCTGTGGTCACGGTGGTTGCCAACATGATCAGCGTTAGAACGGCGCCCTGCGCATAGCTGTGCACGAAACCCGCCTGCAGATAAGCGAGAAGCACCACTACCGCAACCAACTGGAAGACTGCGTATGCGCGCGTCCCCGGCCCGATCGACGGGTCGTAGCGCTGGAAACTGGCGAGCTCGGTTTTGGGTCGCGGGCGGGACTCGGCCACGTCGGCGGGACGCCAGCCGGTACGCGCAAACCAGACATAGAGTTTGTCCTGCCAGCGCCGCGCGTGCCAGCTGTCGCGGGCCATATCAGCATAAATATGGGTGAGCGCCCTCAAGGGATTCCAGCTGTGCAGCGCCCCGCGAATACCGTAGACCGGTGGATCACTATCGAGCTCTTCCTGAAACGTACCAAAGAGCCTGTCCCAGAGAATAAAGACCCCACCGTAATTGCAATCGAGATAGCGCTCATTCTGCGCATGATGCACCCGGTGGTTGGATGGCGTCACGAACACCCACTCGTAGCGGCCCAGCTTGGGCACGTGCTCTGTGTGAACCCAGAACTGATAGATCAGATTCAGGGAGCCCACTGTAACCACGACCTCTGCGGGAACACCCAGAAGAAACAGCGGCAGGTAAAAAATCCAGCCGAACAGGAATCCGGTACTGGTCTGCCTTAACGCTGTAGACAGATTGTAGTCCTCGCTCTGGTGGTGCGCGACATGTGCCGCCCAGAGAATGCTCCGCTCATGACCCAGTCGGTGCAGCCAGTAGTAGCAGAAATCGTAGAGCACCGTCGCCAGCAGCCAGGTCCACCAGTAGCCGGGATCCATCTGTGGCATGGAGAAATGCAGCGCCAACTGCTGATAGACATAGCCACCAACGCCCAGGGTGATGAATTTTCGCGCCTGGCTCAGGGAGCCGAGAAACAAACTGCTGACCGCGTCATTAACACGGTAGGTATTGCGTGCCCGGCGAATCCCATAAATGAGTTCCACCCCCATGGCAAGGATGAAAAAAGGTACAGCGTAAACAGTAAAGTCCATGCAGCGATCGATTCCGGCGGACTAAAGCGCTTCAGGCGTCCAGATCAGGAATCATATCGTCCTTGAGACGCTCAATCGTATCTTTCAGGCGCAGCTTCTCCTTCTTGAGACGCTGCAGCAAAATCTGGTTCTGGTACGGATAGCTCTGCATTTCAATAATCTTGTGGTCGAGCCCCCGGTGGCGCGACTGCAACTGCATCAAGCGCATTACCGGCGTCATCACCTCGTTGGCTGCTTCCGCATCCTTGCCCGGCTCTTTACCCGGAGGCCAATTCATTCGCGACGCATCCTGCGTGACAGCCAGCTCTGGAAGGGATGTAACGATAACTGCGCCTCGCGGTACGCACAAGTACCTTTAACCCGCACTGCAGCACTGAGCATGCCCTGCTCGCCTTCACCGCGCACCGCAGACGCAGCAGGTCTGATCAATTGATATGCCGCAGCAGCTCAGGCCACAGTTGCGCGTCACGGTCCCCAACCGCTAGAAAATGGGGGCTGAGGAGCGATTCTCGTGCATTGTAGCGAAGAGGAGCCCCGTCCATACCCAGCACACAGCCCCCCGCAGCCGTCACGATCGCATCGCCGGCGGCTACATCCCACTCACTGCAGGGAGAGAAACGCGGGTAAAAATCTCCATCACCGCAGGCGAGATCACAAAACTTGAGCGCACTGCCACTGTTGCGGCGCTCCAGCTTCGCACGCTGCTCAAGAAATGCCAGGCACTGGGCGAGCTTGTCGTTGCGATGGCGACGGCTGGCAAAAAGCACCATAGATTCGCCACCCAGAGCCCGAGTGCGAAGCGTTTGCTGGCGCCAGCGGCCCTCCACATATTCGAAACGCCAAGCAGCGTCGCCGACAACCCCGGCCCAGGCGACACCGCTCAGGGGATGATAAATGATCCCCTCCACAGCGCGCTGCTGTTCAATAAGCGCAATATTAATGGTGAACTGACCGCTGCGATCGAGAAACTCGCGCGTGCCGTCCAGTGGGTCGACCATCCACAGCTGATCCCACTCGAAGCGTGCGGCAATGTCCTCGCTACTGCTCTCCTCGGACAGAACAGGAATCCCCGGACTAATTCTCGCGAGGCCCTCCACAATAATTCGGTGAGAGGCGACGTCGGCCTCCGTGAGCGGCGATGAGTCGGCTTTCTCGCGGAGCAGAGCCCCCCGATTCTCGTCGTGGTAGTGCGCCAGAATCTCCGCACCGGCCAGGCGGCACAGATCAAGCAGACTTTCCAACATACCCTTGCGCAGCACCGGGTGATCTCTCCATAGTATTGTCGCTACTATAGCATCGGCCTGCGCGCCCCCGGGGTTTCCCCCGAGAATCCAGTCGCCACTTGTGGCAATGCTAAACAGCCACTTTTGCAGGCAGCATGAAGACGGTAGTGTGCAGCATGGTTGACGCGCGACTTAGCTGCACAGCCGACACCTTAAGCGGAGGAAATCGATGATCGACTGGCCCGACATCCAGACCGTGCTCCTGGACATGGATGGCACGCTACTGGATCTGCATTACGACAATCACTTCTGGATGGAGTATCTGCCGGCAGCCTACGCCAGAGAACATGGCCTACCCGAGCACGAAGCGCGCCGGGAGCTGAATGCACAGTTCACGGCTGCGCGCGGTTCCCTGCCCTGGTACTGCCTGGATCATTGGTCCAGGCAGCTCAATATGGATATCCCACAGCTGAAACGCGAACTTCGACACATGATCCGCATGCGACCCCATGCGCTGGATTTTTTGCGCTGGCTGCACGGCAGCCGCTTGGATGTGCTGCTGGTCACCAACGCCCACCGCGAAACCCTCAACATCAAGATGGGAGAAGTGGATATCACCGAATGGTTTGACCAGATAGTGGTTTCGCATGATCTTAAGGCGCCCAAGGAAGACGACGTCTTCTGGGAACGACTGCAGGCGCTGCACCCCTTTGATCCGGAGCATACGCTGCTGATCGATGACACGGAGTCTGTGCTCGACGCGGCCCACCGCCACGGCATACGCCACCTCCTGACGCTGCTGCAACCGGACAGCCAGCAGGAAAAGCGTGTCGACACGCGCTTTCCGGGCATCCATCACTTCGACGAAATCATGCTCGCCATAGCCCCGTGAATAATCTACAGCAGGACAAACTGCGCGTCGACAAATGGTTGTGGGCGGCACGTTTATTCAAGACGCGAAGTCTGGCAAAAGCCGCCATAGAGGGCGGCAAAGTGCAGCTGGAAGGGCAGCGCGTAAAGGTTTCCCGCGAGATATCTGTGGGTGCGCTGCTACGTATTCGCCAGGGTTGGGATGAGCGCGAGATTGTTGTTGAACGCCTGTCAGATCAGCGCCGTGGCGCAACAGAAGCGCAGACGCTCTACTGCGAAACCGCGGCCAGTATCGAAAAACGAGAGCAATCGGCACAGGCGCGCAAGCTGGCCGGGGGCATGACCGAACGCCCGCAAAAGCGCCCGGACAAGCGGGCGCGCCGGCAGATTCATCGCTTTAGGGAATTGCCCGAGAAATAGCCTTGCGCGAAGGCCGGCAGATGGCGGGACACTCAGAGCCGCAGCGCCGACCAGCTGCGCAGCCAACGCAGGGGCGGATGCATGGCGGCGAATTCGCCCCACAGCAGTGCCTGCACCCGTCCATATGCCCCATCCGCCCGGAGCACCGCAGCGTAGCGACCCAGAACCTCCGGTACCGGCCGGCCCAGATCACGCATACGCTCGGTCAGTAGCGCACTGGCTGCGCACTGCGACCGCAGCACGGCTGCTTGGCGCGCGAGCAGCGTGGGGAGACGTTTCCACTGTTTTCCCGGGCGATAGGCGCCGATAACATTGCCATCGTGCTGCCTATAGCGCACCAGCGCTTCGCGGTGAAACTCGAGGTCTCCGAGGACCAGGGCGCACAGACCCAGCCACCAGTCGTGATTAAGCAGGCCGGCCGGAAATGGCAGCGCCAGATCCAGCACCTCGCGCCGCAGGGCCAGAGTGCAGCCCACTACGGAATTCTGCGCCAGCAGGGATTGCAGGCTGGGGCGCACGCTCGCGCCCTGCGCGGACAAAAGCAGGCCACCGGCCTCTCCGCGATGATCCAGGAGTTCAAGTTCACTGCAACAGGCCACAGCGCTGCGCAGGCAATCCTGCTGCAGGCGCAGCTTGTGCGGCAGCCAGACGTCGTCCTGATCACAGAGTAGTATTGCCTGAGCGGGATCAGGGTATTTATCCGCAACCCACTGCAGCAGGTGCTCAAAGTTGCCGCAGGCTGTGGACTCTCCGACTCTGGGCGGCAGCAGTTCAAGACGGGGATCCGTATCCTGAAAGCGCGTAATAATATCGCAGCTTGCATCGCTGGAACCGTCATCGCTGACCAGCAAGTGCCAGTCCGGGTCATCCTGCTCCCGCAAGCTTTGTAGCTGCTGTGAGAGCCATGGAGCGCCATTGAAGGTCGCCATGCAGATAACCGCTGTCACAGTGACGGACCGTCCTCAAGCAAGGCCCGAGTCAGCGCCTCGCGCAGCACCGTTCGACCGAAGTTACGCTCAAAAATCTCACGGGTACCGGGCTGCCAGCCTTCCCTGAGGCGCAACCAACTGTTCTCCAGGCAGGCCGCAAGCTGTTCCGGGTCCGCAGCGGGCACGGTAAGCAGACCCGCGCCCTGGTCTTCGTGGATCGCTACCGCGGGCGATGCGCGGGTAATCACAGGACGATCTGAGGCCAACGCCTGGTGTAGCTTGTAGGGAAGCACGGAGGCAGCCTTGGCGGAGGCTCCGAAAATACCCAGTACCAGATGTGTCCCTTGCAGTGCATTGCGAAGCGCCGCGGTGCTCAGGAGCCGCCGATCCCAGCGCAGCAGTGAGAGCGGATGTTCAAGCAGATTCGCAGCTATGGCGTCTGCAGTCTGCCCGTCACCGATGAGATGCAGGTCGATAGGCATGCCGCGCCGCTCCAATAGACGAAAAGCCTCCACAATGTGCTCTACGCCGTGCAGAGGGATAAACGTGCCCCAGAACAAGACCTTGCAACGCTCGCCGACAGGCGCCGCGGGAAGTGGCTGCCAGAGGCTCTCATCAATACCCACGGGCACGGCCGCGACACGTGTCCCGGTACCGCGCAGGCGCTCGCGCATCAGCTCAGCCTGTTCCGGGGTGTCGATAAGAACCAGGCTGGCCTTCGACAGGGTAAAACGCTGCATAAAAAGCAGCATACGGGCGCGTATTGAACCGGCAGGCAGCATCCCCCGGTCTTCGACTACGGTGCTGTAGAGGTCAAGAAAAGCGTCCACAACCAGCCGGCGGCCCCGCAGTTTTCCCGACAGCCACAGCAACAGGATGTCCAGATAGGCCGGATAGGGGACGAACAGGGTGTCCCGGTCATCCGCACAACCGAGCTGGGACAGGAGCGAAAGTGCATCGCGAATCGTTTGCCAACTGCGCTTTAGGAAACCCGGACCCGAGGCCGCCATACTGTGGTGGGGTAGATCGCGCCGGGGACGAATCACCCGGGTGTCCGCGCTCAACTCACTGAACAGCTCCACCAGCGTACGATTCCTTTGGTAGAGATCGTGGTCACTGAAGCTGCCAAACACAGCGAGCCTGCCCGCTACAAGATCAGGCTCGGTCGTCCCGGAGCTAGCCACCTGCTCAGGCAACGGTGATCGTGTTGCGTCCCTCACGCTTCGCACGGTAGAGCGCGGCGTCGACCCGGTCAATCATTGTTCCGGGTTCCACTTCATCGCCGGGCTTGAGGGACAACACCCCCTGGCTGATGGTGACGTGATCGGCAACCGCGGACGTTCTGTGGGGGATATTCTCGTCATTTACCAGCCGCTGTAGGCGTTCTGCCGTTTGCAGCGCATTCACGAGCGTCGTGTTGGGTAAAATAAAAATAAACTCCTCGCCCCCGTAGCGGCCGACCACTTCACCCGCCCGGGCTGCTGCCCGCTGCATAAGATCGCCGAGACGCCGCAGCACATCGTCGCCGGCGGGATGTCCGTAGGTGTCGTTATAATTCTTGAAGAAATCCACATCCATAAGTATTACGGAAAGAAAAGTATCGGACCGCCGAGCGCGATTCAACTCCTCGAGCAGCGCCTGATTGACCAGGCGTCGATTTCCCAGCCCCGTGAGTTCATCAATATTGGCGAGGTCCGTGAGCTGGCGCCGCGCATCCTGTAGCTGCCGGTTCCGGTCCCGGAGAGAATTGGTGAGCTGGCCCAGCTCGCGGGCCATGGTCTCCTGCTGCCAGCTCAAGCTGAGCATGCGTCGGAACGTCGTGTGTATACCGTTGCTGGCCGCGACCAGTAGCCCCAGGATTGCCAGGATCAGGAGGCCCAGCAACAGATTGTTGGGCTGCTCCCAGAAGTTAACAAGGCTCCACCAGCCAATAGGCCAAAGCGCCGCAAAGGCAAAGGCCAGAAAATACTCGCGTACAACTACCATCACGGCGAGAGAGATTGCCGATATCATTACAATAATCAATAGCAGCACATACTGAAGATTGATCGGCACATGGCCGCTCGCATAAATAAACGATGCGGACCACAAACCGCCAGTCAGGGCCGATCCGATAATCAGGTTCCAGAACAGCCTGCGCGGGCGAAGCCGGTAGCGCTGGTCTGCGAGCGCACTGCTCATATGCAGTGACCGCAGCAGTAGGAGAGTGAGCATTCCGAAACCCCAGAGCAGCATGTGGACAAGCTCGAAGTAGGGCCATAGCAGCCCCATAAATGCCAGGGCCCCGAGCAGGTTTGCACTCATAGACGCGACTCGGGCGTGCTGCATAAGCAACTCAAGCTGCGCTGAGAACAAATCCGGATCCGAAATGTTTTGCTGGTAAATCATGTAGAACAGTGTACACGGCCAGAATCCACTGGCTAAGTGCTTTCGCGCACGATGCGAACCTGCTCACAGGACCACAATTGAGTCGTTGCCGCCGACGCATCACCGAGCCACACTGTCTGTGCACTATAAAGGAAGTTCGAGGATGTACGAGTGGAGGACCCTGAGATCGCTGGCAATGCTGCTGCTCTGCCTGCCGCTCCTGCACCTCGCATTCATCATCTCAACAGATCTGAACAACTACCTCGACCCTTCTCCAGAGGTCTGGGCGAAGCACATGGCGGCGCTGGTGCAAGCCGATATGCGCATCGAGTTGCCCGAGAGACCCATTCTCGTAGTGGGTGGCCAGCGTGTTGGCCTATGGCAGGACCTGCCGGCGATGCTGTTGCCGAGAAAGACACTCCTGCGGTCCTTGGGCGACGCAACTATCGAGGATCTGAGCTATTACTTTGATCGACTGGTAGGTCACTACCGTCCAGATATTATTGTGCTGTTCCCTGGCTATGCGGATCTTCATCTGCGCGATGACAAAACCGCAGCCGACTTTGCCGTTGCCCTGGAGGAATTCCTCGCCCACGATGCGGTCTATAAAGCGACCAGCTGGCGCTATGTGCTGACGCCGCTGGCGATGCCCCTGCACCCAGACGACGATGTGCGGATAGTAGCAATGGCCAATTCCGCCCGGGAACTTGCGGCCCGTGTCGGCAAAGTCACGGTAATCGATGCGAACCCGGCGCTGGCAGGCCTGAACGGGCGTCCGAACCCGGCATACTTTCGGAGCGACGGAGTGAACCTCAACGCAGCGGGCTACACCCGGGTATCACTCCTGCTACAGGCCAAGCTGCGCGAGGATGGCGCGCTCTGATCGGCAACACTCGCCCCATAGGGAATCTCCACTGCCAGTCTATTTGCGCTAAACTTTTGTAATGTTCAAAGAACTCCCAAGAGAACGCCCCGATACTCCGCTCCTCGACGCCATAGACGCCGGCAAAACGCTGGCCTCTCTGAACGAAGAAGCACTGCTGCAAACGGCCCAGGAGCTGCGAGCCTACCTGCTCTACAGCGTCGGCCAGTCCGGCGGGCACTTTGGCGCCGGTCTTGGCGTGGTGGAGCTGACGATTGCGCTTCACCATGTATTCAACACCCCCGACGACAGACTTGTCTGGGACGTAGGGCATCAGGCCTACCCGCATAAAATCCTGACCGGCCGTATGCAGCGGATGCACAGCATGCGTCAGGCCGGAGGGCTCTCAGGCTTTCCCAAGCGTAGCGAGAGCGACTACGACACCTTTGGTGTGGGGCATGCATCAACCAGCATATCCGCTGCCATGGGCATG
>JBLIIW010000129.1:0-10821 GCA_047635315.1 Halieaceae bacterium | reverse complement strand
GCCTGCAGGTTAATCCACGGTTGATCCGCGCTCAGGCTGACATCGAGGATTTCTCCGCTGCCGCTGTTGCGCAGCACCAGTTCCAGCTGCGAGCTCGCTGTGCCGAAGTTCAGGGCTGTGGTTGATGCGCTGAGCTGTGGTGGCACGTTTGATAGGCCGCCGGCTTCAATGAGTGCGGCATCGATTGCTTTTCTTGCGTCGATAAGACCGTAGCCGTAGCGATCATCGCGACCGGGTGCGCCCAGGTCACCGGTCAGCGCACCGGCCTCCAGGAGTCGATCAATATCCCCGGCGTCCAGAGCGGGGTTTATGGACTTCATCAAGGCCAGAACGCCAGCTACGTGCGGAGCGGCCATGGAGGTGCCGCTCAGGAAGGTATAAGCAAATTCACCATCTGAGCTGCCGGTGCTCAGTACGCCATCGGGATAGCCATCGCCATTGGCATCACTACTCCCATCGCCCCCCGGGGCGGCAATATCGATGCGACTACCGGTATTGGAATAACTCGTGAGGCGCTGTTGTGTGTCCACTGCGCTGACAGAAATCACGTTGTCGTAGCTGGCGGGGTAACTGTGAATAGTGCTGCCCTCGTTGCCCGCAGCGGCGACGACGATGATGCCGCGCTCGCGCAGTTGGTTGAAGAGATCCTGACTGCTAGGGCTGAAGCCGCCGCCGCCCAGGCTCAGATTGATGATGTCGGCCGCCTGCGCGGGGAGTCGTCCCGAATCATTGGGCAGTCCGGCGGCGTAGCGGATCGCCTGGTTCACGTCATAGCTGGTGCCGCCGTTAGCGGCGAGGGCGCGCAGGGGCATCACCCGGCAGTCGTAGGCCACGCCGGCCACCCCGATACTATTGTTGCCCCTCGCCCCGATGGTCCCGGCGACATGGGTGCCGTGAAAGTTCGCGGCGCCGGGATTGCTTGGGTCGACGTCCTCCTCAGGATTCGGGTCGATGCCGTCGCCGTCCAGTGCTTCCCGGGCGTTGCTGATAAAATCGTAGCCGTCCACAAACTGTCCGGCCAGGTCCGGGTGCTGGGTGAGTACCCCGGTATCGACTACGGCGACCACCACGGATGCATCCCCCGTGGTGCTGTCCCAGGCGCCGGGTATGTTGATCAGGGGATAGTGCCACTGGAAAGCGTAGGCCTCGTCATTGGGGCTGGCCAGCGGGCGCACGCGGTAATTCGGTTCGGCGCTGCGTACACCCGGAGTCGCGGCCAGGCGTTTAATACTGATCATTGTTTGCCAGCGCTGCGCCAGCCCGGGGTCGCTGAACTGTGCGCTTCTGAACTGCTGCGCACCGAGTCGCTCGCGCTGCACCGCAACATTGCGAGCATTGTTTTCGAGCCGCAGCAGACGCGCCCTCCGCGGGCCGCCAGCAATCTCCCGCAACTGCATTTTTTCAGCGAGGTCTTCCCGGGCTGTCGGGTTGAACTCGCTGCTGTCGGGCTGCACATACTCGACCACGGCCTGCCAGGGAATGATATCCAGCTGAGCGCTGCCGCTTTCCGGGCTCAGCGCGGAACCAATGGCCAGGGTGTAGTTGGTAGCGCCGGAAAAAATTGCCACATTCACTACATAGCGGCCGTTTTCAGCAATGTTGATGCTCTCGCTCCGCGTGTTGGATGTGGAGAAATCGAGCACTTCACCGCTGGGGCTGTACAGATAAAGATCCGCATCCGCGTCCTGAAACTCCGCGACCAGCAGGTTGATGGTCTGCCCGGCGAGCAGGTCCACCAGATAGAAGTCGTCGCGGTCACCACTGATGCGAGAGCGACCCTCGGCACCGAACCCGGCCTCGTTAACGTAGCCCCCAAGGGTTGTCGGATTGTTCAGGCGTTGCGGATTGCGGGGGTCGTCATTGGAGCGCAGGGGGTTGAAGGGGTCGTTGGTATCGCCATCCACACTCTGGCTGGAGGAGGGCGCCAAACGGCCGCTGATGATAACCGGGGGGCCCGGCGGTGGCGCCAGCACCGTGACGGTTACCGAGGCGCTGGAGGAACGACCGTCGTTATCCATGACGCTTACTGAAAATACCAGTACCGTATCTTCAGCCGGTACCGGCGCCAGGAATTCTGTTGCGCTTTGATCCGGGCTCAGTAGTTCGACCTCGGGGCCCTCACTCTGAGTCCAGCTGAAGCTGGCAATGACGCCGTCGGCGTCGCTGCTCGCGCTGGCATCAAGCTCTACGACGCTGCCCGCATCGACCGTCTGTACAGCGCCGGCGTTGGCAACCGGAGCTGCATTGGCTGGTGCCGGTGGGCTGATCGCGCCGCCACCTCCACCGCCGCCACCGCAGGCCGTGAGCAGAATAGTTGCCGCAATGGCGCTGCTGGTGCAGATCAGGCAGCGCAGTGCGCGTGGTACTACCATCATTAGGAAAGTTTGTCTCCCTCTGGGGTGTGGCTGAGAGCGATCAGGGCTTCAGCAGGATCTTGCCCATGTGTTCACCGCTCGCCATACGGCTGTGGGCCGCTTCCGCTTCGTCCAGCGCGTATTCACTGTCGACCACCGGTTTGACCCGTCCGTGATTCATGTGTTCATGCAGATGCTCGCGAATTTCCTCCACCATCCGGGCCTTCTGCTCCGCTGACTGGGCCCTTAGTGTTGATCCGGTGAGGGTCAGGCGCTTCATAAGCAGTGGCAGGAAATTTACCTCGGCACTAAAACCGCGCAGGAATGCGATGTTGACGATGCGCCCCTCGGGCGCGGCTGCCGCAAGGTTTTTCTGAATAAAGTCGCCGCCGACCATATCCAGGATGACGTGCATACCGTTCCCCAAACCCAGCTCAGCGAGCTCCGCGACGAAGTCCTCCTCGCGGTAGTTAAAGGTGCGCTTGGCGCCAAGGGTTTCTATACGGCGGCATTTCTCTGTGGTGCCAGCTGTGCTGTAGACCGTAGCCCCCATCGCGCGGCAGATCGACACGGCGAGCGTGCCGATGCCGCTGGCCCCGCCGTGGATCAGCACGTTCTCGCCGGCCTGCAGTCGGGCGCGTTGAAACAGGTTGTGCCAGACGGTCAGCAGAGCCTCGGGCAGCGCCGCGGCCTCTCTGAGGCTGTAGCCATCCGGTACCGGAAGGCACTGCCCCTGTGGCGCGATCGCAAGGCTCGCATAGCCGCCGCCGTGGGTGAGCGCGCATACACGGTCGCCGGGCTTCCAGCCCGTCACCGCCTCACCGCAGGCCAGGACCGTGCCCGCTACTTCAAGGCCCATGATTGGCGATGCGTCGGCGGGCGGGGGATACAGACCTTTTCGTTGCAGCAGGTCAGCCCGATTGATACCGGCGTAGGCTACATCGATCAGGACCTCATCCGCACCCGGTGCCGGTGCGCGGTCTTCCTGGATCGCCAGACTATGATCGGTCTCATTAATGTGTACGAAACGTCTAACGGTGCTGCTCATGGCCTGTCTTCCCTGTGTCTGTTACTGCACAGCATACCCGTCGCTTTGCTGCGGGCAAGTGGCTCCCGGGCGTGCGGCGCGCTGTTCTGATAGTCGCCTGTGGAAGCGGGAGTTGCTACTCTTCCCGTACGCCCACCATCTGTGACCCTACGATGATCAAACTCAAGAATGTACTGTTTTACCTGCTGGCCCGAATTCTGACGACTTTTTCTGCGCCGCAAAGTTATCTGGCATTCGCCGGACCCGGCAGCTCCAGGCAGCTCTGTGCGCATATTTATCGCAGTGGTTACCGGCGCGTGCTGGTGGTAACGGACAAGGCGCTGGTCGAGCTCGGGGTGGTGGACGCGGCGCTCGTGGGCTTGAGAGAGACTGATGTGGAAATTGCTATCTACGACGGTGTGCTGCCCGACCCTACCTTTGAGCAGGTCGATGCGGGCGCCATAGAGCTGCGTAAGCATCGGGGCGATGCTGTGCTGGCAATTGGCGGCGGCTCGTCAATCGATTGCGCCAAGATAGTGGCGGCCTGCGGGCCGACTGAAGAAGACCCGCGCAATTGGGTGGGTTTCGCTAAGGTAAAACACGAGTTCCCGCCTATTTTCGTCATTCCGACGACGGCCGGAACCGGTTCCGAGGCGACTATGGGTGCGGTGATTTCAGACTCCGTGAGCCACGAGAAGAGCGTTCTGTCCGGGCCCGGACTGCTGCCTGTGGCAACGGCGCTCGATGCCGATCTGCAACTGGGTTTGCCCACGCACATTACCGCAGCAACCGGTATGGATGCGCTCACGCATGCGGTGGAGGCCTACATCTGTCGCTGGGACCGGGGCTCCAGAAAAGAGAACGCGGAGCGGGCCATTCGCCTGGTGTTTGCCAATTTGAGAAGGGCCTGCGCAAATGGAGAAGATCGCGAGGCGCGCGAATCCATGTGCCTGGCGGCCTATTATGCGGGCATTGCCATCAATCAGGTCAATGTGGGTAACGTTCATGCGATAGCACACCAGCTTGGCGGCAAGTACGGGATTCCCCACGGTCAGGCAAATGCCATGGTGCTGCCGCATGTTCTGAACTACTGCGCCGCCGAGGCCGAGCAGTCGCTGGCTGAGCTGGCGCTATTGATCGGGGTGGGGGAAAGCGGCCAGGGCAGTGCGGAGCTCGCCCGCGGCTTTATCGATGCGGTGGTTGCCCTGCGCGATGACGTGGGTATCGCGGCGCATTCGGAAAAGATCCAGCCCGCGGACTTCGATTATCTGGTGAAGCTGGCGGTTAACGAGGGCGCCGCCTATTTCTCCCCACGTTTGCTTGATGCCGCGGGCGCGCGCAGCATCCTGTCACAACTTTTGGTGCCCGCCTGAGCCCTGAACTCAGCTCTGCGGTGGTGTCAGAGCGCCAAGCCAGCTGCTGCAGCAGTCGAGCCAGGTCGTATAGTCCTCGCTGGGCCCCATAGTAGAGGCAAAGCCATGCTCTGAATCCGGGTAGTGCTCGTACGCTACGGCGACACCGACTTCCTCCAGCGCTTTCACAAAGGCCATGCCTTCATCGCGCAGCGGGTCGCGGCCTGCGGTGCAGATCAGCGCTGGGGGAAGCCCCTGCAAGTCATCGCGCTGTAGCGGCATGGCGCGCCGCGCGCTATCAGCCTGCGGGTCGGTGTTCCCCAGGTAACTGTCCCAGAACCACAGCATCATTTTGCTGGTCAGTGCCTGGCCTGTTGCGCAGTCCTGGTAGGAGGGGTAGGGCGTACTGTAATGATCCGCTACCGGGTAGGTCAGCAAGGTGCCGGAGAGCTTTGCGCGCAGGGTATCGCCCGCGTCGAGTGCGGTGCACACCGCGAGGTTGGCACCCGCACTGTCGCCGGCCAGCACTATGCTGCCGTTACTCGGGCCAAAGTCCCCGATACGCTCAGCAATGCTGTCGGCTGCCGCCAGACAGTCATCGTGGGCCGCGGGGAAAAGGTGCTCGGGGGCGAGCCGGTAGTCGATGGCGATAAGCGTTGCACCGCTGTGCTGCGACAGGGCGCGGCAGTAGGCGTGGTGAGTCTGCAGGTCGCCGACTACCCAGCCACCGCCGTGGAAATAGATGACCAGCGGGCGCTCAGCTGCCTTGGGGCCCTCATAGAGGTGGGCGCGCAGCTGGCCAATGGCACTGGGTAGCTCCAGGCCGCCGGGCTCACTGTGAACACTGGGCGCGCGCCAGGCCAACCAGGCGCTGCAGCGGTAGAAACGCCTGAAAAAACCTACCTTAAGACTTTGCAGCATCGCGTTGCCCTCTAATCTTCGTCCAGATCGACCGCATCCGAGTCCTGTACGTACCAGAAGACGCCGTCGTCGTCGCTGTGGCGACGTATTCTGCGCCGTCCCAGCAGGCAGTTCAGGTGCGCCAGGGTCTCACCGGTGGCGAGGCCCAGAGAGCCCTTGCCTATCTTGCGTTTGAACAGTGCTGGAAAGCAGTCGACCGCGCGCTGTGGTTTCGCCAGGAGATCGAAAAGAGCGTTCAGGCCTTCCTTGTGCGACTCGAGGATCTGCGTGAGGCGTACATGCAGGCCCATGAAAGGTGCCTCGTGCGAGGGTAGGACCAGCAGGTCCTCAGGCAGTCGTTCCCGCAGCCGCGCTCCAGAGCGCAGCCAGTATTTCAGGGGGTCGCCCTCGGGCTCCGTGGGAAACACTGACACGTTTGGCGTGATTCTGGGCAGCACCTGATCGCCGGATATAAACAGCTTCAGCGCCGGGCAGTACAGACAAAGATGTTCCGGGGAGTGGCCGCTGCCCTCCATGAGCTGCCAGTAGCGGCCGCCGATGCTGAGCGTTTCAAGGTCCACCAGACGGCGATAGCGATCCGGGAGTGGCGTCACGGCCTTGCCAAAAAATCCGAAGCGTTCTTTATAGTGCTCTAACTGCTCTTCGTCGTAGCCGGCGCGATGATAGAAATCGACAGCAACCTGCGGTGCCGGTCGACCGGTGTCGGCCACCAGAGAGCGACACATCAGGTACTCGGAGCGAGACATCCACAGGTCGCAGGCAAAGCGCTCGCAGATCCAGCCAGCGAGACCGACGTGATCCGGGTGCATATGCGTACAGATTACCCGGTTGACCGGCCTGCCACCCATGAACCCTTCGAAGATCGACTCCCAGATCTCACGGGCATCCGGAAGGTTCAGGCAGGTATCCACGATCGTCCAGCCGTCCCCGTCCTCGAGCAGCCAGAGATTGATGTGATCCAGGGACATGGGCATGGGAAAGCGAACCCAATAGACCCCTTCAGCAATCTGCTGTGGCTCGCCCGGAGGCGGGTTGACGCCGCGCCCCCAGGGGTACTGGAGTCCGCGATAGATTTGCGTGTTTTCGGTGAGCATAGGGGGTAAGGGAGGCGATTAAAGACTGCGCTATAGTGGTGGCTGGAACCGGCGCTGTCCAGCGGGCAGCCGGTGAATTGGACGGATTGGGGAGGCAATGTCACAGGTGTCTACGGCGCTACGTAACAGCAATATTGAGCAGCTCGCTGAGCGGGAATACGATGTACTGGTGGTCGGCGGGGGCATCAACGGTGCTGTGACTGCTGCGGCGCTAGCCGGGAAAGGCGTCAGTGTGGCGCTGATTGACCGGGGAGATTTCGCCAGCGGTGTGAGTTCCAACTCCAGCAATCTGGCATGGGGTGGTATCAAATACCTCGAGAATCTCGAACTGTTACTGGTCAACAAGCTGTGCCGGTCTCGCAACGAGTTGATGCGCGCCTATCCCTCGACCGTGAAGGAGATTCGTTTTCTTACGACGATCCAGCGCGGCTTCCGGTTCTGGTCGTTTTTTGTGTTCCTTGGCAGCGTGTTGTACTGGTTTATGGGGCGCTGCAAGACCCGGGCACCGCGCTATCTCTCGGCGCAGGGAATCGAGAAGCAGGAGCCAGAAATCAATACGGAAAAGGCCGCCGGGGGGCTGGAGTACTCGGATTGTTATCTCTACGACAATGACGCCCGATTCGTCTTCGGCTTTATTCGGCGAGCGCTTGATATGGGCTGTATGGCCGTCAATTACCTCAGTCTCGAGCAGGCCGAGCGCCGCGATAGCCTGTGGCACTGCGATCTCAAGGACCGGGAGTCGGGCCGCACTCTGACCCTGCGTGCGCGGGTTCTGGTCAATGCCGCGGGACCCTGGGCCGATGGACTCAATTCCGCATTGGGAATCGAGACCCACTACCGACATCTGTTTTCTAAAGGTATTCACCTGATTGTCGACCGGGTGACGGACAGCCGTCGCGTACTGACTTTTTTTGCCAGTGATGGCCGTATGTTCTTTTTGATACCCATGGGTCCAAAAACCTGCATTGGGACAACCGACACACAGGTCAGTGATCCCCAGGTGGGAGTGACTCCGCAGGACAGGCAATTTGTTCTGGACAACATCAATCAACTCCTCAACCTTCGCAAACCGTTCCAGCCCGAAGATGTCATTTCTGAGCGGGTCGGTGTGCGGCCTCTGGCAGTGAAGGGCAGCCAGCGCGCCGCCGACTGGGTGCAGCTCTCGCGGAAGCATGAAATAGAGGTGCGCGAGGATCTGGCTCAACTGACAATTTTCGGCGGCAAACTCACGGATTGCCTGAACATAGGTGAGGAAGTTGTATCTGCGGTAGCCGGCCTTGGTATTGACCTGCCAGATCCGAAGGCTCCCTGGTACGGGGAACCCGGGGGTTCGGTGCGCGAACGTTTTATGCGCCAAGCAGCCCAGCTGGGATTGGATGCCATGACTGACCCTGGTTCCTCGGAGCCGCTCAGTGAGCGGTTCTGGCGGCGCTACGGCGATTCTGCTTTTCAGCTGCTGGATCGTATTCGGGAAGACCGCGGTAGCGTCGAACTACTTATTGAGCATGCGGAGTACACGCGCTGTGAGGTCGAGCTGACGGCCCGCCGGGAGATGGTGGTAAGGCTGGAAGATTTTCTGCGGCGCCGTTCAAAAATTGAGCAGGTCGTTCCCTGGAACGATATCGTGAATGCTCCTGGGCTGGCAGAGGCCTGCGAGATTCTTTTTGGAGAGTCGGCGCAGGATAAGCTGCGCGATTACCTAGCTGAACCGCCAGCCCACGTAACGGCTGCGCAGGCCAACGCGGCCGCGGAGTCAGACGCCTCTGCCGTCGCCTGAGGCGGCAAACGGCCAGAGGGAGGCGCTGCGTAGTACCCCTACGCCTGACCCAGTAGCGCGAGGCGCAGCTCGGGCCGGGTGCAGTCGCCGGACAGCCAGATGTCAGCAAACTGCTGACCAAAGTCCCGATCCTCGATGCGTCCCAGGAGCTCGCCGTTAAAGCGGAAGCTTGCCGCGTTGTCCGGATGGAGCTCCATGCTCAGCACATCATTGCTGCGAATATCTGGAAGAAGGGCGCCCAGCTGTGCCAGCCATTCGCTCTGGCGGGGATGCTCGCGCCCCATCGCCTTCCACTCGCTGTGGGTGCGCTTTACCAGGTCACTGGCTTTGATATTGCGCAGATATTCGATGTCCAGGCGCAGCGGGCGTTCGCCCTCCACGTAGCTGCCACTGGGTGTATAGAGCCTGGAGTCGTAGATTGACCAGAAAAATACCTTCAGACGGGCCTCCCCCACTTTGCGGAAGGTGGTTTCGGTGTCCTGGTCTACATAGGCAGGCTTTTCCAGCTTATCTTCAGCCGCGTTGCGTTTCTCATCAGCCCAGACCGGCAGAGCGAACATGGCGCCTGCCGCACCCGCTGCCAGCAGTGCTCTCATGCGCATTTTGCGCCTTATGGTGATCATGGTCCTCTACCTGTACCCGAAGCTCGTTTTCAAGCTCGCTTGTTCATATGCCGGATGTTACGCGGCATTCGGGATTTCAGATTTCTGCTGCCACTAACTTTTGCTGCTCCTGGCGCTCGGCAAAACGAATCACCAGTTCGCCCAGAGCCAGCATGGCAAGCACACCGATGATTACCGGCCAGTCCGCTCCGACCCCTGGTGTGTACATGAACAGAACAACCGCAAGGATAAGGATCAAGCCGCATAGCAGCGTGCACAGCATGGCGCCAGCAGCACCGCCCGGGACGCGAAAAGGTCGGTGCCGCTCAGCATCGATCCTGCGCATGCGCAGGAACGCCAGCACCATTCCCAGGTAGGGCAGCATGAACAGTACGGCGCTGAATCCAAACAGGGACCAGAACAGGTCCTGGTTGCTCCCGGAAACCAGTCCGTAGCTGAGCAGCGCGATGGTGCTCACCAACCCCGTCAATATGGCGGCGCCAATGGGTGACCCGGTGCTGCGAATCTCGATCGCAAACCAGTGCGGCAGCTCGCCCTCCAGCGCCGCTTCGGCGGCAGCGCGGTTACAGCCCAGGGACCAGGCAACGCAGCTGGAATAAATGCTAAAAAGAAAAGCGATCCCAAGCACTAGCACCAGCGCCTCGCTTCCCGGGAGACCGGCGAAAGACAGGCGCAGGGTGTCTATCAGGCCCTCAACCAGATTGATCTCTGCCGCCGGTATGGCCGCGAGCACGGCAATCGTGCCGCACACGGACAGCAGCAGTATCACCAGCGCAGCCCAGAGTATGGCGCGGGGGACATCCCGCGCCGGATCGCGCATCTCAGCCGATCCTGCACTGATCAGCTCGAAGCCCAGCATCCCGTAAATAATAGCGGGGATGAATTGCAGCCCTTCTCCCCAACTCGGGGTCATGGTGGTGAGGGTGAGAGGGTTGGCCATTTCGTGCAGGGATACGAAGCGCCAGGCGCCAGCAATGATCCCGGCAAAAAGGAGAATCTTGACGATGGCGCCAATGTTGGGAATCCACTTACCCACGCGCAGCGCGACGATGTTTACCGCGACCGTAAGCCAAGTGACGACAATGGCCAGACCAATTTGCAGCTGCAAGTTGGCCTCGATAGCAAATATCTGATTGAAGATGCCTGCAAAGAGGATGAACATCGCTGGCAGCCAGAGCGCCATGTTGACCCAGTAGCAAAAGGTAATCCGCGAGGCCCAGCGTCCCCCAAAGGCGTCGCGAACCCAGGCATAGATGCCCCCCTGCTCCGGATAGGTGCAACCCAGTTCGGCGCAGATCAGGCCCAGAGGCAAAAGAAACAGCAGGCCGAGAATCAGCCACCAGGAGACGCTGGACGCACCGGCAGAAGCCGTGGCGGTCAGGATGTCCGGCAGCAGGATTGCCGATACGCTAAACAACACCATGTCGCGCTGGCGGAGTGTCTTCGGGTGTTCGATGTGCTCAGCCACGCTGTTGCCACCTCTTGTACGTACAGCGATGAGGTTAGCATGCAGTACTTAAAAGGTGACGGTGCTCCGAATTGGCTCTTTCCGGATCGTCTCAGCCCTTAACGCCGAAGTGCTGCGCGGTCATATCCAGCGCGCTGCCGAGTTTCTCGATCAGGTAGTCGACGTGTTCATGCTCGCAGATGAGTGGTGGCGCCATGATCATCGC
>JBLIIW010000128.1:0-10856 GCA_047635315.1 Halieaceae bacterium | reverse complement strand
ACACCGACACCGACACCGACACCGACACCGACACCGACACCGACACCGACACCGACACCGCCGCTGCGTCCAGTGACGTGCCCGTTGCCTGAGCGCGACCCCCGCGTTTGGGTTCAGTGACGGCTACAGTCCCGATGCGGGTCATGATAACCGGCGCCCGGGGGCAGCTGGGATCCGCGTTGATGCGAAGCGCTCCGCAGGAGGCCGTCACCCTCGGTCTGGCGCGTGCGGATTGCGATATCGGTGATGCGGCAGCTGTGCAAAGACAACTCGATGCCTTTCAGCCCACTTTGCTCATCAATGCGGCCGCCTATACGGCGGTCGATCGGGCCGAAGAGGAGCGCGCGGCGGCAATGGCTGCCAATGCCTCAGCGCCGGGTCTGCTGGCCGAGGTCTGCGCCGCTCGCGGCGTGCGCTTTTTCCATGTTTCCACGGATTTCGTTTTTGATGGCAGGCGCAGCACCCCCTACCCACCGGAAGCCGCAACGGCTCCACTTGGCGTTTACGGTGAGACTAAGCTCGCTGGCGAGCGGGCCGTGCAATCTGCGTCGACCGACGCCCTGATTATGCGTACGGGCTGGGTTTATGCCATGCGCGGGCACAACTTCCTGCGCACGATGCTGCGGCTGCATCGGGAGCGCGATGAGCTGGCGGTGGTCGCTGACCAGGTTGGAACACCGACCCGGGATCTGTCTTTGGCGTCTGCACTGTGGGCCGCGGCCGAGAGGTCGGGCCTGTCGGGTCTGTATCACTGGAGCGATGCGGGCGTCTGCAGCTGGTATGACTTTGCCCAGGCCATCGGTGAAGAAGCCGAGGCTCTGGGCCTGCTGCAGCGCGCGGCTGCGGTCCGTCCCCTGCGCAGTATTGATTACCCGACGCCGGCGACACGCCCGGCCTACAGCGTGCTGGACAAGACGCGCAGCTGGGCAGATCTGCAAATCACGCCCGTGCACTGGCGAGTTCAGCTGCGTGCCACCCTCAAGGCGATCAAGGAGCATGAAGATGGCTGATACGCTGCTGGTAACCGGGGCCGCCGGCTTCATCGGAGCCAATTTTGTGCATTACTGGCTCCGTGAGCACCCCGCGGACCGGCTTATTGCCTACGATGCGCTGACCTACGCGGGTAATCGCGCCAGCCTCGCGGCGCTGGAAGCGGACTCGCGCTTTCGTTTTGTGCACGCAGATATCCGTGAGGAGGAGCGGGTCAGCGATCTCCTTCGTGAGGAGTCTGTCAACCGTATCGTGCACTTCGCGGCGGAGAGCCATGTGGATCGCTCCATCAGTGGTCCGGATGCCTTTATCGATACCAACATTATTGGCACACACAGTCTCCTCAAAGCCGCGCGCTCCGTGTGGCTTGCCGGCGACGGTATACCGCACCGCTTTCATCACGTCTCCACCGACGAGGTTTACGGCTCCCTATTGCCCGGCGCTCCAGGGTTTTACGAAGCCCAGCAATATCAGCCCAATTCGCCCTACTCGGCGAGCAAGGCGGCTTCCGATCACCTCGTGCGGGCCTACCACCACACCTACGGACTGCAGGTGACGACCAGCAACTGCTCGAATAATTACGGGCCCTACCATTTCCCGGAAAAACTGATACCCCTGTGCATTACCAACATCCTGCGCGGTCGACCCCTGCCGGTATATGGCGATGGCAGCAACATCCGCGACTGGCTGTATGTGGAGGACCACTGCCGGGGTATCGATCGGGTGCTGACCGGGGGCGAAGTCGGAGAGAGCTACAACATTGGCGGCAACAACGAGTGGAACAATCTCGCCATCGTGCAGCTCCTTTGCGTGCGTCTGGATGCCCGTTTTGCGGCCAACGGGGAGCTCGCGCAGCACTACCCGGATGCCCCGGGTGCGCAAGGTGCCGCTGCTGCGGAGCTGATCAGTTTCGTCGAGGATCGCGCCGGGCATGACTGGCGCTACGCGATTGACGCGAGCCGGGCCATGAACGAGCTTGCTTACCGGCCGCTGGAAACCTTTGAGACGGGAATAGAGCGCACTCTGGACTGGTTTCTCGCCAACGAGACCTGGTGGCGACCTCTGCTCCAGCGTTCGGGGGTCTGAGGGCGGAGCCTCTGCGGGCTAGCCAATCAGCGGTGCACTGCAGAAAGGGACGCCCTGCTGGTCTTTTGCCGACAGGGAGGGTTCCTCGCCCTCGCGCAGGGGCCAGTCAATTGCCAGCTGTGGATCATCCCAGGCGATACTGATCTCGCTGGCCGGGTCGTAGCGGTCGGTGCATTTGTACTGAAAGTCAGCCCAGTCAGCTGTGACGTAGAAACCGTGAGCAAACCCTGGGGGAATCCACAGCATCTGCTGTTGCTGGGCATCCAGGGTGACGCCGTACCATTGCCCCAGGGTCGGCGAGTCGCGGCGCAGGTCCACCGCTACATCGTAGACGCTGCCGGCGGTAACCCGGACCAGTTTTCCCTGTGTGTGACGCGTCTGGTAATGCAGTCCGCGCAGGATGCCGCGCGCAGAACGGCTGTGGTTATCCTGCACAAAGTCGATGTCGAAACCGGCCTCGCTGAAGGTTTCAGCGTTCCAGCTTTCCATGAAGAAGCCGCGTTCGTCGCCGAAGGTCGTCGGGGTTATCAGGTATACCCCGGGCAGTGAGCTTGCTTTAAATTCCATCGCGGACAGCGCCTTCCTCGCGCAGCAGCCCAATAAGATACTCGCCGTAGCCGCTTTTTATCAGCGGCGCCGCAAGCGCTTCCAGAGCCGCCGCATCGATGTAGCCCCGGCGATAGGCCACCTCCTCCGGACAGGCAATCTTGAGCCCCTGGCGCTCCTCCACCACGCGAATGAAGTTGGCCGCATCCAGCAGCGAGTTGTGGGTGCCCGTGTCCAGCCACGCGGTGCCGCGGCTCATTACTTCCACATGTAAATCACCGCGGCGCAGATAGGCGACGTTCACGTCAGTTATTTCCAGCTCCCCGCGCGGCGAGGGCTTGATCTCACGGGCAATATTGATGACATCGTTGTCGTAAAAGTACAGGCCAGTGACCGCGTAATGGGAGCGCGGGTTGGTGGGTTTCTCCTCGATATTGCGGGCCACGCCATTGGCATCGAAGTCCACAACCCCATAGCGCTCGGGGTCCTGGACATAGTAGGCGAACACCGAAGCACCGCGCTGGCGCTCGGCGGCGTGGCGCAGGCTTTTGGCGAAACTGTCCCCGTAGAAAATATTGTCTCCCAGTACCAGACTCACCGGCGACTTGCCGACAAAGTCAGCGCCGAGGATGAACGCCTGCGCAAGCCCGTCGGGACTGGGCTGCACCGCGTAGCTGATGCTGATGCCCCACTGCTCGCCGCTGCCGAGCAGATCGGCGAAGGCCAGCTGGTCGCGCGGGGTCGTGATGATGAGTACGTCGCGGATACCCGCGTCCATGAGCGTCGCCAGAGGATAGTAGATCATCGGCTTGTCATACACGGGCATGAGCTGCTTGCTGACCGTAGCGGTCAGCGGGTGCAGGCGTGTGCCCGAGCCGCCGGCCAAAATGATTCCCTTGTGGGCCGCTTCCGGCATGTTGCTCTCCCTGCTGTTAACGACTTGGAGTATAGACGGGGTCCCGGGCAGGACGAAGTGCGTGGTTCACAATGCGCTGCAGGCAATCTTCCGAGTGAGCGGACTCCCGGGCGAAATCCCGTGGGTGAAATGCGCCGGCACCATTGTTAAACTCCCGCGCGTGCATTTTGCCAAGCTCTAGTAATGAATTCATCCTCAGACCTGAGTTCAGGTGACAAACCCCTGAACATAGCCCTGCTCGGCTATCGCAGCCACTCTTACGGTGGGGGGCAGGGTATTTATCTGCACTATCTGAGTAAGGCGCTCGTGGAGGCCGGCCATCAGGTGGATGTGATCTCCGGTCCCCCCTATCCAGAACTGGATCCGCGGGTGCGATTGATCCACATTCCCAGTCTGGATCTGTTTACGCACGGCCTGGGCTCACTGCGCCCGCGGCACCTGCTGTCGCTGAGCGACATGATCGAGTGGCTCAGTAAGCTGACCGGGGGCTTTGCGGAGCCCTATACCTTCGGCAGGCGGGCGCGACGCTATCTACAGCGCCACGGCGATCGCTATGATCTGGTTCACGATAACCAGAGCCTGAGCTACGGCATGCTCAAGCTGCAGGAGGCGGGCGTGCCGCTGGTAAGCACTATCCACCACCCTATCACCCACGATCTGCGGATCGCCTTGAGCGCTGCGAACAGCTGGCATGAACGATTGCTTATTCGTCGCTGGCATTCCTTCCTGCGTATGCAGCGCAAGGTAGTACCGCGTCTGCGCCACGTAATCACGGTCTCACAGCGCTCCCGGCAGGATATTGCTCGCGACTTCGGGCGCCCCGAATCGACGGTGGACCTGGTCTACAACGGTATCGACACGGCGGTTTTCAGACCTCAGGAGCAAATTCATCGCCAGCCCCTGCGCCTGATGGCCACGGCTTCAGCCGATGCGCCGCTCAAGGGACTGCGCTACCTGCTCAAGGCCTACAAAACGCTACTGGGGGATTATCCCGAACTGGAGCTGCTGGTGGTCGGCAAGCCGCAGCCCGGGGGGAACACGGAACAATTGATGGAGACTCTGGGTATTAGCGAGCGCGTGCAGTTTGTCGCCGGCATCAGCACAGGCACGTTGGTGCGTCACTATGCGGAGGCAACCATTGTGGTCGTGCCCTCCTTGTACGAGGGCTTCGGGTTGCCCGCAGGTGAGGCCATGGCCTGCGGTGTACCCGTGGTATGCACGGATGGCGGAGCACTGCCGGAGGTTGTTGGCGACGCTGGCGTTATTGTGCCGGCCGCGGATGAAACGGCCCTTGCGAGCGCCATTGCGGCGCTGCTGGAAGATCGCGAGCGTCGCGACGCGCTCGGCATCGCGGGTCGCCAACGCATGGTCGACAACTTTAGCTGGACCGGCTGTGCCGAGGAAATGGTCGCCTACTATCGCGCGGTGCTGGCTGATGCAGACCGTTGACCCCCACTTCCTGCGCCTGCGGCGCGGCGATCGCGTACTGGACCTCGGCTGCGGAGAAGGCCGGCACGTCATCGCTGCCTGTGCCCTGGCGGGTGCGGATGCGGTAGGCGTGGATCTGTCTCTGCAAGATCTCGCCACAGCCCGTCAGCGCATGGAAGAGTTCGCTGCGATGGGGCCGGATGCGCCGCCCGGGGAGCCAGCGCTGTTTGCGCTGCTCGCTGGTAATGCCTTGCGGCTGCCTTTTCCCGATAACTGTTTCGACGCCGTTATCTGTAGTGAGGTGCTCGAGCACATAGCGGACTTCCAGGGCGCCCTGCGCGAGATTCAGCGGGTACTGAAGCCGGGCGGCCGCTTCTGCGCCAGCGTACCCAGGCCCTGGTGTGAGCGCATCTGCTGGGCGCTTTCCCGGGATTATCATCAAGTCGCGGGTGGGCACCTGCGAATCTTTGATATGGACCGACTCGAGGGGGAGATTCGCGCTGCGGGCTTTCACATTTACCACCAGCACGGGGCGCATGCCCTGCACAGCCCCTACTGGTGGCTGCAGTGCCTGTTCTGGAAGCGGCGTGAGCGCAGCTGGCTCGTGCGTCAATATCATCGTCTATTGGTCTGGGATATGATGAAGCAACCAGCCCTGACACGGGTGCTTGAGCGCGCGCTGAATCCGGTTCTTGGTAAGAGTGTCGTCATGTATTTTCACAAGGCTTCCGCACCGTGAGCGGCCCCTATTTCACTGCGGGGCTCTTTCCCCGCGATTTTCTCGCTCCCACTATTGCGTCGATTCTTGAGGTGCAGCTTCTCACGGGTGAGATCCCCTGGTCCCAGGGCAACTATGCGGACCCCTGGGACCACACGGAGGCGGCGATGGGCCTCTCAGTCGGCGGCGAATGGGCGGCGGCTGAGCGGGCTTATGCGTGGCTGGCGGAGCAGCAGCTGGCCGACGGTAGTTGGTGGGCTGCCTATCGGCACGGGGTCCCTGAAAATAGGGAGCGCCGCGAGACCAACTTCGTGGCTTATGTGGCTACCGGTGTCTGGCATCACTTTCTAGTTAGCGGAAATCGTGATTTTCTTGCGCAGTTGTGGCCGGTTGTGGATCGCGCCATGTGTTTCGTGCTGTCGCTGCAAAGTGAACAGGGAGAAATCGATTGGGCCGTGGACGCCGATGGCCGTTCTCTCGATGACGCGCTGGTCACCGGTTGCAGTTCTATCTACAAGAGCCTCGAATGTGCGCACAATATCAGCGTGACGGTGGACGCAAGCCGGCCCGAGTGGCTCAGCGCGCGGGCTCGCCTGGGCGAAGCCCTGCGCAATAAGCCCGAGCGCTTCGACCGCGGCTGGGAGAGCAAGGCACGCTACTCCATGGACTGGTTTTACCCCGTGCTCACCGGTGTGCTCACCGGCTCGGCGGCCCGGGAGCGATTGGCGCTGCGCTGGGGCGACTTTGTAGAGAGCGGTATGGGTTGTCGCTGCGTAGTCGAAGAACCCTGGGTGACCGTGGCCGAGTCCTGCGAGCTGGTGCTGGCCCTGCTTGCGGCCGGGAATCGTGCGAGTGCGGCCGAGTTATTCAGCTGGCTGCATCAGTGGCGCAGTGACACGGGCGACTACTGGACCGGCTATCAGTTTGTCGAGGATCTGTTGTGGCCCGATGAGCGCCCGACCTGGACGGCGGGTGCTGTGCTGCTGGCGGCAGATGCGCTGACCCGGCACACCGCCGCCGCCGGTCTGTTTACCCGTGTTGAGCTGCTGGAGGCGGCCGCCGAAAGCTCTGTGCGGCGGGTCAAATAAGCAGGCGGGAACGCTTTAACTAGCGTCTTTCGAGTACCCGCAGGCTGTCTACGGTCTGCCTTTGCAGGAAAAGTCCGGATGCCAGCGCCAGTCGGTAGATGGTAATCGGTGCCTGCCCGCCCTCTTCCGGGCTCGGGTAGACGTCATGAATGGCCAGCAGTCCACCGGCTTGTAGATAGCCTGCCCAGCTGCGGTAGTCGAGCAGCGCCGCATCCAGACTGTGTCCGCCGTCGATAAACACCATGCTGAGAGGTCCCTGCCAGGCTGCGGCGAACTGTGCTGAGCGTGCTACAACGGGAATTACCGAGTCCTCAAGCGCGGCGCTGCGCAGGGTTCGGCGAAAGCTGCGCAGCGTGTCCACCCTGCCCTGCTCGTCAACCAGCGCAGGATCGTGGAAGAACTCGCCGGGCTGGTGCTCCTCGGAGCCACCGTGGTGGTCCACCGCGAACAGGGTTCGCTGCGACTGCTGGCAGCCCAGGCCAAAATACACGGTGGATTTGCCGCAGTAGCTGCCTATTTCCACCGCGGGTGCGTGACCGGAGAGGCTCGCCGCACAGTCGTGCAGAGCTTCGCCTTCAGCGGGAGAAAGGAAGCCTTTCACCGCGTTGATATCGATAGGTAGTTGTAGGGACACGTTTGCTTGTTTGCTGATCGGGGCTGCCGACAGTAGCCGCCGGCGGCGTCGCTGGCAAGGGCCGGTGTCGCGCCGGCGCACGGCAGATTGCCCGGTGGAGTGTGGTGCCGCGCCCTGTGGCCCGCTATGCTGGCGGCTTCCCAGCCGACCCCTGAGAGCGACCACTCATGCGCATTGCCTACAGCGCGCTATTCGTTCTTCTGTTACCGATCATTGTTGCGCGCCTGCTGTGGCGGTCGCGACGCGCGCCAGCCTATCGGGAGCGCCTGCGGGAGCGACTCGGCCTGTTTGCCGCCCCGGTCGATGAGCGCCCGGTGATCTGGTTGCACGCGGTGTCTCTGGGCGAGACGCTGGCGGCCAAGCCGCTGGTTGAGCGCATACTGGATGAGCTTGACGGCTACCAGCTGGTGATTACCACCACCACCCCGACAGGCTCCCAGCAAGTGCGCCGGCTATTTGGCCAGCGCGTGTTCCATGTCTATGCGCCCTGGGATACGCCCGGCGCGGTCAGCCGCTTTTTGAAGCGGGCACGCCCGCAGCTCCTGATCCTGATGGAGACCGAACTGTGGCCAAACATGCTGCATCACTGCGCCCGGCAGGGCTGTGCGGTGATGCTGGCCAACGCGCGTTTGTCGGCGCGCTCGGCGGCGGGTTATGCACGCTTGCCACGCACCACACGCCGTATGTTGTCGCAGCTGGATTGGATTGCTGCGCAGAGCGTAGCGGACGCAGATCATTTCCTGCAGTTGGGCATGGATCCGGCGCGCATGGCGGTTTCCGGCAACATCAAGTTTGATCTGCGCCTGCTGCCCTCCCTGCACAGCGAGGCGCGTGGACTGCGTTCCGCCTGGGGTCTGGAGGCGCGGCCCACGTTTATTTTCGCCAGTACCCATGCGGGCGAAGATGCCATCGCCCTGGAAGCATTCCGTCGTCTGCGCGAGTGTCAGCCCCGGGCGTTGATGCTGCTGGTGCCCCGGCATCCGGAGCGCTTTGAGGACGTGGCTCGACAGTGCAGCGCGGCCGGTTGGCGCGTGCAGCGTCGCAGCCGCGAGCAGCCGCTCACAGAAGATGTCGACCTGCTGCTCGTGGATACCCTGGGAGAACTGCTGCTGCTCTACGGTGTGGCGGATGTGGCCGTGGTCGGTGGGAGTTTTATCCCCCATGGTGGGCACAACCCCCTGGAGGCCGCTGTTTGGGCTCGGCCAATACTGAGTGGCTCGTCTATGTTTAATTTCGCCGAGCCCACTCGTCAGCTCAGCGCGGCAGGGGCGCTCGAGCAGGTGGACGATGCGGAATCTCTGGGGGCCCGATTATGTGCGTTACTGGAAGATCCTGCCCAGTGCCGCCGCCGGGGCGATGCGGCGGCGGCGGTAGTGTCTGCGAACCGGGGCGCGCTGAGCGCCCTGTTCGGCGCGCTGCAGCGCTTACTTGACGCTCGTCCCTGAGCTGGTGGGCGCGGGTGCTGCCTCGAGGAAACTGTCCAGGCGCATGACGTCGTCGGGGCTGAGTAGTCCGGCCTGCTCTTTAAGCAGCAGCGTGTTGACGATGTAATCGTAACGGCTGTTGGCGTAGTCGCGCAGCGCCGAAAACAGCGTGTTTTGTGCGTTGAGTACATCGACCACGTTACGCGTACCAACTTCATAACCTGCCTGCGTTGCATCCAGGGCGCTCTTCGACGAGACGATACTCTGCTTGCGCGCGGACACCCGGGCAACATCATTGAGCACCGTCATATGCAGTGAGCGCGCGTCGGTTACCGTCTGTCGCGTCAGGTTGATGCGCTCTTCCCGCGACGCGTTGAACAGCTGGGCGGCGCGACGGCGCTCGGCGCTGACCGCGCCCCCGGAATACAGCGGAACGATGAGCTCCACGCCCCAGATGGTTTGTTCCTGGGTGCTCTGCGGCGGGATATCGAAGGGTGTGGACGGGCTGCGTGTCAGGGAACCGTCTGAATCGAAGTCGGAAATCTGCGCGGTACCGGCGATTGTCGGTGCGTGCGACAGACGGCGCGCCTTGGCGTTCTGCCGCGAGGCCTCTTCCGCATACTGCGCCGCCTTGAGGTTGAAGTTGTTGGCGAGAGCGAACTCCACCCAAGCGCTGCGATCGGCGGGTTCCGGGTTCTTGACGTCAAAGCCCTGAATCAGCACATCCAGAGTGTCGTGGCGTTTGCCGGTGAGCACCGTAAGGTTCTCCAATGCCACGGCGACACTGTTTTCGTCTGAGATTCTGTCGACCCGCGCGAGATCGTGGGCGGCCTGGGCTTCGTAGACGTCGGTGATGGCGATAAGACCGACTTCGAAGCGCTGTTGGTTTTGTTCCAGCTGTCGTTCGAAGGCGCGCTCCCGGGCGGTGCTGGCTTTGAGATTGTCCTGGGCGCGCAACACGGCCAGATAGGCCTCTACGACACGCACAATAAGATTTTGCTGATTGGCGGCAAAAGTGGCCTCGGACTGCTTTGACAGTTCCTTGCCGGACTGGAAGGAGAACCAGGCGGGCAGATCAAAAATAGCCTGCTGCAGGGACACCCGGTAACCGTTGTTCTGGGTCTGGCGGTTGGTAAAGGTGTCGATGATCACGAAGCCGTCGTCGCTGAAAGCCGCGTTCAGTGCGTTCGTGTCGGCGTCTGTGTCCTCGTAGCTGTAGCTGGCAGAAACTTGCGGTAGCAACTGCGAGAACGCCACTTTTTCATCTTCAAGCGCGGCCAGGTACCGTGCCTGCTGGGCCTTGAGGGTGGCGTCGTTCTCCAGGGAAAGCTCGTAAATGTCGCGCAGCGACTCCGCCTGCGTGCCGGCGCTGAACAGGGTGGCGGCAGAAAGGGCGGTCAGTGTGGCCAGGAAAGCCTTGCCGGTGAACTGCATAATGGAATCCTTTGGGTCTCAAAATAGGGCACTTGAAAATTGCCGCGCAAATACTACCAGTTATGAAGCCTGCTTCGCAGTGCTGCATTTTGGTGAATTGCCGCTAACATTGGCCCCTAATCTTAGGTGGTACACTCGGTAAGAATACAGGGCTGGAGCCGGCGTTGGTCGCAGATGGCGTTCAGTCTGTCGATTAGGCAGCGCAAGTTGCACAGAGGAAACTGAACTGCGGTGATAAAGAGTAGCTACAAAGTGGATTTGCGCGGCTTGCACGCCCTGTGCGAAGCCAACTATGCGCGGCTTCTGCGAATTTTCCCCGATTACGAGTCCTGCAATGGCAGCCGTTTCTCTTTGGGGTCTGTACAGATTCACATAGAAGTACTTGAGCGTTGTCGCTACACCACAATGTTTCGCCTGTGCAGCTATCGCGCGACAGCTGATGCCGCGCAGCGCGAGGTGAGCGAGGAAGCCGGCGGTAGCGGTGGCTCGGATCTGGCCTGGCTCTCACCCCTCAAGCTTGAGGCGCGGGCCTATCACGACGCTGGCATGCTTGAAGTGGTGGGTTTTCAGAGCGCAGGACGCGTGGATGGTC
>JBLIIW010000127.1:0-11074 GCA_047635315.1 Halieaceae bacterium | reverse complement strand
GTGCCACATATGGAGCAGTGGCGAGACGCCGGAATTGTCGATCGCGAGGCTTTCCGGAAGGCGGGTGAGCGCGGCTTTCTGATGGTCTGGCCCGAGGAGAAGTATGGCGGTATGGGCGACAGTGATTTTCGCTTTGAGCAGGTCATCATCGAAGAGACGGCATACGCGCGTGTCGGGGACTGGTTCAGCACGCTACACAGTCGCTTGGTAGGCCCCTATTTCACACGTTTTGGCAGCGAAGAGCAGTGCCAGCGCTTCCTTCCAAAATGCGTGACCGGCGAGACGATCCTTGCCATCGCTATGACGGAGCCCGACGCTGGATCTGATCTGGCGGGCATGCGCAGTACAGCGGTTCGTCAGGGTGATCACTGGGTGCTAAATGGCTCCAAAACCTATATATCCAACGGGATCAACGCCGATCTGGTTATCGTGGCGGCAAAAACGGACCCGGATAATAACCCTCATGCAATGACACTGTTCGTTGTCGAGCGGGGGATGCCGGGCTTCGAGCGAGGGCGCAACCTCAAGAAGATGGGCCTCAAGGCGCAGGACACCTCAGAGCTGTTTTTTAATGACGTAAGTATTCCGGACGCGAACGTTATTGGTGAGCCCGGTAAGGGCTTTATTTACCTCATGGAAGGGCTCGCAGAAGAGCGCCTGATCGGCGCAGCCGGTTACCTGGCCAGCGCGCAGCTATCCTGGGATTTGACCGCCGCCTATGTGCGCGAGCGCAAGGCATTCGGCAAGCCGCTTGCGGCCTTCCAGAATACCCAGTTCAAGTTAGCGGAACTGCGCACTGAGCTCGATCTGGCGCAGTCCTACGTTGATCAGTGCGTAGCCGCTTTTAATGGCGGTGCGCTCACTGCAGTGGATGCGGCCAAGGCGAAACTGGTGACCAGTGAGCTGCAGGTCAAGGCTGCAGATGTTGGTGTTCAACTGCACGGCGGTGCCGGGTATATGGATGAGTATCCGATCAGCCGTCAGTGCACCGATGCGAAGATAGCGACGATCTATGCAGGTAGTTCCGAGGTGATGAAGATCATCATCAGTCGCGATTGTCTCTCTGACAACTATAGCCCCTTCAACACGCGCAATTTCTGAAGCGATGCTGCAATGTGATCACACTTTGAAGTCACGGCCAAAATAGAGGAACACGTTATGGGACCGCTGAACGGTTATACGGTAATTGAACTTGCCGGAATCGGTCCGGCGCCGATGGGCGGGATGATGCTTGCGGACATGGGTGCTGAGGTGATCCGAATTGAACGCGCGGCTGGCGACCGGGCTGCGCCCACAGAGTCCGTCAGTGGTCGCGGTAAGAAATCTGTTGCGCTCAACCTCAAGGACCCTCAGGGCGCCGAGACGCTCCTGAGAATGGTGGAGAACGCGGACGTGCTCATTGACCCGTACCGGCCTGGAGTCTGCGAGAAGCTGGGCATTGGCCCGGATGTCTGTCTGGCGCGCAATCCACGCCTGGTTTTCGCGCGCATGACCGGCTGGGGGCAGGAGGGCCCATTGGCGCAGGCCGCCGGACATGACATCAACTATATCGCGCTGAGCGGGGCTCTTTTTGCCAATGGGCAGGGCGACGGTAAGCCTCTGCCGCCGCTAAATCTGGTCGGGGATATGGGCGGCGGTGGCATGCTACTGGCCAACGGTGTGCTGGCGGCTTTGCTCGAGGCCGGCAGTTCGGGACAGGGGCAGGTCGTAGATGTGGCTATGGTGGACGGTGCGGCGCAGCTGATGTGGATGTTCCATACCTTACACGCCTTTGGCGGTTGGAACGCGGATGCGCGGGAAGCCAACCTGCTTGATGGGGGGACGCATTTCTACAATACCTACGAGTGTGCCGATGGTGAGTATGTATCTATTGGCTCAATAGAGCCGCAATTCTATGCGTTATTGATGGACAAGGCGGGTCTACCCGAGGCCGATTTTGCAGATCAAAACAATCCGGAAAAATGGCCGGAGCAAAAAGAGAAGCTGGCGCAGATCATGCGGCGTAAAACCCGCGATGAATGGTGCGCGATTATGGAGGGCTCGGACGTGTGTTTTGCTCCGGTACTGCGTTTTACGGAAGCGGCCGCGCATCCGGCTGCTCGGGATCGAGGGAGCTACATCGAGCTCGATGGGGTGGAGCAGCCAGCCCCAGCGCCGCGCTTTTCGCGCACGCCAGCAGAGGTTCTGCACGGGGCGCGCCCCGCGGGCGCAGACACGCAAACCGTGCTCGAGGCCATGGGCTTTGCTGAGCAGGAAATCGCCCGTCTGTGCGCAGGCGGGACTATCAGCATGTCGAAGAACGCGCCGGAATAGCAGCTCGACGAAATTCCGAACTAAGGAGCGATACAGTGAGTGAACAGACTTTTGAGAATGTGCTGATTGAGCGCCACGGTCCGGTAGCGCGCGTGATCATGAATCGGCCCGACAAACTGAACAGTTTCGATGCCGGTCTGCGACAGGACATGCGCGGGGCGGTGGAATTGATTAATGGCGAGCCGGATGTTCGTGTGGTGGTGCTTGCCGGCGCCGGCCGGGCGTTCTCGGCGGGTGCCGATCTTGGCGCTGGTTTTAGTGGAGATCGAGCGACGCGCGGCGCTGTTACAGAAGCGATGCTGAAAACCGGTTACAAACCCAGCCTTATGGGTATTGTCGAGTCGCCCAAGCTGTGGATCGCAGAAGTTGGGGGTGCGGCGGCGGGCATCGGTAGCGCCTACATGATGGCCTGCGATCTCGCCGTTATGTCCGAGGGAAGTTATCTGTACCAAGCTTTTGCGGCTATCGGTCTTATTCCGGACGGCGGCGCCACCTGGCAGTTACTGCATGCCGTAGGTCGCAAGCGAGCTTTCGAAATTATCGTCGGCGGAGAGCGGGTTTATGCGCCGCAGTGTCTGGAACTTGGATTGTGCAACCGTGTGGTTGCGGATGGGGACGAGACCGGGACGAGTCTGGAGTGGGCTCGTTTGCTCGCCGACAAAGCGCCGTTGGCGGTGGAGTACAGCAAGAAAGCGCTGGCGATGGCGTCTGTTCGGAGCTTTGGCGATATGGTGTCCGAGGAGGCCGCTATGCAGAAGATCTGCATAGCCAGCGAAGATAGTGAGGAGGGCGTCGTGGCCTTCTTTGAAAAGCGCAAGGCTGTTTTTAAGGGCCGCTAGCGGTAGTGAGGGAAGCAGAAACACTGTGACGGACGACGTATTGGCTAACGGCGAAGACACAACGCGCACCGATCTGAGCCAGCTGCGCGAGCGCCTGGAGCGTGGCGGTGATGCGCAGCGGGAACAGGCTGTGGCAAGGCGGCATGCAAAGGGCTACCGCAGCGCGCGGGAAAATCTCGCGGAGCTCGTCGACGAGGACAGTTTTGTCGAGTACGGGGCGCTCGCCGTAGCGGCCCAGCGTCGGCGCAGAGACTATGAAGAGCTGCAGCGTGAGACTCCCGGCGACGGGGTGATAACGGGTATAGGTCGTATTAACGGCGCTGTCTTTAGCGAGGCGAATGCACGCTGTGCGCTGGTGATCTATGACTACACTGTGCTCGCGGGAACGCAGGGTTACTTTCATCACGCCAAAATAGATCGTCTCCTTTCCATTGCCTCGCGGCAGCGTCTGCCCGTCGTCATGTACACGGAAGGCGGCGGGGGGCGACCCGGCGATACGGATGTGACGACACAGATTGCGGGTTTGAACGTCGGCACCTTTGCGTCCTGGGCGGCAATGCTCCACAACAAGCCGCGGATCGCCGTTAACAATGGCTACTGCTTCGCCGGTAACGCGGCGCTGTTTGGGGCTGCGGATATACGCATTGCGACGCGAAGTTCCTGCATCGGTATGGCCGGGCCGGCGATGATTGAAGGCGGCGGATTGGGTAGCTACCGGCCGGATCAGATCGGCCCCGCCCAGGAGCAGTGTAAAAACGGGGTGATCGATCTTCTCACTGAAGATGAAGCCGAGGCGACCAGGGCGGCCCAGGGACTGCTAGCCTATTTCCAGGGCGATTCCCCTGTGGTGGATGTTCTGGAGCAGTCCTGGCTGCGTGACGCTCTGCCCGAGGACCGGCGCTGGAGTTATCCCGTGCGCAGGATCATTGAGACGATCTTCGATGAAGGCTCGTTCACGGAGTTGCGCAGGGTGTTCGGGCGCAGCGTCATTACCGGCTTTGCGCGCCTTGGTGGCCGCGCGGTCGGGGTGCTGGCCAGTGACTGCCAACAGCTCGGTGGGGCCGTGGACGGAGACGCGGCCGATAAGGCCGCGCGCTTTCTTTCCCTGTGTAGTCGCTGTGGGCTCCCGGTTATTTCCCTGGTCGATACGCCGGGCTTTATGGTCGGCCCGGACAGCGAAACGCAGGGGGCCGTGCACCGGATGTCCGCGCTTTTCGCCGTCTCGGCATCCCTACAAGTGCCTTTGCTCGCAGTGTTTCTGCGCAAAGCTTATGGTCTGGGTGCCATGGCTTTGGTAGGGGGCAGCTTTGCGATCCCGGATTATGCGCTGGCCTGGCCCAGTGGCGAGTTCGGCGGCATGGGGCTGGAGGGTGCTGTGCGACTCGGATACCGCAAAGAGCTGGACGCGCAAACCGATCCAGCGGCGCGGAGTGCGCTTTTCGACAGCCTGCTCGCAGAACTCTACGACAAGGGCAAGGCGGTTGAGGCGGCCGCCCACCTTGAAATCGATGCGGTAATTGATCCTGCTCAGACGCGAGGGCATCTCTTGAACGCCCTGCGTGACACTCGGGTCGGGCCTTGAAGCGCAGCGAGTCCTAAGCAGGAAATGAGGATCGCCACGCGTGTTTTTTCTGGTATCAGCCGCTCGCGGCATTCGATAGCCCGCTAACAGCAGGAGACAGAAAGTGAAAAATCTATTCGATGTAAGGGGGAAAGTGGCAGTAGTTACCGGCGGATCGCGGGGCATTGGCGCGATGATTGCGCGTGGCCTGGTCGAGAATGGGGTGCGTACCTACATCACGGCGCGACGGGTTGAGGAACTGGAGGCCACGGCGCGCGAGCTTTCAGAGCTGGGGGAGTGCATCGCTATTCCCGCGGATCTCTCTAGCGTTCAGGGGCTCCAGGACTTTGCGAAGACCCTGGCGGAACGCGAATCCGCCATTCATATCCTTTTCAACAACGCCGGTGCCAGCTGGGGCGCGCCGATCGATGACTTTCCCGAGCTTGGCTGGGACAAAATCATGGATCTGAACGTAAAATCGATTTTTTTCCTGACCCAAGCGCTTCTGCCCCAACTCCGCGCAGCGGGTACGGCGACGGATCCGGCGCGGGTGGTGAATATCGGTTCCATCAACGGTCTCACCTACGCACCGCTGGCGAACTATTCCTACGCGGCCAGCAAAGCGGCGGTTCATCACCTGTCCCGGCAAATGGCCACAGACCTGGCCGCGGACAATATCAACGTGAACGCGATAGCACCGGGGTTTTTCCCCAGCAAAATGACCGCGCACATGCTCGAGCACGAGGCGGAAATGGTTAAGGATATTCCCCGGGGGCGGCTGGGCACGCCCGAGGATGCGGCGGGTACCGCGCTTTATCTCTGTTCCCGTGCTTCGGCCTTTGTGACCGGGCATGTGCTGGTGCTGGACGGCGGTCAGACGGCCTCCGCCTGAGACTGGCGCAGGAGAGCCGGCTGGCCTGGGGAGACCGACCCGGGGCATCGCTCAGCGCGTCAGTACCAAGCGGACTGCCTGTAGTACCGGGCGCGCTGCGAGCAGGGCCTCACTGCCGGCTTGTTTGCGTGTCTCCAACACGGCAATTTCTTCCGCGCGTACGGCTGGATTTACCCGGCGCAGCGCCTCAAGACGCTGAATTTCTGCATCGACCGCGCTATACATGGTCGCCAGGGCGGCATCGCGAAGCTCAATCATGCGCTTCTCCATCTGCTGCTCGGCCTCATCGATCCGCGCTTCGATCTCTACGCGCAGCTGTCTGACGATCTTACTCGCCGCACCGCGTTGCAGTTTTTCAATGCGCTCATTGAGTCGTTCGTGACTGAGGAGCTCGCTCAGATCCCGCCCGCGTGCATCCAGTAGCAGACGCAGCGGGGAGAGGGGCAGATAGCGCTGCAGTTGCAGAGCTCTGGGGGCGCGCAGAGACGCGGTGAAGACCATCTCATAAAGTCTTGAGCCCGCGGGCACGCCCTTTAGATCCATTACCCCAACCGCAGCCTGACCGAGATGGCTGGACATCAGTGAGTCCATGGCTCCATCCAGCCAGGGATGTTCCCAGCCGAGGAACATAAAGTCTTCCCGGAGCAGCGCAACGTCCCGGGACACGGTGACCGTGTGCCCGTCTTCTGAGAGTTCCGGGAAAACAGCGAGTACTTCTTGCTCGCCCGGGCGCAGCACGACACTGTGTTCGCTGTGGTGCTCGTGCTCGATGCCCGTGACGTCGCAGAGTGTTTCGAGGTAATTGCCAATCACCAGAGGGTCTTCGATTTCGGCGATGGCCTCGGCAAGCGCTGTGCCGGCCGCGCTGTCGCAGGAACTGCGCTCCAGCATGCGGTCGCGGCCCTCGCTGAGCTCGCTTCGGGTGGTAGCCGTGAAGTCGGCGGTCTCCTGAAGAAGCTGTTCAAACTGCTCGTCCCGCTGTTGCAGCTGTTGTTCCAATCGCTGGCGGAAGCGCCTAAGGATCATGTCGCCCGCCGAGCAACTTTCGCAGAACAGGTTTAGTCCCTCGTCGTACCAGCGCAGCAGTGTCTCTTGTGCACCGCCTTCGATGTACGGTGCATGGATGTAGATGCGATCGCGTTGGCCGATACGGTCCAGGCGCCCAATGCGTTGCTCCAGCTGATCCGGGTGGCCGGGCAGATCAAATAGTATGAGGTGTTGGGCAAACTGGAAGTTGCGCCCCTCGCTGCCAATTTCCGAGCAGATCAGCGCCTGTGCGCCCTGGTCGCTATCGGCGAAGTAGGCCGCCGCGCGGTCGCGCTCCAGCAGCGAAAGGTGTTCATGGAAAGCGGCGGAACGGATTCCAGCGCGCAATTGCAGGTAAGTCTCCAAAGCCAGCGCCGTATCGGCCTGTGCGCAGATAACCAGCACTTTGGCCGGGCGCAGACTTTTTAGTTGCGCCACTAACCAACTGACCCGCGGATCCTCCGTTAGCCAGTCGCCGTCGGCGTCGATTTCCGGATAGAGTGAATGGTAATTGACTGAGGCCGTTGCGCTTGCGGAGAGCGGATAGGTACTCAGAAGTCTCTCGGGAAAACCGCGTACCGCGGCGCGGGCATTGCGAAAGAGCACACGGCCGGTGCCGTGTCGATCGATAAGCTGCGCTATCTGCGCGGCGGGAGGCTGCGTCTGGTCGATATCTTCGGGCAGCCCTGGGGGTGACTCTCCCCGATCCAGAGCCTCCAGCAATCCACTCCACTGGCGGTAACTGGATTCTTCCTCCCGGAAATTGTCGAAATCATGGAAGCGGGCGGGATCCAGAAGGGCAAGCCGTGCAAAATGCGCTTCCTGCCCAACCTGTTCCGGTGTGGCGGTCAGCAGCAACAGGCCTGCTGAGGCTTCCGAGAGCTCGCGAAGAAATTGAAACTCCTGACTCTCATTGTCTCGGGACCAGTGCACGCGGTGCACTTCATCAACAATTACCAAATCCCAGGAAGTAGCCAGTGCCTGCTCGCGGCGCAGGGGGTCCTCAAACAGTGTTGTGGCACAAAGCACCAGCTGCTCGCTCTCGAAGGCGTTGTCGATAGGAAGCTCATCCAGTCGTGCATCGTCGAAGAGCGCGAAGTTCAAATTGAAGCGGCGGCGCATTTCTACCAGCCACTGATACTGCAGAGACTCTGGCACCATGATCAGCACGCGCTGGCTGTCGCCAGTCAGCAGTTGCCGGTGCAGGATCATTCCGGCTTCTATGGTCTTTCCCAGACCCACCTCATCGGCGAGCAGCACACGTGGGGCGTGGCGTCTGCCGACCTCATTCGCAACATAGAGCTGGTGGGGTAGGAGCGCAGTACGCGTGCCCAGAAGACCGCGCAGACCACTGCGCTGCAGTCTGTCCTGTTGTCTGCAGGTTTCCAGGCGCAGGGAAAAAGCCGCATGGCTATCGAACTGGCTGGCAATCAGTCGCTGCCGGGGAGTGCCCAAATCAATGTTCGCATCCAGATCGAGTTCCGGAACCCGGAACACGTTCGCGCCGTCGGTCGCCGCATAGATGATCAGTGTATGTTCTTCCTGAACCGATACGACCTCCAGAATGCGTCCATCGCGGGTGTTAAGACTCTCTCCCTGGCGCAGGCGCAGGCGTGTCAGCGGTGCGTTATCCCTGGCGTAGGTGCGATCTTCCTCCACTGCTGGAAAATGAATGGTAACCCGCCGGGTCTCCAGATCTACGACGATGCCCAGTCCCAGTTCACTATCCGCGTGACTAAGCCAGCGCTGTCCAATCTCGTAGCTCATGCGGACAGAGCTCCTTCCGCTGCCGGGAAAAACAGCCGCTGGCTGTTTGCATAGGTAATATCTAGCAGTGTTTCCACAGGAATATCCTTGATGGCTGCGACTCTCTCGGCGATAAAGGGCAAGAATTTCGGGCCGTTAGCGCGCCCTCGATAGGGAGCTGGCGTGAGGTAGGGTGAGTCCGTCTCCAATAGGAGCCTGTTCAGGGGCGTCAGGGCGACGGCTTCGCGGACGTTATCGGCTTTGTTGAAGGTCACCATACCGTTGAAGCCGAGCATGAACCCGGCATCGATGCAGAACTCGGCGAGAGGCAGTCCGGAGCTGAAGCTGTGAACCACGCCACCGCGGCGCAGCTGCGGGGCAAAATCGCTCAATATCGCCTGCGTATCGTCGTCAGCATCGCGTGTATGAATGACCACGGGGAGGTCGTGCTCGACCGCTATGGCAAGCTGCTCCCTGAACACCGCGCGCTGTATCGCACGGTCCGCGTGATCGTAGAAGTAATCGAGACCAATCTCGCCGATGGCGACCACTGTAGAGTCCGCGCTGCCGGTGCGTATGCGCTGTGCTACCGCCGCGTCAAATTTTTCCGCCTCGTGCGGATGCACGCCCTGGGTGCACCAGATCCGCGGGTCGCCCTGGGCAATATCCAGGACTGTTTGCAGGTTGTCCGGGCTCACTGCAATGGTGATGATGCGATCGACGCCAACTGCGCGGGCCGCTTCGAGTTCCACTGCCAAGCTTTCGGGATCGAGATAATCGAGGTGGCAGTGAGTTTCAAATATAGCCCGCCCAAAGCAGGGGATGTCCGGGCGTTTTTTTTTGCTCATATAGGATCTTGGATTCAGTAGGCTTTTTCGGTGGGATTTTTCAGCTGCTGCCATCAACGGAGACTGACCCCAGGGCACATACAGCCGTAGACACAAGTGATAGCTGCGCTAGTCCTGAACGCTTGCGGACTGCCGTCGCCACGTTCCTGCGGAATTGGCCGCAAAATGTACGGTCACTTGGGTGTGCTGACGACAATAATCAGCCATTATATCGCTTATATGCGATGCGCGTTCTATCTGGCCGTTGTTTTCCTTGTTTCGCCACCCTTAGCGTTGGGTGAAAGCATGAAAAACTATGGCGAATTTATCCTTGAGGTGGAATCCGGGTGGCCGTCAGAGGCACCCGTGGCCTTACTGCCCAGCGCTGCACTGCCGGCGGCGGGAGCCGAACTCCTGCAACAGTTACGCGATCGGGTACTCGAGCAGGAATTCAGTGGCGGACCCTACGCAGCGCAGCTTGGCGAGACCCTCGGTGATCTTGCGCGTGCGCTCGATGCCGCCGGCGAGCCGGAAGAGGCGCTGCGCGTGCGCCGTCGGGCCCTGCACCTCACTCGGCTGAACGACGGCCTTTACAGCTCCAGCCAGGGGCCTCTGGTGCGTGCAATACTCGATGGACACCGTCGCAGGGGCGATTTCACGGCCCTCGATGAGCAGTACCGGTATTTTTTTCGTCTCTTCGGTGACGGCCGCCCTCCCTACACCGGGCCCCGCTGGCGCAGCAGTATGGAGTTCCTGCGCTGGCAGCGGGAGGCTCTGCGTCGTGACCTGGATCGCGATGGGAGTCGACGGCTCCTCGACCTTCACACCCTCAATGCAAGCATTCTCAAGGAGCTGATGAGTGGCGAAAAAACGCCGATTTGGAGGCAAATTAAGGAGGCTAGTCTGAGTCAGTTGTTAAATCTCTATCTTGTAGAGCAGCGTGTACGGCCTGCGGTAGAGCCACTTCGGCGCCCGGGGGAATCCCTGCGGAGGGACGAGTTTGGCAGCTTTGACCTGCAGCGTGATCGTCTGGAAACCCTCCAGCGAGTGCTTCGCCAGTCCGGCGCCAAACTCCTGCAAGACGCCCTGGCGGTGGCGCCGCCTGGAAAGTTCCGGGACGTGGCCGAGCTGCGGCTCGCCCTGGCCGACTGGCGGCAGTGGCACGGTGGCTGGCAGGAGGCCAGCAGGGATTACCTCGAGCTGTGGCAGGAGTTGCACAAACGTGGCTTGTCCTCACTGGCTGCGCGGTGGTTCAGCAAGCCGGTGCCACTGCCTGACAACGGGGCTTTCTGGCTGCCGGACAGGCCCGCACGGGAACTGCTGGCAAGCGAGATACGGGTTTCTGAGCGCGGGCGGGCGCGTTCAGAGTTAGCGCTGGAAAAGGATTCACAGGGACGCAGCACCAATAGTCTGCGTCGCCATCTGAACGCAACGGTATTCCGTCCCGCCATACGCGATGGTCGCTTCGTGGAAATGGTTCTGCGGGACCAGCGCTACTATCTCTATGAATAACCCCGATCACCGGCTCAGTAGTTGTTGATCACCAATAGCGCACCGCTGGCGGCCAGAGAACCGCTGGTTCGCCAGGGTAGCAGTTCACCGCCGTGCCGCTCGAGACAAATCTCGGCCATTTGATGAAAGGTGGGTCGTTCGGGGTCCGCTATGATAATACGCGCCACACCCGCATCTAGCGCGCGCCTGACCAGGTTAGCGACCGGATTCACCAACTCATCCCAGAAACACTCATCTGCGGCTATAAGCGTATCAAACTGGGCGAGATCAGCACGGCGAAGACGTTCAAAGCGCGTTACCTTGTGCTCGGTACTGACGCTGTTGAGCTCCGCAGTGACCTGTAGAAACGGGAAAACGT
>JBLIIW010000126.1:0-11150 GCA_047635315.1 Halieaceae bacterium | reverse complement strand
TCCTGATCGCCCACCTGCAGGCCCCCATGGCGGTGCAGGATCGCCAGCAACATAGCAAGGCGGTTTTGCTCCAGGCCCACGGCAAGGCGCCGCGGGTTGCCCAGAGGACTGTCGTCCACCAGTGCCTGGATTTCCACTAGCAGGGGCCTTGAGCCCTCCCAGACAACCATTACCACGCTTCCGGACGCGAGCGTCTCGCCGCGCTCAAGAAAAATCGCTGAGGGGTTCTTTACCTCGCGCAGGCCGCGCTCGGTCATGGCGAAGATACCCAGCTCACTGACCGCCCCAAAGCGATTCTTCTGTCCGCGCAGGGTGCGAAAGCGGGCGTCATCGGAACTCTCCAAGAGCACTGAGCAATCGATCATGTGCTCCAGTACCTTGGGGCCCGCAAGGCTGCCGTCCTTGGTAACGTGTCCCACTAAAAGAACCACCGCCCCGCTGTGCTTCGCTGCCCGGGTCAGCCTGGCCGCACAATCACGCACCTGAGAGACGCTGCCAGGCGCCGCGTTGAGCTCCTCGCTGTGCACCACCTGGATGGAATCCACCACCAGTACGCGCGGCCGCTCGGACTCCATGGTTGCAAGAATAGCCTCCACGCTGGTCTCTGCCATCAGCTTGAGCTGGTCCATGGGCAGGCCGAGACGCTGCGCGCGCATAGCCACCTGCTGCAGGCTCTCTTCGCCGGTGATATACAGGGCCGGGAGGGTCTGCGCCAGGTGGCAGAGGGTCTGCAGCAGCAGGGTACTCTTACCGGCGCCCGGGCTGCCGCCGATAAGTATCGCCGACCCGGGCACCAGGCCGCCCCCGAGCACGCGATCGAACTCCGCAGTACCGGTGGGTATTCGAGCGAGCTCCTCGAGGGCAATATCTTCAAGCACACGTGCCGGCGCCAGCTGGCCCGCGAAGCCCTGGCGTCGCCCGGCCGCACTGCGAGTACCCCTGGCACTCCCCAAACGCACCTCAACGATCGTGTTCCAGGCCCCGCAGTCATTACACTGACCCTGCGATTTACTGTAATCGGAGCCGCAGTCGTTGCACACAAACGCGGTTTTTGCCCTGGCCATAGCGGTTCCAGAAGAAATGAAAGGCGCGATGCTACAACTAATGGCGCAAGCTGGGTATGCTGTGCGGCCGTTTCCGTTTACGCGATTTCGATCATGGCGAGCAGTTTCCTTCCCGATACCCAACTGCTGTTTTCTGCGGAGCTCGCAGCGGCTGTGGGGTTGCGGGAAGCGATCATGCTGCAGCAACTGAACGGTCTGTACCTGCACCAGCCTGCATCCCGTCGCGAGGACCTCAATTGGTTGCACGTGAGCCGGGCCTATCTGTTGCAACTGCTACCCTTCTGGGACGACAGTACCGTCACGAAGATCTGCGATTCACTGGAGGAACTTGGGCTGCTGCGTATCGACCGGCCTAATGCAGCGCCGAACAGCCTCCTGTTTGCGATATCTGCGGGGTCAAAAGCATCGATTGGCCCGCCGGCTGCAGGCGCTACGGCCGCGACCCCGCCCGCAGCAAAAGTACCGGTTGCAGTGAGGACCGAGACAGGATTGCCCAGCGCTCCCGGCATGAACCCCTCCGCACGACCAGCGCGGGCCGAGGGACAGCCGCTGTCCCCGAGCTTCCAGCCCAGCGAAGACATGCTGGAATTGCTCGAGCGCTTTCACGGCGTGCCAAGAAACTTCGCGCTCCAGCAATTGGAGGATTTCTCCCTTTACTGGCGCGAGCGAGGCAATGCGGCACACGCCTGGCAGAATAAATTCAAGCAGCATGTACAATTTCAGTGGGCGAAGCATCAACAGGACAAAGCACCGGGAGTGGATCATGGAGGACAGCGGGGAACTGGCGCAGCGCGTCGCACGAGAGATAGCAGCCTCGAGCACGACCTCACGGACACCTCTTGGGCAGAGTGAGCCTCGAAGTAAGCCCGAACCCGCGCTGGTAGACGCGCTCAACCAGGTCTTTGCGCTCTTTCGCCTGAATTATCACAACCAGTACTACGCGGCCTTCAGCGAAGCCGAGCAGCTACGGCAGATTAAGAAGCTGTGGCTGGATTCACTACGGGATTTCCCTCCCGCACAGATTCTGCAGGGCGCCCGCCTGGCCATTGAAAGCAGTGAATATCTTCCTACCCTGCATCGCATTCGTAAATGCTGCGAAGACAGCCTGCCCGCGTTCGGCTTGCCGGCAATGAAAGCGGCCTACTTCGAAGCCTGTTCCGCGGGCTCGCCCCCGGAATCGCATCGCTGGTCCCACCCGGTCGTCTACTGGGCCGGCCGCGACAGCGGCTGGCATCGCCTCGCCACCTGTTCGGAAGCACAAGGTTGGCCCCTGTTCAGCGAGCACTACCAGGCGCGCTGCGCCGCCCTGTTAAGCGGCGACCAGCTTCCCCCGATCCCAGAGCCGCCAGCCGGGCGATTGCCTACCAAGGCGTTGGAAGGCGAGGCGGCACTGGAGCAGTTGAGCAAGCTCAGGGCTGAGAACGACCTGTAGCCGGTTCGATGTTCTGAACTGGCTGGTGCTGAAGTGCCCGGTCGTCACGAGCCGCGTACGCACACTCGCCGAAAAGAAAGGGCCATCGGCTCGCTGCGCGCACCCGCCTCGCTCCTCTCTGTGCCGTGGGTACCGTGGGTGCGGTCGATTCGATGGCCATGGGTTGGCTGCGGCATGAGCAGCGGTGTCAGGTAGTTCTCGGTGAGGCAATGGCCCTTTCTTTTTGCCGAGCGAGGACTACCTGGCGCCGATGCGGGTTCAGTGCGATACCGATGTGGGTTCGGTGGTTTAGTAACGGTCCGACTGGCGTGCCAGATTCTCGAAGCGGGTGTACTCGCCGAAGAAGGCCAATCTGCAGGTACCTATGGGACCGTTGCGCTGCTTGCCCAGAATGATCTCCGCCACGCCTTTGTCCGGTGAATCGGGGTTATAAATCTCGTCGCGGTAAATAAACATGATCACATCCGCGTCCTGCTCGATGGCGCCGGACTCGCGGAGATCAGAGTTCTGTGGGCGTTTGTTGGGACGCTGTTCAAGCGAGCGGTTAAGCTGCGACAGCGCAACCACCGGGCAGCGAAACTCCTTGGCAATCGCTTTGAGACTACGAGAAATCTCCGATATCTCTGCCGTTCGTCCATCGGAAGATCCCGCTACCTGCATGAGCTGCAGGTAATCGATCATGATCATCGCCAGGGCACCGTGTTCGCGCTTGACGCGCCGTGCCCGGCTGCGCACCTCTGTGGGGGTCAGGGCCGGAGTGTCATCAATCAATAGCGAGGTGTTGCGTAGCTTCGCGACGGCCTGGGAGAGAGTATCCCAGCCTGGCTGGTCAAGCCTTCCGGTACGTACCAGTGTCTGGTCGATCCGCCCGAGAGACGACAGCATACGCATCATCAGCTGCTCGGCCGGCATTTCCATAGAAAACACCAGCACCGGATCCGACTGCCCCAGCACAGCATGTTCCACCAGGTTCATGGCGAAGGCGGTCTTACCCATGGAGGGTCTGCCGGCCACAATGATCAGATCGGACTTTTGCAGCCCGGAAGTGAAACCATCGAGATCTGCATAGCCGGTACTAAGACCGGTGATATCGCCGCCGCTATTGCAGAGCTCCTCGATGCGGTCGACGGTTTCTTCGAGCAGCGTGCCGACGTCACGAGGGCCGCCCGCCTTGGGTCCCTGCTCCGAGATCTGCATGATGAGTCGCTCGGCTTCATCAATAAGCTCACCGGAGTTTCGACCCTGCGGGTGAAACCCGCTGTCGGCGATATCCTGCGCCGCCTCGATAAGCCGGCGCAGCGCCGAGCGTTCCTGGACAACCTGGGCATAGGCACGAATATTCGACGCGCTCGGCGTATTCTGCGCCAACTCCAGCAGATAGGAGTGTCCGCCGGCCGCCTCGAGTTCGCCCCCGAGTTCGAGCTGATCGGCCAGGGTGACCACATCAACAGGTTCGTTCGCCTCCGCAAGATTGCGTATCTGTCGATAGATCAGGCGATGGTCAGGACGATAGAAATCATCGCTGCTAACCAACTCCGCAACGCCATCCCAGGCGTCCTTGGATATCATCAGACCGCCAAGCACCGCCCTCTCGGCCTCTATGGACTGGGGCTGGAGCTTAATGCGAGCAAGATCACCATCGGAAAACTGTGACGACGACATGCGTTTCGGGGTGGCTTCAGCCATCAAGGGGACCGATCACTGCGGAGCTGGACAGGTTAGCCCAAATCAATAGCGGGCAACAGCGCGTGCGGCCCCGGAGGGCCGCAGTAAATGCTGAGCAGTTCAGGGGGCAGCCCCGGAAGCCTGACTCAGCCGGCTACTTGCTGGTCTTACTCAGGAACGACCGCAACAACGATATCGGTCATAACATCGGAGTGCAGCTGTATGGCGATGGTGTATTCGCCGAGGTCACGCAAGGCTCCATCCGGCAGGCGAACTTCGGATTTATCAATTTCACAACCGGCAGCGCCGACTGCTTCTGCGATATCACGGGTGCCTACAGAACCGAACAGCTTGCCCTCTTCGCCGGCATTCGCCTCGATGGTAATCACGCCCAGCGCAGACACGGCATCGGCGCGTTTCTGCGCCGCCGCCATAGTCTCGGCTGCAGCGCGCTCGAGGTCCGCGCGACGCGCCTCAAACTCCGCTACGTTCGCCTCGGTAGCCGGAACCGCCTTGCCCTGTGGAATCAGGTAGTTGCGCCCGTAACCGGCTTTGACGGTGACCTTGTCACCCAAGTCGCCCAGGTTGCCGATGTTCTCCAACAATATGATGTCCATGTTCCTTATCCCCTCAGCCGGAGCGCACGCTCCACCTATCACTAATAACTTGATTGCAGACGCCGACCCCGCAAGGTCAGCCCACCCGGGTTACCGTATCCGGGCTCCCCAAAACTCGAAGCCTTGGTCGGTAGTTCCGACCCAGCTCCCGTCAACCGTTGTCATCCCCGTTCTTCGAGGAATCCCAGCGGCGGCGAAAATTCATTACCGCATCACCAATAACCAGCCCGACCAGCGCCAGTTTGGCCGCGTCGAATAGCAGCCAGACCAGATACATACCGGTCAGCCAAAAGCTGCCCTGGCCCCGGTGCCGGGCCCGCGCATGCAAGAGAGCGAACCCCCCCATGGTCAGCGGCAGTAACAGCGACGCCGCCCAGCTTCTGTAGCTCAATCCGCCCATCGCCAGAGCGAGGGCCGCGACGCTCAGCAGACCTACCCAGACGGGTGGCAGCCTCAGATCGCGAAACTCCGCGCCAAAACCACCCGGGTTGTAGAGGGCCGCCTGCCAGTATCTCGCCAGCGCAAGGCACAAAAAGCTCAGCGCCCCGTTTGCAGCTCCCATCATTCCGGCCAGTTGCACCGGCGTGGGCCGCAGTAGCACGATAGGACCGCTGCCCGCCTCGAGAGCCTGCTTTTCCAGCGACTCAAAAAATGTGCCGAGAACCTGCGCCAGCTCCGCCAGCAAGGACTGACCGAAAGCCAGCAGCGCCAAACCTGTCAGCACGGCGACCCCCGCGCTTGCCACCGCGGCAAGCGTGAGACTTGCTGTTGCGTGCAGTACTACCGACAGCGCAGCGGTCCCCACCAGCAGCACCAATACGCTGCTGTCGCCCGTCAGCTGGGTTAGCAGCAGAGCGGGCAGGGAGGCCCAGAGTAAAACCCACAGGCCTTCCCGATATCCGTGTCGCAGCACAACCAGTGCCACCGTAGCGGCCCCGAGCCATGCAAACAGCAACGAGCCGGAACTTGCCACAGCAACAAGAAGGGCGCGAAAACGCCCTCCCATCGCGAAACTTGCTAATCCGCGCACGAGCTCTCGCGCGTCATGACCACTGCCGATTCAGCCTAGCAAGGTCACCGCGCTCACTGATGCGCGTCGGTGTAGGGAAGCAGCGCAAGGAATCGAGCGCGTTTGACCGCAGTCGACAGCTGTCGCTGATACCTTGCCTTGGTGCCCGTGATGCGGCTCGGGACGATCTTGCCTGTTTCGGAAACGTAGGCCTTCAGGGTCTCGAGATCCTTGTAATCAATCTCTTTGGTGCCTTCGGCGGTGAATCGACAAAACTTACGGCGGCGAAAAAAACGTGCCATGTACCTTTACTCCTGGCTATCTGTAGCGTCTGTGGTTCAGGCTTCAGCCGGCGCTTCCGGGGATTCGGGCGCGGCGGCGGGCTCTTCGGAAGTTGCTTCTGCCTCGCGAGGAGGCCTATCCGAGGTCTGACGCTCTTCGTAGCGGGACTTGCGCTCGCGGCTTTCCTTCTCCATCTTCATGATCGGCGACTCGCCAAGATCCGCTTCATCGCGACGGATCACGAGGTTGCGAATTACCGCATCGTTGTAACGGAAAGTCGTCGTCAGCTCTTCCATCGCTTCGTTGGAGGCCTCGACGTTCATGAGTATGTAATGGGCTTTGTGTATCTTGGAGATCGGGAATGCCAGCTGGCGGCGTCCCCAGTCTTCCAGACGATGGACGGTGCCGCCGTCTTTGGTGATCGTACTGGTGTAGCGTTCAACCATGCCGGGGACCTGTTCAGACTGGTCCGGGTGCACCATGAACACGATTTCGTAATGTCGCATCAACGAGCTCCTTACGGGTTTAAGTCACCAGCAGCACTTTGGCTAATCGCTGTATGACAAGGAGAAACGGTCAGAAACTAACCGTCCAAATTTTGAGGCGCGAATTCTACAGGGATGCTGCCAGACCCGCAAGCCACTAAAGGCAGGCGTTTGGCCGAACACCGCGGGGGCATCATGCGGGTGCCGCGGCCAGCCGCTGGCGCCTGATTTCAAAAAGACATACGCCCGTGGCTACGGACACGTTCAGGCTGCTGAGGCTGCCGGCCATGGGTAAATTCACCAACACATCACAGAGCTCCCGGGTGAGGCGCCGCATGCCGCTACCTTCGGCACCCATTACCAGCGCCAGGGGCCCGGAGAGATCCGTCGTGTACAGCGACTGCTCGGCCTCCCCGGCTGCTCCGTAAACCCAGACACCCGCCTCCTTGAGCGCCACCAGGGTGCGTGCCAGATTGGTCACGCGCACGAGCGGCACGGTCTCGGTGGCCCCACAAGCGACCTTGCGGACCACCGGCGTCACATCCGCCGCATTGTCCTTGGGTATGACAACCGCCGTAACACCGGCCGCGTCAGCGCTGCGCAGGCAGGCGCCCAGATTGTGCGGGTCCGTCACCCCATCGAGCACCAGCAGCAACGTGTCCGGCTTATTCTTCACGAACTCCAGGAGCTGCGCGCTGCCCCAGCGCAAATCCTCTGCAGTCGCGGGTTTATCGCCATCCATTTCTGCCACCACACCTTGGTGACGGCCTTTTACCAGCGTATCGAGCTGATCCCGGGACACCCGCTGCACAGTAATATCAGCCTGCTCGGCCAGGCCGAGCAGCACCTGCACGCGACGGTCACTGCGTCCCTTAAGGACCTGCAGGCTGCGCAGGCTCTGGGGCTGACGCCGCAGCAGCTCTTCCACCGCATGCAGGCCAAACGCATAATCTGTCGCCACAGCCTAGCGGCCCTTGCGACCGGCCCCGCCACGGGTTGTGGCACCTCCGCCACCCGCTTTGCCTCCGGAACCGCCAGCGGGTTTGCCAGGGTTACCGGCCTTGGCTGCCGGTTTGCCGGCGGATGACTTTGCCGGTTTTTTTGCTGCGGCGCGCTTCCTTTGCGGTGGCTTCTTGCCAGCGGGAGCGGCGCTCGCCCCCGGTCCTTTGCCCGCTGCACCCCCACCTTTCCCTTTACCCTTGCCCTGGGCCGATCCGCCTTTGCGCGCTGCTTTGCCCGTCACGGGCAGCTCAACGGGCTCCAGATCTATCTTGCGGTCATCAAGGTTTACCGCGGCTACGATAACCCGCAGCTTCGCTCCCAATTGAAAGCTCCTGCCGCTGCGTTCGCCCACCAGGCGCTGTTGAGCGTGGTCGAAACGGTAGTAGTCTCCGGGCAACGTGGTCACGTGGACCAGGCCCTCTATATAGAGATCCTTGAGTTCGACAAAGAGGCCAAAATTGGTCACCGCACTCACTACTCCATCAAACTCCTCGCCGACGCGCTCGCGCAAGTACTCGCACTTCAGCCACGCGTTGACCTCCCGGGTCGCGTCATCCGCGCGACGCTCGGTCATGGAGCAACGCTCACCGAAAGCCGCCATGGCGGCTTCGTCGTAGGGATAGATGGTTGCCTTGTCGATTACCCCGGCCCCCCACTGCCGCTGCACATGCTTGCTGCGCTGCTTGGAGCGAATCACGCTGCGAATCGCCCGATGTATCAACAGGTCTGGGTAGCGCCGTATCGGCGAGGTGAAATGGGCGTACTCCGGATAGTTGAGGCCAAAGTGCCCCAGATTATCCGCCTGATAGACCGCCTGGCTGAGCGACCGCAGCAGCATGCTCTGGACAATATGCCCGTCATCACGCGTGCGGATCTGCTCGATCAGTTCCTGATAGTCTTCCGGCGTAGGCGAGGTCCCGCCGCGCAGCCCCAGCCCCAGCTCACCGAGAAAACTACGCAGGTTCTCGAGCTTCTCTTCGCCGGGGCCCTGATGCACCCGGTAGAGCACCGGTAGCGGGTGCCTGTCGAAAAAGCGTGCGGCTGCTACGTTTGCGCAGAGCATGCATTCCTCGATCAGCTTGTGCGCATCGTTGCGCTGGACCGGCACAATCGCATCAATCTTGCGCTCCTCGTTGAATAGGATACGCGTTTCAACCGTCTCAAAATCGATCGCACCGCGGATTTCACGTGCTCCACGCAGCACCCCATAGAGCGTGTGCAGATCGCGAAGATGCGGCACCAGTGCGTCGCGCACCCCTTCGCTAGCACCGGTCTCCAGGACTTCAGCGACCTGCGTGTAGGTCAACCGGGCATGCGAGTGAATCACCGCCTCGCAGAAGCTGAATTTTTTCAATTGCCCGTCGGCGGTGATCTCCATCTCTACGGCCATGGCGAGCCGATCCACCTCGGGCTTGAGGGAACAGAGTCCGTTGGAAAGCACCTCCGGGAGCATGGGTACCACCCGCTCCGGGAAGTACACGGAGTTGCCTCGTTCTATCGCCTCACCATCCAGCGCGCTGCCCACGGCGACGTAGTGTGAAACATCCGCAATGGCGACCCACAAAATCCAGCCCCCACGACGGCGCTTCTTGCAGTAAACCGCATCATCAAAGTCGCGTGCATCCTCACCGTCAATGGTAACGAAGGGGCGATCCCGCAAATCGACGCGGTGCTTCTTATCTGTCTCGGCCGGCTCCCCGTGCAGGTGTCCCGCCTGATCCAGAACCGCGTCCGGCCACTCCCAGGGAATGGCATGTGATCTGATCGCCACATCAATCTCCAGCCCGGGATCGAGATGCTCACCGAGCACCTCGACGATGCGCCCCTTGGCGCCAATGCGACCGTCCGGGTAGTGGGTAATCTCCGCCGTTACGATCTGGCCGGATTTCGCCGCCCCCTTCATTTTCGGGGGGATAAGAATGTCCTGATTAATGCGCCCGTTGTCCGGGAGCACGCAACCGATACCGCTATCTTCCTGATAGCGACCCACCACGCGGCTCACCCCGCGCTCCAGCACCTCGACCAGCTTGCCTTCCGGGCGCCCGCGGCGGTCAAGTCCGGTGATCGCAATAAGTACCGTGTCACCGTCAAAGAGACTGCGCATCTGTCGCGCGCTCAGGAATACATCGTCCCCCCCCTCGATGGGCTGCGCAAACCCGTAGCCGTCGCGATGCCCCTGCACACGGCAGCGCTGCAGGTTCAGGGCCTCCACGAGGCCACAGGCACCGCGGCGATCCATGTGCAACTGTCCATCACGCTGCATCGCGCGCAAGCGGCGGCGCAGCGCCTCCAGATCACGCTCATCCTGAAGCTCCAGCTCTTCGGCAATCTGCTCCATGGTTAGCGGGCGCTCAGCGTTGCGCAGGAGCTCCATAATGGCTTCGCGAGAAGCGATCGGGTGATCGTAGCGCTGCGACTCACGGTCGGCATGGGGGTCGGTAATCGGGTCGCGCGAGCGACGCTTCTTTGACATAGGAAATCCGCTAGGGGGCGGCGCGAATGCGCCACGCAAAAACGAGAGTATACGTGATCGTTGACAAAACCGGAGGCTATACGTAATCTGCGCGCCCTCAGCGAGCGTCAGCTTGTTGATGCCCAGGTGGTGAAATTGGTAGACACGCTAGCTTCAGGTGCTAGTGCTCGCAAGGGCGTGGAGGTTCAAGTCCTCTTCTGGGCACCAAATCCAAATCTATGATTCCCGTGGTATTTTTCCAACACAGCACGAGCACACGGATACACCGGCCGCCCCCTGTTACGCTCGGTAGTCTTTGCAGTGGTCGCACCCGGCACTCCGGGAGCTCCCATGAGCTCACCCCTACCCCGCTTCCAAGATTTTTCTAGAGACAGGGTTCGCAGAGATGCATGCACCGTCGCGGCGCCTCCAGGAAATGTTCTACTTTTGCCCCATTTTCCCCGGGTAATACTTTGTCATGATAGAAAAAATTCACCACCGCATTGGCACCCAAAAATCTCTGAGCCTGCCCAACTGATTTGAACCCGCGCATCACTCGCTCCCTCACCCTGGCACCCTCGTGAGATTGCTTAGCCCGAGTGTTCTCATACTGCGTAGTACTGTGGATCGTCTCTGAAATTAGCTCACGATGGGCAACACCATAGCTTCGCAGTTTGTCAGTCACGATCTTCCTCGCTTCATCTCCATGGCTTTGTAACAGACGCTTAACAAAGCGTTTGGCAGCGAGCTCATCACATTGACACCCCACAATATGCCATTCGAAGAAATATTTTCACCATCACCTTGACCTTCCAGCTACTGGAAGCCTCATGCTGTGTGGGTACTCAAGAGCAATAGGTCTCATCATGGAAAGGAACAGCTCACTAACTTTCGGCGTGCGGGAGATGAGCTGCGCCTCTTGCGTTGGGCGTGTGGAAAAAGCCCTCCGGGCTGTGCCCGGGGTGCAAGAGGCGTATGTAAACCTTGCTGCAGAAACCGCCACCATCAGTGTCATTGAGAAATTTGCAGTCGATGACCTAAGCGCAGCACTGGACGCCGCCGGTTACCCTGCTGAGCTGCGAACCTATCGCTTCAGCATCGAAAACATGTCCTGTGCGTCATGTGTTGGCCGTGTCGAGCGT
>JBLIIW010000125.1:0-11343 GCA_047635315.1 Halieaceae bacterium | reverse complement strand
TGCGTGTGGCCAACGCCGGTATAGGGCTACTGGGTTGCGGCCGTGGCGACCCCGACCGCATAGTCATTAAGATCAAAGTCAGTGAGAAGCTCCCTGAAGGATTGTGCGGCGCAGTTGCCAGAGGCCATCAGGCATGCGCAGGCGGTGAGCGCCGCCATACACCAGGAGCGATAGTTGCAGTCACTCAAACTCAGTCTTTCGCCGTGGGTTGATCCTTTGGATAGCGCATCTCGCATTGCTTTGATCGCAGTCTACTTGAGTGATTTTGAACGCCTATGCTAACCAAAGCGGCGGCTCGATGCCCGCCCGCCTGCCCGCCTGGCTCCAGCAACATTAACTAACCTTCGCCAATATCGCCCAAAGAGGTTCACGTTGCTTTGGGTCCAGCATGTCGATGGTTAGCACACCCTCCTTGCACTGCCGGCCATTGCTCCTCAGCCCATCCAGCAAGACCAACCCGGATCAGGTCGCTGGCGAATGAGATACCGTGCTCACAGCAAACTTCACTTTTCTTGCAGCTCCCTTCCGCCTCTCTTAATACTTTGATGATGGGTATTCCGCGAATCGTGATTGGTGATTTGTGTATCTTTCGCTCTTCTTCCCCGGCGATCATGGTCGAGAACTCTCATCACGCACGAGACTATTGCACGCCAACGTTCTACCAATATTGATTGGTATTGCTCATGGAGAACTAATACCACTGGCGCAGCTGTGAAGCCTAGGGTATCTGCGACCGTCGCTGGAGATTCCAGCGATTTATCTGCACCGAGATCCCGTCGACTTCCGCAAGGAGGCCCACAGCCTCGCGGTGCTGGTGGGGCAGGAGCTCGGGTACAATCCCTTTTACGGCGCATTGGCTGCGGGGACCATGCCCGCCGCAAGTTCGTGAAGGCCTCGCTAGCAGGCCCTGCCGACACGGTGGAAAACTTCGAGGCTCTGCCCAATGAAAAGCGCCCCGGCACAAAAAAAGGCCGACGATTGAACCGTCGACCTTTTGCTATGGATCATGCTCATGCTAAGAGCAGCGCGCTATTCGCGCCCTGCCTTAGGCCTCTGCTTATGCGTTGGCCTTGCGCTCCTTGACCTCTGCAATAACGGTCACTGCCACGCTGGCCGGGCAGGGCAGGTAGTGGGAGAACTCCATGGAGAACTGTCCACGTCCTGAGGTCATGGTGCGCAGCTGGCCGATGTAACCGAACATCTCGGACAGCGGCACTTCCGCTTTGATACGCACGCCCGTGGGACCGGGGTCCTGATCCTTGATCATGCCGCGACGACGGTTCAGGTCACCGATCACATCGCCTACGTGATCTTCCGGGGTAAATACGTCGACCTTCATGATCGGTTCGATCAACTGGGCACCGGCCTTAGGCATGGTCTGGCGGAAAGCGCCTTTGGCAGCCAGTTCAAACGCGATCGCTGAGGAGTCAACAGCGTGGAAACCACCGTCGTAGAGTTCGACTTCCACATCGAGTACCGGAAAGCCTGCAACCGTACCTTCGCCCATGAGGCTCTTGAAGCCTTTGAGAATCGCCGGGAAGAACTCCTTGGGTACGTTGCCGCCCACAACTGAAGACGAAAACACAAAGCCGGTGCCCGGTTCGCCAGGCTTGATGCGGTAGTCGATCTTGCCGTACTGGCCCGATCCGCCGGACTGTTTCTTGTGGGTGTAGGAGTCTTCGACTTCCTGGGTGATTGTTTCGCGGTAGGCCACCTGCGGCTTACCCACGTTCAATTCCACGCCATAGGTACGCTTCATGATGTCCACCTTGATGTCCAGGTGAAGCTCGCCCATGCCCTTAAGAATAGTTTCGCCGGAGTCTTCGTCGGTTTCGACGCGGAATGACGGGTCTTCAGCGACCATTTTGCCGATTGCAATCGCCATCTTCTCGGCGCCGGCCTTGTCCTTGGGCGCTACGGCGATAGAAATCACCGGCTCAGGAAAGACCATCGCCTCGAGCGTACAGGGGTGCTTGGGATCGCAAAGCGTGTGACCGGTTTGCACGTTCTTCATGCCAACGATGGCAATAATGTCACCGGCCTGCGCTCTCTCGAGCTCGTTGCGGTCGTTCGCGTGCATCTCAACCATACGGCCGATACGCTCGGTCTTGCCGGTGAAGGAGTTGAGGATCGTATCACCGCGATTCAATACACCGGAATACAGTCGCACGAAGGTCAGGGCGCCGAAGCGGTCATCCATGATCTTGAACGCGAGCGCGCGCAGGGGCTCTTCAAGCGATACTGTTGCAACCTTACCGGTAGGCTCACCGAATTCATCGGTCAGATCCTGCGGGTCCACTTCGGTCGGGTTGGGGAGGTAATCCACAACCGCGTCGAGAATCAGCTGCACGCCTTTGTCTTTAAACGCAGAGCCACAGTAGGTTGGGAAGAAGTCCAGCTTGCGGGTACCGTTACGAATGCAGCGCTTGATATCGTCCAGAGCAGGCTCGTCACCTTCGAGGTAGGCTTCCATCAGCTCATCGTCCTGCTCTACTGCAGTCTCGAGCAGCTTTTCGCGCCACTTTTCTACCTGCTCAACCATGTCTTCCGGCACGTCGGTGATATCGAACTTCTCCGGGTTACCAGGATCCGGCCATACGTGGGCCTTGCGGGTCAGCAGGTCCACGACGCCGATGAAGTCGTCTTCGCGGCCAATGGGCAGCACCATGACCAACGGGTGCGCGCCGAGCACGTTCTCGACCTGTTCTACAACGCGCAGGAAGTCAGCGCCGATTCGGTCAAGTTTGTTAACAAAGATGATTCGCGCGACCTCTGACTCGTTCGCGTAGCGCCAGTTGGTCTCGGACTGGGGCTCTACGCCGCCAGACCCACAGAACACGCCAACGCCGCCATCGAGAACCTTCAGCGAACGGTAGACTTCTACGGTGAAGTCCACGTGCCCGGGAGTGTCGATGATGTTCAGGCGGTGGTCCTTCCAGAAGCAGGTTGTCGCCGCAGACTGAATCGTGATGCCGCGCTCCTGTTCCTGAGCCATGAAGTCTGTCGTCGCAGCGCCGTCGTGCACTTCACCGGTTTTGTGAATTTTGCCGGTCAGCTTCAGGATGCGTTCGGTCGTGGTGGTTTTACCGGCGTCAACGTGAGCGAAGATGCCGATGTTTCGATACAGTGATAATTCAGCCATTGTGGTGCTTCTCGAGCGATTTAATGTGGGTCAAGCGTTTTAGCTTGGGGACGCATAAAAATATGGTGCGCAAGGGTACAGCAAAATAGCAAAAATAGTAGGAAAAATAACGCCCCATCTCACCCTCCCGAAGTGCTACACCGGCGTGACCGCCCGGGTGCAGGCCGTACTGTGGGTAAACCCCGCCTTGCGGGTCAGGTGTGTGGCAATGGCACGATGCACGATAGCCATTACGCGACCCATTGCGTCCGGACGGCTGGCGAACACGAACGCAGTGGACAGGGGACACTCAGCACCCACCGGCGCAGCGGCTGTTGGGGCATGGAGGCAAACAGCCCGAAGTCTGCAACGGATGTCCGGACGCCAAAGCCACGCCTCGAAGTAGTCTTCCAGCCGTTGTGCGAGGAAGGCCAATACGGGGTCTCGGGGGACAACGGGACTCTCCCGGCGCTGCTCTTCGAACGCGGCGATCATCGGGGTTGTGTCGGTCATGAGTCGCCCGTCGGGCTGTTCCACGGTGGGCATCTGGGCGGCCTTGGGCGCGATGTCATCGGCTTTGCCGACGAAACGGGTTAAAATTCATGATTGCTAGGCATTACCCTAAGCTGGCTGCGTCAATAAGCTCGATCCTACAACTTTTTGATCCCGTTTTTCTCTGAACCCTGCCTTCGGGCATTAATGGAGTGGTATGAACACTGAGGTAACCGCAAGACCGGCGCTCGCGAGCGAACTACCTCCCGATGCGGTGGATGTCCCCACCTGGTTAGAAGAGGCTCTGCTGGTGCCTCGCGAAGAGGGCTGGGTGAAGTCGGGTGGTTGCGATATTCACTATTTTCGCTGGGGCAATCCCAAGAACCCGGGTTTGCTGTTGATGCATGGCTTCTTGGCCCATGCCCGTTGCTTTGGCTTCATCGCGCCGTTTCTGGCGCAGCATTATCATGTTGTGGCGTTTGATCTGTCTGGCATGGGCGATTCCGGTACTCGTGAGCACTATCCCGATTCCGTGCGCGCAGCTGAGGTTGAGGATGTTGCGCGTGCCACAGGGATGTTTGATCACGCGGTCAAGCCAATCGTCATAGCCCACTCATATGGAGGGCATGTGGCGCTGGCCGCGATGCAAGATCATCACGCACTGTTTGGAGGGCTGATAATCTGCGATCTGATGGTGCTGCGCCCAGAGCGCCTACAGGCGTACTTTGGCACAGAGAAGCCGCTGCGCTCGGACCCCACTCGTGCCAATCGTGTTTATGCCGACTATGAAACGGCCAAGGGGCGCTTCGTGCTGTCGCCAGCGCAGCCTGTAAATGTCCCCAGCCTATTTGATTACATGGCCTACCATTCGCTGAAGCAGGTCGCGGGTGGCTGGACATGGAAGTTTGATACCAGCGTTTTTCAAAGTGATTTTGGTCACCGGGAACGCATGTTTCGCCAAGGCGAAATCATTGCCGAAACGCCTGGGCGAAAAGCCATAGTTTATGGGCAGGACAGCCTACTTTTTGATGATGATTCGGCGGATTACATTCACGAGTGCGGCGCTACGGACATTCCGATCATCGGCATTCCAGGCGCCCGCCATCACCTCATGTTGGACGAGCCGATCGCCTTTGTGAGCGTGCTTCGCACAATTCTAGCGCAGTGGGAGGCACAGTCAGCCTGATTCATTGAGGCCTCGCGCTCGTCCCGGGAAACAACCCGCCGCGTACTACTCCCCGTCGGGGGCGGCCTCTGCGGAGGCGTCGCCTTCGGAAGTATCGCTCGACGACATCGCGTCCAAGTGCAGGCCGAAATGCGTCTTGTAGTCATCCTCGGTAATACCCGAAAACTCCACAAAACACTCATCCTCTGCGGGAACTGCAATCAGCGTGCCCTCGCTATAAGACACAGGCTGATCATCGGCATCAACGAGACCGAAGTCGTCGTTCATCTATTACTGACATCTTTGCTTCACCCAAGGCCGGACCGGCCCCTGCTAGTCAGATCATTAATCGTTACAGACTCGCCGGAGCAGAGCAAGGAGAGCCCGCGCCGGGAAATGCGCCCGGCGGCGGCCCGCTCCCTAAAGCGTGATCGCGACGCCACTGTCGCGTCTTCCCTGAACATCGCCCGGCCGCGATCGATTGCGAACAGCACCTGGAGGGAGGCGGGTATCTCGCGATATTTTCATGCCGGGTAACGCCTATTCATGAGAGGATCCAATCACGAGAGCCCCTCCATTTTTCCTATACTTTGCGCGGGACAGCGGGTATAAAGATGCACGACACGCAGCCACCATCGCGCTGCAATCATGCTTGTTTCGCTGTTTTTATGGAAGATGCCTATCCTCTCTCTCGCGATGAACCGTATGAGCGCCTGCGCGAACACAATATGTTCACCCGGCGCTACTTTTTCGCATTGATAAGCGAATTCTCAATGTATGTTTGTTTCCCCAGCGCCGCGCCGGATAATCTGGTAGCAGCCTGCGATGCGGCTTCCAGAGTTTTTTGTCTGCCGCTGTATCCCTGTCTTGATGAAGTAACACTGCAGCGCATCACTCGGATAATTATTGATGGCCAGGCTTGAACTGGGAGGATATTTGCCGCTTGAAAGCCTCCGGCCGTCAGCGAATTCGCACTCCCTGCACGCCGACGCCATCGCGCTCAATTCCGGGCGCAACGCACTAAGATACTTACTTTCCGGCTCCTCTTTCGAAAGAATATATCTGCCGTCCTATATCTGTGGTTCGGTGACAGACGTGCTGACTGAGATGGCACTGCCCTTTGAACTATATGGAACGTCCACCACTCTTGAGCCTCTACTGGGTAGTATTGAACCCGGGACCAACGATTGCGTCATCGTCGTCAACTATTTTGGTGTCGTGTCCAAAGCAGTACGAGGGCTGGTTTCGAGCTTACCCAATACCATCGTAGACAACACGCAGGCCTTTTTTTCTGAATGTCGCGGCAGCGTCGGTACTTTTGTTTCCCCGCGTAAGTTCTTCGGTGTTCCCGACGGCGGTTATGCCTACGCTTCAACGAGGAAAACTGAATCGCTGGTGCAGGATGATTCCACAGATAGGTGGGCTCATTTAAAATTGCGCAGAGAACAGGGGGCTGCAGCTGGCTACAGTGCTTATCGTGAGAACGAATCGCGAATTTCAACACTCGGCTTGCGTGGGATGTCTGCCTCTACTGCCGGGGTTCTCGAACAACTGGATTACAGCGACATCGCACGGGTTCGCACATCCAACTTTAATGCGCTGCACAGCGAGCTCGCCTCTCTCAACGAGCTGGAAATGGACACAGATACGATTTATGGGCCAATGGCATACCCACTACTTCTCAAAAATTCGGGAACAGTGAGAGAAGCGCTAATAGCGCGGAGTATCTTCGTTCCACGATACTGGCCTGACATGCCCGCCGCCAGTTCGGATACCGGCGCACACTACCTGGCCAACAATTTGCTACCCCTGCCGATTGATCAGAATGTCGGAGAAAGTGAGCTGACTTACCTGCTGGAGCATTTGCGTGAGCTCCTTTGAGATATACCTGCGCCGTCTGCGCGTCGATGATGCTTTCACCTCCTGGCGCTGGCGGAATGATCGCAGGGTATGGCGATATACCGGCAGCAAACCAGACCGCGAAATCACTCTCGAGGTGGAAGCTGCCTGGTTGGCCGGCGTGCTAGAAGATACGCAAAGCATCAGATATGCCATCTGCTTGCGCGAAAAAGATACATATATCGGCAATGTTCAGCTTACATCTGTCACCGAGCATACGGCCGAGTTTCACATTTTTATCGGCGAACCGGAGTATTGGAACAAGGGGATTGGCGGAAAAGCTACCGCAAGTTTGCTTGAAATCGCCCGGGATGAACTTGCCCTGCAGCAAATATTCCTTACAGTAGACAAGCGTAACAAAGCCGCTGTTGAAATTTATCGAAAACAGGGCTTCCTCTGGCAGGGTGATAAAATGGTCAAGGACCTAGCCTGAATAAACCTGTGAGCCAGAAGGCAAACTACAGCAAAATCCCGGCGGAGAAGTTGATGAGCGAGCGTAATCTGGACCAAGAGTTCGAAGATAGTAAAGACAGGGACTACATCTACGAATTCGATAGAATTATGCATCGATATCTTCTGAAGAAATTTTCCTCAGCCGGGACATTCACCGGCAGCGCATTGGAGATGGGTTGCTTCGAAGGAAATTTCACGGAGCTTTTATTAGAGTACTTCCCAACGCTGACTGTTATCGAGGGGTCGGCAGATTTGGCGGAACGCACTGCACAACGATTTGAGTCCTTGGGGCGGCCAATTACAATGATATGTGATTTTTTTGAACGGGCAAACCCAACAGAAAAGTACGACAATATATTTCTGATACATTCGCTTGAGCATGTCGATGACACCAGCACAGTACTGAGTCGAGCAAAAAGCTGGCTCTCAGATAGCGGGCGATTGTATATTGCCTGTCCAAACGCCAATGCTCCCTCCCGACAAATCGCGGTAAAAATGGGATTGATCGACCACAATGCCGCAGTAACACCGGCGGAGTATGAGCATGGGCACCGGCGCACCTATTCCCTGGACACTCTGGAAAGAGACGCCAAAAGCGTGGGGTTGGAGATCCTTGGCAGAGGCGGGGTCATGTTCAAGGGCCTGGCGAATTTCCAGATGGACGCGGCGCTGGCAGCGGGTATTATTGACGCTAGCTACCTTGAGGGCTGCTACGCTCTTGGCGACGTTTACCCGGACTTATGCTCCTCAGTCTATGTGGTTTGCCACAATGCTTAGCAAACAATGGGTAGCAAGCAATGGACAGGCTTGAACAACTCGAAAATAACGGTTATTTCGTTCGTGAGAACGTTCTTAGCACCAGTATCCTCGATCGCTTGCGGGCCGGGCTGGAGCGGGCCACAGAACGCTGCCAGGATGTCCAGAGAAACACCGGCGTCGGAGAATTTGCCAACCCACCCGAACCATCTTTGTCGGGCTCTGCCCATCACATATTGACAGCTGACGCGAGTTTCGTGGATTTATTGAAAGAGGATCTCAGCCTCGATATCATCGAGCACTATCTAGGGGGAAAGCTGATACTTAACAATTACGGCGGTTTTACCAACGCCCCCAGCACCAGCACCAGCACCAGCTATTCCCATGGACTGTCTATTCACCGTGACGTCAGAACTTTTACTTGCGACTATGGCAAACAATTAGTGGAGGTTCTGGTAGCCCTGGATGATTTTACCCAATCAAACGGCGCCACGTTTTTTCTGCCCGGATCTCATCTACAGACAGAAAAACCTTCGGAAGAGGTTTTTTTTGAACATTCATCACAGGCTGAAATGGCGGCAGGCTCGATTCTGGTATTTGATGCAAGACTATGGCATGCGGCTGGCGAAAATACCGACACACTGCCACGCCGGGCGCTAACAATCGGTTTCACGCGGCCATTTTTCAAGCCACAGTTTGATTACTGTCGTGCTATGGGAGACGAAAACACGCTGCATTTACCCGAAGCACTACGACAGCTGGTCGGGTTCAACTCCAGAATCCCCGCCAGCCATGAGCAATGGTACCAACCCGGGCCGCGGCGTTTCTACAAGGGCGACGGGTAGATGAGATTCCAGCTGCGCTGATATAGGCCTGACTGTCTCGGCACTGGAGATATTGGTCTTTTGCTATCACTTATGTCAGCTTGCCGGGAATTTTCCGGCGCCTGTAGGTGTAGCTGGCAGTCATTTCGGGCGCAGCACTCCCGGTCGCGATTACCATCGGGATTAGCCGACTAGTCTTTGTTCTAATCTGGATGCCCAAAGTACATCGTCAATATATTCCTGAAATCTCAGGCAAGTGGCTCACCAATGGCCCGGGCCTGGTGTCACTATCTGGCAGCTGCATAGTCTGTCTGGACAGTTTGTTCGTTTGCCCTAGTGAGGATGTATACTCTGTGCTGGCTTTGATAATGGCGAGCGCTCTGGCAGCTCTGCTGGCGGGGCTCGCGGTGGGCAGTGAGACCAGGAAAATATTTTTACTTGGGATAACAACGACTATTCAATGAGCAAGCCCCGTGTTTCAGTGTGCATCGCAGCCTACAATCATGCAGATCTTATTGAGGAATGCGTTCAAAGCGTTCTTGAGCAACGCGCGGCGGTAGACCTGGAGGTTCTGATTGGCGTCGACCAATGCCCCGACGATACCTTAGTGAAGGTCAGGGCGCTGGCTGAGCAGTACCCGAGTATTGTTGAGTGTATAGATCATGCAGAAAAGCTGCCTTGTGGATCGGACAACTACAGCATCATCATTAACAGAGCCAGCGGCGACTATATTGCCCACCTTGACGGTGATGATTTCTGGTTGCCGGGAAAACTTGAACAACAGCTTCTGTTTTTGGATGCTCACCCCTCTTGCAGTGCCTGTTATACGAATGCCCAGGTAATCAATCGCGACAGACACGTGGTTGGCATGTTTACAACAGAGCAGCCGCGGGAAATATCACTGGGCTATCTTATTGAGCGGGGTAACTTCCTCAATCACAGCTCGCTGCTGTACAGAGCACGCCACAAAGATGTCATTACAGCAATAGAAGCGCCTTTCGTGGACTATCAGATTGCGGTGGCACTAGCACGCCAGGGAAATATTGGTTTTATATCTGCCCCCTATACCGCTTACCGGTACTCAGCCCCGAACTCGATACGGGTCTCCCACAACGACCTCGTTCGGGAACTCTACTGGAAGGCGGTAGAGAGCGTCGGTGACGAGGAAGTATCGGCCTCCTGTCTTGTGCGCGCCAGGGCGGAGTTTCTTAGGCAGACTTTTTTCCGGTCAATAAAGGTTCGCAAAATTTCTCTGTTCTTTGTCTGGTGGAAAAGAGTCAGTGCAGACCAATCAAAGCTCGCGCTTGCCTTTGTGTGCTTCGTATCGATCCTGCGCCGATTCGGGCTCGAAGCAATCAGCTCAGTGGCCGGCTCACGTTTGTTTGGGCGGAGAAAAATCTTTTACGTTCGATAGAACAGCCCATGCACCACAGGTGCTGAAAACTTCGTCCCCGGTGGGGGCGGGGTGAGGCATGTTACACGAGCTCATAATCACCCAGCATTTCGACGATGAGCTGCGGCGAGTTAAACATCATTACGTCAATAATGGACAGCGCCGGATGAAAGCCCTGGTTTGCCCCCTGTGGGTAAGAAGACAACTGAGGCTTCAGGAAAAATAGTTGCAAACCCTCCTGCTGAAACCTTTCTTTATCATATAGCTCAATGCCGCCAATAGTATTGACGTAATCGCTAGCTCCCACCGCCTTCACCGTATCAATTACGCGGGCCTCGGCACTCGTGGACGCACGTTGCTGTTGCAGGGATGAAGACATGATCAGCGGAGTATCAATGCGCAGGTAGGTGCAAGTCTGCTCCAGGGTGTTGGCAACAAAGCGAGATACGCAAGTGTCGGTGTACGAAAAACAAGCGGTCAGCATCTCGCAAACAGGCTCATAAAAGGGCGCGCCGCGATAGGCGTTGCGTATTTGATGAATCACCTTTTCCTGAAATGCAACAAAATCCTCGGTGAAGTGCTGCTCGCAGATATTTGCCTTGGAATTGCCTCGCCTTACCGGCAAAGTGAAGTACTTCGGCTCGCCGCCAATCAGGATTCTATTCCTATTGATCCACCCCCCGCGACTCCACTGCACATCATCATAAACAACAAAACGATCAACCATACAGAGTAACTGAAAATAACCGATATACGGGAACAAATACGGCTGCATAATACCCGCTTTCATTTTTCGCAGTCTCTCCCGCTATGGCCGCAGAGTATATCACCCGTTTATTTATATCAGCATCATGGAGCAACAAAGAAAGACCCGTATATGCTATGCAATATAGCCGCCTTGCTGTAGGTCTCGCACCGGTATCGTATTGAAATTGCCAAATCTTATACACCTGCTCGGAACGCTGGGCTCCAGATATAGTTCTAGCTCTCGATGTCGTTGCGCTGTAAGCAGTAACTCCTGCCGCTTCTTCCTGCCCTACCAGGTGGGTACTTCATCGCAATCTCCCCTGTCTATCGCAGTGGAGATGGTGGGTAGCAATGTAGAAGAATTTATCGCGCCAACTTAAGCTGCAACTGTTGTGGGCACTCGTTCAGTAATGAAGGATAACGAATTGCAGGATCACTCACATCGGGGAGGAGTTCAGAGAGAGACCAGCTGGTCGCGATATTTTCATGCCGG
>JBLIIW010000124.1:0-11387 GCA_047635315.1 Halieaceae bacterium | reverse complement strand
GGAAGGCACTTCCGAGATTGCGGCCGCCGCTGTGCAGCGCTTCGATGGTGTCCGTCCCGGCATCGCTGAGCTGTGCAGCGCCCTCGCAGGCGGCAGCAAATAGCGCCGCTGTCTTGCGGTCAATGACGTCGTAGTACTGCTCTTCACTGGTCGCGGCATCGCCGGCCCGGATCAGCTGCAATACTTCGCCGGCGGCTATCGTGTTGGTGGTATCCGCCATCATTTTCAGCAGTGGCTGATTGCCCAGAGCCACCATTAGCTGGAACGCACGAGTGTAAAGAAAGTCGCCTACCAACACGCTCGAGGCATTGCCAAAGGCGCTGTTTGCGGTGGGCTGGCCCCGGCGCAGCTCCGACACATCAACAACGTCGTCGTGGAGGAGTGTGGCGGTGTGGATGAACTCAATGACGGCGGAGAAATGAATGTGTGAATGACTGACCGGGCCGAGCGCGGCTGCACTGAGGAGCACCAGCAGGGGACGCAGGCGCTTACCGCCGGCGTCGACAATGTATTGCCCGACGTTCTCGACCATTTCGACATCGGAGCGAAGCTGCTCGATGATCACGGCATTGACCGCGTCCAGCTCGGCGCTGACGGCGGCGCGGATGTCATGCATGGGAGAGCAACCTGACCCTGTTAGCGCGGGCTCGCATCCTATGATCCTGTCGCTGCGGGTGTCAAGAACTCCGGGGTTTTGCATGGTAACTCCTGGGCCCCGGGTCGGCGCTGGCGGGGTATCGTAATAAAGGGGCTGTCGCGGTGCTTGAGCGGGGCTGCGCTTTCCAGTATGATTCCGCGCCCGCTGGATCTGTCCCGGTGGCCCCGTGCGTGGAGCGCTCGCAGCAGAGTGCTTCCGCAAGGCCCGGAAAGACAGCCCGGTCGGTTTTGTGCCCGATCCCTGCCCACTGTATGTGCAGTGTTTGATGCTCGCGGTTCCCCCAGGGGGCCGATATTGAGCTTTACCGCGGGAGGGCTAACAAAGGAGAGAAAGGATGTACGCAGTAATTGTAAGCGGTGGTAAGCAGCACCGCGTCATTGAGGGTGAAACCCTCAAGCTGGAAAAACTTGAAGCGGCCACCGGTGAGAGCATTGAATTTGATGAAGTGCTCATGATCGGTGGTGAGCAGGTACGCGTTGGTACGCCTGTGGTCGAAGGCGCCAAAGTGACGGCAGAAGTGATCAACCACGGTCGTCACCCGAAGATCAAGATCGTCAAGTTCAACCGTCGCAAGCACTATCGGAATGAAACTGGTCATCGCCAGTGGTTCACGGAAGTTCGTATTACTGGCATCAGCGCCTGAGGAGAATGACAGATGGCACACAAGAAAGCAGGTGGTAGTACACGTAACGGCCGCGATTCACAGAGCAAACGCCTTGGCGTGAAGCGCTTTGGTGGTGAGCAGGTCAAGGCAGGCAATATTCTGATACGTCAGCGCGGTACTAAAGTTCACGCGGGTGAGAACGTCCGTGTTGGCAAGGACCACACGCTGTTTGCTACCGCTGAAGGCAAGGTAGAGTTTCTTACGCGCGGTGAGAAGAGCCGCAAGTTCGTGCGAGTAGTGCAAGCCACTGCCTGATACTCCCAAAGCCCGGGGCTGGCTCTGCAGCGTGGATCCTCACGGGCCGCCGCGAAAAGGTGGTTCGGACAGCCAGACTCCTTGAAAAAGCCCCGTCACAGAACGGGGTTTTTTTTGCTTTGCTCGAAAGTCACAGGGTTCTCGCGATTTTGCAGCGCGCCGGCCCCACTATAGAATCCACTCATGAAATTTGTTGATGAAGCCAGTATTCGTGTTTTTGCCGGCAACGGCGGCAACGGCTGCCTGAGTTTTCGCCGGGAAAAGTCAATCGCCAAGGGCGGGCCTGACGGTGGTGACGGCGGCGATGGCGGCAGCGTATACCTGCGCGCCGATGCGGCCATGAACACCATGATCGATTACCGCTTCCAGCGTGTGTATCGGGCCAAGAATGGTCAGTCGGGACGCGGACGCCAGTGCACCGGGGCCGGGGGCGACGATCTGGTGATGCCGGTGCCGGTAGGTACTACCGTGCTGGACGAGGACAGCGGCGAGATTCTCGGCGACCTGGTCTCGGCGGGGGATCAGTTGCTCGTTGCCCAGGGTGGTTTTCATGGGCTGGGCAATATGCGCTTCAAGTCTTCGGTCAACCGGGCTCCGCGACAGACATCCCCGGGTTCTGATGGGGAGGAGCGCGCCCTGAAGCTCGAGTTGAACGTGCTCGCCGATGTCGGCATGCTCGGTTTGCCCAATGCGGGTAAATCCACCTTCATTCGCTCGGTCTCCGCCGCCCGCCCGCGCGTTGCAGACTACCCCTTCACCACCCTGGTGCCGCAACTGGGCGTGGTCAAGGTCGACCCCCTGCGCAGTTTTGTGGTTGCGGATATCCCCGGACTCATCGAAGGCGCGTCGGAGGGAGCCGGTTTGGGCGTGCGATTTCTCAAGCATCTCACGCGCAATCGGGTGCTGCTGCACCTGGTCGATGTAGCGCCCCTGGACAGCGGTGATCCCGCGGAGGATGCGTTGGCCATCTGTAGGGAAATTGCCACTTTCAGCCCGACACTTGCCGCGCGAGAGCGCTGGCTGGTGCTCAATAAGGTCGACCTGATTGACGCGGATGCACTTGGCGAGGTGCGCGAGCGCATCCTGGCGGCGCTCGATTGGGAGGGTCCGGTCTATACGATATCGGCCATCGCTTCCCAGGGCACGGAAAGGCTCTGTCAGGACATGATGCGCTACCTCGAAGGCTGTGCAGCGCGCGAGTCCGACAGCCCGGAGTTAGTGGAACTGGAGCGCGAGCAGCAGCGGGCCATGCAACACGAGGCAAGGGAGCGGGTGGCGATGCTGCGCGCCCGCCGTGCCGGGGTAGCCGTTGAGGATGATGGGGTCGACGACGACGACGATGACGACGACGATCACGATGTAGAGGTGGAGTACGCTCCGTGACCGTGACCGTGACCGTGCCCGAACGGCAGTTGCTGGTCGACGCGAAACGGTGGGTGGTCAAGGTCGGCAGCGCCCTGCTGACGGATGACGGGCGCGGCATTGATGGCGTTGTAATTGGTGCGCTGGTCGAGGAGATCAGTGCGCTGCGCGGCGCCGGCTGCGAGGTGCTGCTGGTCAGTAGTGGCGCCGTCGCGGCGGGTCTGCTCAGGCTCGGATGGCCCGAGCGTCCCGATGACCTGCACGAGTTGCAGGCGGCGGCAGCCGTCGGCCAGTCGGTGCTCCTGCGGCACTACGAAGAGCGCTTTGCACAAGTTGAACTGCTCACCGCCCAGGTGCTACTCGGGCACGATGACATCGAGGCCCGGGACCGTTATCTGAATGCACGTGGAACGCTCAAGACCCTGCTGTCCCATGGCGTCATTCCCATCGTCAACGAGAATGACACGGTGGTGACCGATGAAATACGCTTCGGAGACAACGACACACTGGCGGCACTCGTGGCCAACCTGGTGGATGCGGATGTACTGGTTTTGCTCACGGATCAGGACGGTCTTTTCGATGCGGACCCGCGACTCAGTACCGGGGCACGACTGCTGGGGCGAGCGAAGGCCACCGATAGCACCCTCGATGCCATGGTCGGTGAGGGCGGACGGCTGGGCCGTGGTGGGATGGTGACTAAACTGCGTGCGGCCCGTCTCGCCGCGCGTTCCGGCACCGAGACCCTTATTGCCAATGGCCGGGAGCCGCGGATATTGCAGCGCTTGTCCCAGGGGGAAGTGATAGGGAGCTGGTTGGAGAGCGGCAACGAACCCCAGAATGCGCGCCGGCAGTGGCTGGCGAGCCTGGTCGCCGTGCGTGGCGCACTGGTTATTGACGAGGGGGCGGCCAGGGTCCTGCGCGAGTCGGGCCGGAGCCTGCTGCCTGTGGGTGTGAGCGCCGTGAGCGGTGAGTTTAGTCGTGGTGACGTCGTACTCTGTCGCGATGTCGAGGGACGCGAGGTCGCCCGCGGCCTCAGCAATTACAGCGCGGATGAGACCCGAAGGATTATGGGGAAAAGTTCGAAAAAAATTGCCGAACTACTTGGCTACGGTGGCGAAGCCGAGCTGATTCATCGCGATAACCTGGTGCTGCTCTAATGTCTCCGCTGAGCCTTCTGGGCCTTTACTGTGTGGCGTTGGTTGTCTTTTCACTGGCCGGTGGAGCACTGCCTCAGCGGGTGCAGATGACGCACACGCGCACGCAGCTGGCCATGAGCCTGGTGTCGGGACTGATGCTTGGGATCGCGTTCTTTCACCTGCTGCCGCATGCACTGATGACCCTGGGGCTTGAGCAGGGCCTCACCGTCGTTATGGGCTGGGTGGTGTTCGGGCTAATCATCATGCTGCTGTTGCTGCGTCTGCTGCACTTCCACCAGCCCGATTATCACAGCACGGGGATCGCCGATTGCGCGCATGAGCACGCGCATGCGGTTCCTGGTGCACCGGTCCTGACAGGCCACAGCGTGAGCTGGAAGGGTGTGCTTATTGGCCTGGGTTTTCATACCTTGATCGACGGTATTGCCCTGGGCGCCGCGTTTTTGGCCGCGCCGCACGGACACGAGGGGCAGCTGCTGGCCTTCGGGGTTTTCCTGGCGATCCTTATGCACAAGCCGTTGGATGCGATGTCCATCACGGCTCTCATGAAGGCCGGAGGCGCCAGTTTGGGTTACCAGCGCTGGGCGAATATCGCTTTTGCCATTATTTGTCCTCTGGGAGCGCTGCTTTTCTACGGTTATGCGGTCGTGGTGGGACCGATAGGCGTCGATTTTGTGGCGGCGGCGCTGGCTTTCTCGGCCGGAGCGTTCGTCTGTATTGCCCTGAGTGACCTCCTGCCGGAGGTGCAGTTCCACAGCCACGACCGCTTCAAGTTGACGGCGGTTTTTCTCTTGGGCCTTGGCCTGTCATACCTGCTGGCGACTGCCGGTAATGAACACACGCATGCTGTGGCGAGTATTGTGCCGCTGTAGGGTGCGAAGCGGCCTCTCTTGCTCGAAGCGCCGCTCCGGCTAGAGGGTGGTCTTCATCGCGGCGGCCATGCGCGCGCTGTCAGCAGGAGCGTTCGCCGGCTGGTCCAGCCAGAACCCGATGCGTTCAGTGACCAGCTTGGCGATGAAGTCCGTATGCGCCTCGCCTTCGTTCAGGCATGGGATGTACTCGTAGCGCTCGCCACCCGCTTCCATAAAATACTCGCGGTTTTCCACGCCGATTTCTTCGATGGTTTCAAGGCAATCGGCGGAAAAGCCGGGACATACGATCTGCACGGAACGCACACCGCTGCCCGGCAGCTGACGCAGGGTTTCGTCCGTGTAGGGCTTCAGCCACTCCTCGCGCCCGAAGCGTGATTGGAAGCTACACAGGTATTGGCCTTCCGGCAGGTCCAGCTCCTGGGCGACCAGTCGTGTCGTCTTGTGACACTGGCAATGGTAGGGGTCGCCCTCATTCAGATAGCGCTGCGGCAAACCATGATAGGAAAAAATCAGCTTCTCGGCCCTGCCGTGTTGGTCCCAGTGTGCGCGGATACCGTCGGCAACGGCGCGGATGTAGCCGGGATGGTCGTGGTAGCTGGTGATGAGTTGGAGCTCCGGAATCCAGCGTCTTTGTACAAAGTCGGAAGCGATCGCATCAAAGGTGGAGCCAACCGTGGGGCCGCTGTATTGCGGATAGAGGGGCAGCACCAGCAGTTGCCTGACCCCGCGATCGATCATCGACTGCAGAGCCCCGTGAATCGAGGGCTCTCCGTAGCGCATCGCATATTCGACGACGACGCGCTCCCCCAGGGACTGGGCCAGCTTGGTCTCGACACCCTTGCTTTGGCGTCGTGTGTGGACGAGAAGTGGTGAGCCCTCTTCAGTCCACACGGTGCGATACGCTGCCGCCGAGCGCGCCGGGCGCAGGTTCAGAATAATGCCGTTTAGTATCAGCCACCACAGCACGCGCGGAATTTCTACCACGCGCGGATCCGACAGGAACTGTTTCAGGTAGGTACGCAGAGCCGACTTTTGTGGCGCCTGGGGCGTGCCAAGATTGGTAAGAAGAACCCCGATGCGGCCTTGCTGCGCATGATCGAAGTTGGGACTGCCTTGGTACTTCATGGGTATGTCTCGATGTCTTTTAGGTTTACCCGGCTGGCCGTACCGGAATTCGGCCTGATTTCGGCCAACATCTCCACAACAAGCTCGCCGACGCTGCCGATTGTAACCCTGCACAGCAGAGAAAGTTTCCGCAGGGAGTTAGCTTGGTACCAGTACGTTTACCTTTCGCCGCTGGATTCGAACGCTTCACCGTCTGCTCGGTGCAACTCACCGAAAGCGGCTATCGCCAGACCGCGTGTGCGCCTAACTTATAGACGTGGACGAGTACAACGAAACGCCGCCACAACGAATTCACGACCACAACAATCAACGTACCGCTTTGGAGAAACAAAATGAAAGCACTTCGCAACAAGACAATCGCAACCGCTGTTCTGGGAATGCTGGCTGGTATCTCGCTGCACGCCAGTGCTGGCAGCGTAACCGAAGTTACGGCCCAAGATCTTTCTGAGCAGCATCACCAGCTCACCGTAAACATTGCCGATCTCGACCTGGACTCAGCTGCAGGGCAGCAAGCCCTGTACTACCGCATCAGCAGCGCGGCAAAAGAAGTGTGTGGCTCAACCGATGTGCGTATCGCCGGTGGCCCGGCGCAGTCGACCCGCAACAAGGCCTGCTATCGCGAGTCCCTGTCGAAGGCAATGTCCGCTGTTCCCCGTACGGCGGTCGCTTCCAGCAATTGATTTTACCGGGTTCCCGCTACCCCTGGCGGAAATCCCGGGGAGTCGGTTCCGCCGACTCCCCGGTTCTCTCCGGAGCAAGCTCCCCGTCCCTGATCGGATTTTCCTGAATTACGTATAGTATTGCCTGACGTTTACTCATCGGGCCCAATTCATGAAGCTTAGTCGACGCGATTTACTGCGCTATTCCCTTTCTACCGCCGGCACGATCTATGTGTCGACCGCCCTGGGCGGCTGCACCCTGCAGCGCGCGGCCGCGTCTCTTTCACCAGTGAACTTCGATTCTGGTGTCGCCAGTGGCGATCCCAGCGCCGATAGCATCATGCTGTGGACCCGTGCCGCAGGTGCGCAGGACGGCGCAACGGTTAAGGTCGGTTGGGAGCTTGCCCTTGATCCCGGTTTTTCAAAGGCGCTGCGCAGCGGCGTAGCCAGCAGCGATGCCGCTCGCGACTACACCATTAAGGTCGACGTGCGTGAGCTCACTCCGGGTACGGACTACTACTACCGGTTCCTGGGTGCGGGAGGCGCCAGCGAAGTCGGCCGCACCCGGACTCTGCCCGTCGGCGAACTGTCTGAGCTGCGCATGGCGGTGTTTTCCTGCGCTAATTTCCCCGCGGGCTACTTCCACGCCTACGGCGAAGCGAGCCGACTGCCGGCTGTGGATGTGTTCCTGCACCTCGGCGACTACTTCTATGAATACGGGGACGGTGGTTATGCTACGCAGCGTGCTACGGAACTGGGTCGTGAGCTGGCCGCAGATAATGATGGCGAACTGTATACGCTCACCGACTATCGTCGTCGTTACGCGCTCTATAGAAGCGACCGTGACTTGCAGGCCATGCATGCAGCCGCGCCCATGATTGCGGTCTGGGATGATCATGAGATTGCCAACGATACCTGGCGCGAAGGGGCACAGAACCACAGTTCCGACGAGGGCGATTTCGACACGCGCAAGGCTGCAGCGGTACAAGCGTACTTTGAATGGCTGCCCCTGCGACCCGTGTCGGCAGACAGCAGCGGTCGTATATACCGGAGCTTTGACTTTGGTGATTTGGTGTCGCTACACATGCTTGACACTCGGTTGGTCGGCCGCGATCAGCAATTGGAGTACGGTGATTTTGTCGACTCCCAGAGCCGTGCCATGGATGCGGACGGCTTCGCTGAGGCTATGCGCGATCCGGCGCGCAGCCTGTTGGGTGAGGCGCAGCGGGAATGGCTCTACGACGCCATGGCGGAGTCGCCGGCGCGCTGGCAGGTGCTGGGTCAGCAGGTGCTAATGGCGCGCATGCATATGCCTGCAGAGGTGTTGCGCGAACTGTTCGCGGAGCCGGATTTTGCCAAACGGGATTACTCCCGCTTTACTTTGCTAATGACTGAGCTGGCCGGGCTGAAAAACACCCTGTCGGCCGGTGAGGTGCTCAGCGAGTCGCAGCAGGAGCGCTTGCAGGCGGTGCTTCCCTATAACCTGGACGCCTGGGATGGTTATCCGGCTGAGCGCGCACTGCTTTATGCGGCGGCGCGCCGGCTGGATAAACCGTTGATTGTCTTGGCAGGTGATACACACAATGCCTGGTACAGCGAGTTGCAGGATGGAGAGGGCCGGCGCGTCGGGGTTGAGTTGGGCGTCCACGGTGTATCGTCGCCCGGGATGGAGTCCTATCTGCAGCTTGATGAGGTGCATGCGCAGCAACTGGCGGGCGCATTGACCATACTCATCGACGAACTCCGCTATTGCCAACTGAGCCAGCGCGGCTACCTTGAGGTACTTTTCCGGCGCGATGAGGTGACCGCGCGCTGGCATTTTTTCGACAGCGTGACGCGCCGCGATTACGCAACCAGCGCGCACAGCGAAACCTTCAGTCTGTAAGTTTTTCTGCCCCGGCGCCTTGTATCTCTGCCGGGTTTTTTGGTGGCTTGCGTGAGCGCCATGCACATCCGTAGCGAATGAGAAACAGGTAGCTCAGTAAAGGATAGTACGCAGGTGGTTTATGGCCGGGAGCCAAGTCAGGTCTCCGTGGATACAGGCGTTTTAAGCATCTTGCTTGAGTCCGGACTTGGGTACGGACTTAGGCCCGAAATTAGGAGCGAAACGCGCCGTCGAGGTCAGGGTATGCCTCGGCTCAAGTCCTAACACCTGCGAGCGCTGACGCGTCGCAGGGTTATCGTAGAAGGGTGGGGCCCTTACTTTTTGGCTTTTGCCTTCGTTTTGGCTTTTGCTTTTGCCGGAGTCTTGGCTTTTGCTTTTGCCGGAGTCTTGGCTTTTGCTTTTGCCGGAGTCTTGGCTGCAGCTTTTACCTTGGTCTTTAGCGCTGGCTTACTTTTGGCGGCGGCCTTCTTTTTCTTCGCCGGGGCGGCTTTCGCGTCCTCGACGGTCAGGTCCCTGGTCTCCGCGTCCGGTGCGTTCTTCATCACCGATTTGATGCCCTTCTCCATACTGACCGCATTGGCGTACATCTGGCTGCGACCGATGGACTGCCCGTTGGTCGCTTTGATCAGAAAGTAGGGCTGACCCTTGGTGGAGGTTTTGCGTTCAAATCGAGCGTCTTTGGGAGCGTTTTTTCTAACGGATGTGATACCCGCTGTCGCGGAACGCTTGTTTTCGTAAGACTCGCTGGTGAAAACCACCTGCCCGTTGCCTGATTTCAGGTTAAAGGAAAACTTGCCGGTCTTGCCTTTCTTTAGTTCAAACTTACCTGCCATGATCATTCCCCTTGCTACGATCTTTCTGCCGATAAAGCCAGCGTTTTAGCGGAATACTTTCACCGCTCGCTGCAGCATAAGGTTTTCGCGAGCAATGGCAAGGGTTTGAGTGCCGATCACTTGCGAGATACGGTGTCAATGTTGTCGCGCGAATTGCGAATGCGGAAAAACAAACGGAGATCCAGCGCAGTGCGGAATGTAATTTATGGATAAACATGCACAGGGAAGTCGCAGTACGGAGTTGTGCGTACTGTTGCTTGCGGCTGGGAGTTCGCGTCGTTTTGGTGTTGATAAACGCAGCGAGTTTTTCATTCCCGGTGTGAGTCTGCTCGAGGCAACGCTGAACGTTTACCTGGATGCGAAACTGTCGGTGCAGGTTTGCCTGGGTGTTGATGCGGTTGATCGTGCGCTGGGGCTACAGCTGGAATTACCGGGCGCACAGGTGCTGCATTGCGATCACGCGAATAAAGGGATGGGTGCAACTCTGGCAGAGGCGGCCGGGCACTGCGCCGGGTTTTCTGCCGTCATCGTCGCTCTCGCGGACATGCCGCTACTGCAACAAAACACTCTCGCAGCACTGTGTAGCGAGGCGTCGGAAGATCGTATCGTTTTTCCGCTGTACCAGGGCAGGCGCGGTCATCCAGTTGTGTTTGGCCGGCGTTTTATTCCGGCGCTGCGAAAACTCCAGGGCGACCGCGGCGCTAGCACGCTAATTCGCGATAATCCGGAGGCCTGTGTCGCGGTGGCCGTTGATGATCCTGGTGTTCTTCTTGATGCCGATACACCCGAGGCGTTGCGACACCTTCGCAGCCTAGTTAGCCGGTGAATCCGGTTGCGCGTCTGGATGTGCGGCCTGAAATGCGTTGAGGGGTGCGCAGCGCTGGTCCAGGGCGATGATTGCGGGAAATTCATCCATGGGAACTTTGAAACGAAGCGCGTTGTATACCTGAGGCACCAGTAAGATCTCCAGCATTCCCGGTCGCTCCCCCAGGGAGAAGTTATCAGGGGATCTCGCGAGAGCCTCCTCGATGGCGGTGAATCCCAGTTGAATCCAGTGTGCGTACCAGTCGTTCACTTGCGCCTGGGCAAGATCCAGATCATTGCGCAGGTAGCGCAATACGCGCAGATTGTTGAGGGGGTGGATATCGCAGGCAATATGCTGGCACAGGGCGCGCTGGCCAGCTCTGTCAAAAGGGTCCGCTGCATAAAGCGCCGGGGTAGGGAATGTTTCTTCAAGCCATTCGAGAATGGCTTGAGATTGTGTCAACACCTCGCCGCTGTCGAGTTTCAGCGCGGGTACCAGACCCTGCGCGTTCTCGCGAAGATAAGCATCCTGGCGCTGCTCGTCCTTCGTCAGATCTACGGGAACGATGTCGTACTGCAACTCTTTGAGGTTCAGGGCGATGCGTGTCCGGTAGGCCGCAGACGAGCGGTAGTAGCTGAACAACTGCATGGCGTCACTCCGTGGGCGGCGTATATGCCCTGACTACCTGGTTGATTGCGCCAAAGGGTGAATGACCGGTGGCGTCGAGCATCTCAATGCGCACCCGGTCACCAAAAGACATAAAGGGTGTACTGGCTTTGCCGTCGCGGATTGTTTCGAGACAGCGCACTTCGGCGAGGCAGCAGGAGCCCGCCGGCGATCCCGCATTGGATACGGTGCCCGATCCAATCACTGTCCCGGCCATGAGTGAGCGCGATTTCGCGCAGTGTGCGATGAGTGTTGGAAAGTCAAAAGTCATATCAACGCCGGCATTGGGTTCACCGACCAGTTGGTCGTTGAGGCTGGCGCGCAGGGGCAGATGTAGCTTGCTGCCGTCCCAGGCGTCACCGAGTTCCTCAGGGGTTAGCAGCACGGGTGTGAATGCAGTCCAGGGTTTTGACTGATAGAAACCGAACTGCTTGCCCAATTCTGCGGGT
>JBLIIW010000123.1:0-11410 GCA_047635315.1 Halieaceae bacterium | reverse complement strand
AATGTAGCGATAGCGAAGTAGCAGGTCCCAGCGGTGCGGCCATTGACCGCTTGCGGCATTCACGCTGTCGTCATATTTATGCGGGGTTTGCGGGGTTTAATCGTCATGCCAACACTATTGCGCTGGCCGCTATCGGGTTGCTGCGGGGCACAAAAAAGCCGGGGTCTTTGACCCCGGGACTTCCCCATGCAATGTCCCGCAGCAGGTGTCAGGCCACTATTAGTCGTCGGACATCTTGTCCTTCATGCTGTCAACGGCTTTTTCAGCGTCGCCATCTGCGTCGTCCATCATGGCACCCGCTTTGGCTTCTGCATCGCCCATCATGGATTCGGCTTTCTTACCGGCGGAAGCGGCCATGTCCGACATGCTGTCGGTCGCTGCTTCTGCCATTTCGCCTGCAGAGTCCATAGCGCCCTCAGCGGCTTCGCCGATATCGCCCATGGCCTCGTCGGTTGCTGACATGGCATCACCAGCCATGTCACCGGCATTGTCCATAGAATCGCTGGCCATCTCGCTGGAAGAGTCTGCGGCGTCCGCTGCGCTGCTTTTGACATCATTCATATCTTCTTTACTACATCCGCCGAGTGCGGCGAGCAGGGCGGTAGCGGCTACCACCCCGGATATTGCTTTCAATCGCATGAAGTTTCCTTGACTCTCGTCTGGCTTTGGTCGGACTTTCGCCCGGTTAGTGTAGGCGCCGAAGTAGGGCTACCCGCGTCGCCCTGTCAGGCTACCGGCATGCTCGCTCAAGGTAAAGTGTTCCCTGCGCCTGTCCTAGGGCTTTTTCAGGTCGTTTTATTGGAGTTTTGCGCTCCGCAGAGGCACGGATTCACAGGTATCGCGAGCCCTGTGCCATGGCGGGGTCGCGGGCTGGCCTTGTCGGTACTGCCTGGGGAAGTGATCTGCTCGCTGTTTTCTGCGTAGATAGCTCACACCCCTCAGGGAGATTGTTATGCGAAATGCCATGCACCAGTTACTAAGATCTTTTCTTCCCCTCGCACTGCTCGCCTGCGCGCTTGCTCCCTTGCCTTCACTCGCAGAGCTCGCGGTTGGCGATGTCGCTCCGGATTTCGAGCTGCAGGGATCTGACGGCAATATGTACCACCTAGCGGATTTCAAGGGGCAGCAGGCGGTGGTGCTGGCATGGTTTCCCCGGGCGTTTACCTCCGGCTGCACCGTGGAGTGCAAGTCCCTTGCTGAAAACAGCGAGCGCATCAGGGCCTTTGATGTCAGTTACTTCATGGCCAGCACCGACCCGGTCGAGAGGAACGAGGCTTTCGCGGATGAAACCGGAGCAGATTTTCCTCTGCTGAGCGACCCGGACGGAACTGTGTCCAAAGCCTACGGTGTCTACACCAGGGGTTTTGCTAAACGTCATACGTTCTATATCGACAAGGAAGGCCGTATCGCCTTCATCGATCGTACGGTCAAGCCAAGCAGTTCAGCGCAGGATATGGTGACGAATCTGTCGCGCCTCGGCGTGGCCGAAGCAGGGCCCTGAGGGCGCTGCTGTGCGAGCTGCGGCACTGAGCGGAACTCGGAGTAGTGCGCGGTATCCGCATAGGAAAAGAGTCGACTGAGGCGCGCCACGCAAGGGTAGAATAGCCGCCCTCCCGGAGGCAGGACGCATGTGGTTCTCCCGTCAAACGCTAAGCGAACTGTTCAGACTGGCGCTGCCCATGGTGGTGTCCCAGGGCGCTTTCGCGCTCATGATGTTCGCCGATCGTTTCTTTTTGTCTCGAGTGAGTTCCGTGCACGTGGCCGCATCTCTGGGCGGCGGCGTGTCCTTCTGGGTGTGCCTGTGTTTTTTTAACGGCATCGCGGCTTACGGCAATGCCATGGTCGCACAGTACTTCGGGGGTCGGGATCTGCCCAGTTGCCCGAAGGTTGTGTCTCAGGGCGTGATTCTCTGTTTTCTTGCGCAGCCGCTGCTGCTGCTGCTGGCGTGGCCGATGCTCAACCTTTTCGAGTGGATGGGGCACGCTCCTGAACTGATTGAGCTTGAGAAACCCTATTTCCTGACCCTGTGGATCGGTGCGCTTGCCTTCCTGCTGAAGACGGTAATGGCCTCGTACTTTTCCGGCATCGGCCACACGAGGGTGGTGATGATTGCCGATGTGATCGGCGTGATACTCAACGTACCGCTCAGCTATGCGCTGATTTTTGGACGCTTTGGCTTGCCGGAGTTGGGTATTGCGGGTGCAGCCCTCGGCACGGTGCTGGCGGCCCTGGTGACGATTGGTATCTACCTGCTCTTTTACTTTAATGCTGTTCATGCACGGCGCTTTTCCGTGCACAGTTCTTTCGTCTACGTCCCCGGTATCATGCGTCGCTATCTCCGCCTCGGCCTGCCCTCGGGGCTGGAAGTGTTGGTTGGTATGGGCACCTTCAACGTATTCCTGCTGATGTTTCAGTCTTACGGTATTGCCGAAGGCGCGGCCATGGCCATCGTATTCAACTGGGATATGTTGTCTTTTGTGCCTCTGATGGGGCTGAATATTGCGATCATGAGCATGATCGGACGCACGGTCGGTGCGGGAGATCTGTCACGCACCAATGAGGTCATTGCGGCCGGTTTTATTCTCGGTGTCACCTACTCTGGGGCGCTGGGTATCCTGTTCGTTATCTTTCGTGAGCCCTTGCTCGGTGTTTTCGCGACTCCCGGGGAGGATTTTTCGGTAATTCTTGCGGTCGGCGCACCGATGATGGTGGGGATGGCGACCTACGTTGTCGCTGACTCGCTGATTCTGGTGTGCAGCGGCGTGTTGCGAGGGGCCGGTGATACTCGATGGCTGATGCTGACTTCCATGATCGTGCATGTGCTGATGCTGCTCGCGCAGGTACTGGTGATCGTTGTCATGCAGGAGGGGCCCCTGGTGAGCTGGGGGGTGTTCGTCGTGACCCTTATTATCAACTCACTGCTGTACCTTTGGCGTGTATTCGGTAGCCGCTGGCGGCAGCCGGAGCGGCTTGCGCGGGTACTCGCGGAGTAGGGTGGATACGCTGTCGGGTGGCCTACAAGGTCGCCAGTCGGCGCAGTAGGCCGAGCTTGTGTCGACTTTGTTCCCGCTGCAGCAGCATCTGCGCAATCTCATGATCTATGCGTTGTGCCACCTCGCGTCGCCATGCGAGCAGGCGCTGTTTGCCCACCGGGCGTTTACCCGGGGCCGGCAGCGACAGCGGTTCCGCAAAGCTCAGGAAGCTTGCCTGGGGCCTCGGCATTAATGTGCCCAGAGTGCCTCGCGGAATCGGTGGGATCGCGTCGCTGCGCATGGAATCGGTCCACAGTCCGAGACGCTGTAACAGTGACACCACCTCCGTACTGTCCATCAGGTACTCGTAGAATTCGTCCGGGCCCACCAGGCCAAAGGGGACGATCGTATAGCCGTACTCCGCTGCGAGGCGCAAAAAGCCCAGTCGGTCTTTCCACTGTAGCTGGTAGCGCTCCCCGCTGGATTTTACGGCTTCGTGGGCGCCACCGGGAAACACCAGAATGTCCTGCTCGTGGGCCATCAGTGCGCGGGCCACCTCTGGATGCCCCATGGTGGCCCCGCGACGCAGCAGACCCCTGGCGAGTGCAGGTTGGCTGAACAGGAACTTATCGCCCATGGGCCGCAGGAAACGCCCAAGCTCCTCAAGCATCACCGGCAGTATTACCAGTCCGTCAAATCCAAACAGCGCGTGGTTGCCGATAAACAGGCAGGGCCGGTCGGGGATGCGCTCGGTGTTGAAGAGACTCGGCCGGAACCAGAGTTTCGCAAAGCGATAGATCATTTTTTGCTCGAAATCCGCCGGCGGCTGCACGGCGAGGGCGCGATTAATATGCTCGCGTAGGGCCTCCTGCTCGGCTAGCGGGTTGCTTTGCGGCGATAAGACGTCCTTGAGCATCATGGCGACCAGTAGTGAAAAGCGGACAGCGAGTATAGCGCGAGAGTTCTTCGACGAATTGGCGGACGCTGTAATGCACGGAGCGTATACTGCGCGCCGCTAGCAGCGCAGCTGCAATACCTATGCCCAATAATAACAAGGAGACTTGTCGTGAGCACAGCCAACAAGCAATTACATTCGCTCATTACGGAAGAGGGCACGTTGCGACTCAGCATTGCGGAGTCCCTGGCGCCTGAGCCGGCGGCCCATGAAGTCCTCGTGCGTATCGACGCGACGCCGATCAACCCCTCCGATCTTGGGCTGCTGTTCGGTGCGGCTGATATGAGCACTGCGCGCTTTTCGGGAACGCCGGATGCGCCGGTGGTAGAGGCTGATGTCTCTGCCGCGGGACTGCGCATGATGGGCGGTCGCCTGGGTCAGTCACTGCCCGTCGGCAACGAGGGAGCGGGTGTGGTGATCGCGGCGGGTAAGTCCGATGAGGCGCAAGCCCTGCTGGGTAAGACCGTTGGTATGTTCGGTGGCGAAATGTATGCGCAATATCGCTGCCTGCCCGCCGCTATGTGCCTGCCCCTCAAGGAAGGCACCACCGCAGAGCAGGGCGCGTCCTGCTTCGTTAATCCCATGACCGCCCTGGGCATGACCGAAACCATGCACATGGAAGGCCACGAAGCGCTGGTGCACACGGCCGCGGCCTCGAACCTTGGGCAAATGCTGAACCGTATCTGCCTCGCTGATGGTATCGGGCTGCTAAACATCGTGCGCAAGGAAGAGCAGGTGGCGCTCCTGCGGGAGCTGGGCGCGGAATATATTGTTAATTCCTCTGCGGCCAGTTTTCGTGAGGATCTGGTAGGCGCGCTGACGGCGACCAAAGCCACCCTGGCCTTCGATGCCATAGGCGGTGGCCGGCAGGTCACCTCGATCCTGTCGGCAATGGAAACCGTCGCTGTGGCAAACATGGAAGAGTACAGCCGCTACGGTTCGGCGGCGTTCAAGCAGGTCTATATCTACGGCGGCCTGGATGTGTCCGCCACCATGCTGCAGCGTAATTTCGGTTTCTGCTGGGGCCTGGGCGGCTGGCTGCTACCTAATTTTCTCGCGCGTGCGGGAGGAGAGCGGGTGGGGCGTATGCGTCATCGTGTGGCGGAGGAAATCGATACTACTTTCGCGAGTCATTACAGCCAGCGTATCGGCCTGGCCGAAGCCCTGTCTCCGGCGGCCATAGCCGTATACGGCAAGCAAGCGACCGGAGAAAAGTACCTTATCGAACCCGGCCGCTGAGCTGTCGGGTGCGGGCTGACTCCGCATCCCGCTCAGGGGCTGGAGTCAGGGCTACAGCCCGCCCCGCGCATGTGTGAGCTGTTGCGGTAGGCCTTATTCGCACCGTGTCCTAGTTAGTATAGACCAGCACACAGCATGTGCACTTTCCCCAGCAGGTACTTCGCGAGGCTAGCCGCCAACGGCTGCAATGTGTGCGGCTTCCGCCTCCACGTAGCTCAGCCATTGTTTAGCCTACCTGCGGGTATAGTCGAAGCGCTCAGCTTTGCGGAAGCGCTGCTGAGCATCCTCGAAGAGCTTGAGACGCACCTCAGCCATGCCGCGCAGTAGCCAGGCGTGGCCCTCCTGACGCAGCCCGCCTTTTTCCAGCGCGGCTTTGGCGGCCTTTTCTGCAGCTGCCCACTGGTAGGCGTCCATGTGCAGCCTGGCCAGACGGAGATAGAGTTCGCCACTCTCGGCTTTATAGAGCGTTCCGTTTCGGCGCTCATGTACCAGGCTTGGGATAGCAGTTCCAGATTGCTCACCGTGGACTCGATTCTCCCGCTGGCCAGCTCAGCTTCCATCAGTGTGGCGGCTTTGTAGGGGAGCTCTTCCCCGAGGTAAAGATTGGCAATCATTTTCAGGTGGGCCGGCTGTGTGAGTCGGCCGTCGTCCAACAGTGACTCCACCAGCGCCAGTTGCCGCTCGCTCTCGCCCAATTGCCCGTGCAGGGCGGCCAGATTCATCAGCTAGGTCTCCCGCGGGTAGAGCACGGTAAGTCGTTCCACCACGTCGCGCATGGCCGGGTAGTCATCCAGCTCGTAGTGCACGGAGGTGAGCATGGATAAGCAGTTTTCCCGCGGTTTATTCCCGGTCGCAGCTGCTGTTTCGATGGCTTGTTGCAGGGGAAGCAGCGCGTCGCTGAAGCGTTCCTGGCCCATCAGCGCTGCGGCAAGGAGGACCTGGTTGCCCGCAAGATATTGCTCCGGCAAAACCAATAACGCACGCAGGTGGCTCTCGGCGGCGACATAATTCTCGCTGACCAGATTAAGCTGCCCCATAGTCAGGCGCAGGGTGACCAGCATGGAGTTGGGGAGGTCGGGCAGTGGTAGCGCCTCAGCGTAATTTTCCAGAGCCAGGTCGATTCTGTCTTGCTCATACCAGGTGTAGCCGATCATGTTGAGGGTGTGGGCCAGTTCGTAGCTCGAGAGTTTTCGTGCACGCAGTAATTCGAGCTGCTCGCGGGCCGCTGTGTAGTCTTCCGCATCCATGAGCAGCTGCACTTCGCCCATAATTTTGTACACTTTCTCACTCATAGCAACAACGGCTTCTTTGCTGATCGCACTCGCGGGGGCCAGCAGCCAATACACTAAGAGCAATCCGGCGGCGAGCTGACGCAGACCCCTTTGAGTGGCTATCATCAGGTTTCTTCCTGCGTGTAGCGCAGCGCCGGTCAGCAGGATCATTGCCAGGGTGATTCGACTCGCTGCGCGGATGACTTTCATGGTAGTGCCTCCACAGACTTACTGTTCAGCAGAATCGTGAGCAACTCCGGGGCAACTTCCTGCCGGGCGACCTTGAGGCCCTTTTCCATGAAACGGCGGTACGGGGTATTGGGCAGGGCTGCCCAGCTTCCCGCGTCGCTGTCCCAGTAGCCAAGCCGCTCGTCGCCGACGGTGCGATACATGAGGGAAACACGCCCTACGCGTAAAAAGTCCGCGTCAAAACTGGCGCCGCCGGCATCGAGCTTGGCGCGGTAGGCCTCGATAGTGCGGCCGTAATCGCTCTCGATCTGGTAGGCCTCGAAGACGCGCCGGGACTTTTCGGCAACGGTTACGTCCGAACGAGCGAGTAACAGGCGCAGCTTAGCGACACGCGCACGACGCTCCTCGGAAAGAAAGGGCACATCCAGGGTCACAAACTGCTCCAGTCCATCAATCATGCGCGCCATAAGCGGCAGAATCTGGCGCTCAATCACCGCGACATCGCCAATCGAAGTCTCCAGCGTCGTTATGTCCTGCTCCTGCGCGTTGATCTGCTGCTTCAGCAAGCCAAGGTAGGTTTCTAGGCCCTCGACAATCTTTAGCTCAGCGCGGAATTGGTCGACCAGCTTGCGGGTGTCTTCGTGAACCGCGTTGACGTTGGTCTGCACCTCCTGTCGCTCGACGTTGCGCTGCGCACCCTCAGGCTCGATGGCGCGGAGTGGTTCATCGGTCTGTGCAGTTGCAAAGGGCAGGGTGATCAGAAGCGCCACGCTGACGCTACAGAGTCGGCTCATCGTTAGTGGTGCAAATCGTATCGCAGGACGCTCCTTGGAGTTCTGGCGGTCGCCTCAGGTCTTCGCGCAGCCAAAGCGCATGCTGAGGTTGCAGACCTTTTGAGGTCGAGTAGGGAATGTGAACGATTTTCTGGCGGGGGCACTTGATTTGCATCAAATATGACTGCGGTCGGAACCGCAGGGAGCGTCCTGGGGCAGGTCTGCCAAGCCCTTTATTTATTGATGGAGGAAATGCGAATTAGACGCTGTCTGCTGGCGCTCAGGCCCGCTGGGCCCGAGTGCGGCGTGTCTTCCAGAGGTGAGCGGAACGGCTTGGCCAAACGCCTAATAAATCACCTGCACCCCGGCAAACCAGGGGTGCGCGTAGGCAAGGGCAACCATCACGACTGCGGCAATGACTGCCGTTAGCACGTCGGTCCCTATGCTGGGGGAAGGTGGCTTTAGCCATTGCCCCTCGCGTCGATTGATCAGCAGTATTTCGGCGATAGCCCAGATTGCGAGAGTCCAGAAGAGCACTAACGAGCGCGAGTCACCGTTCAGGAGAAGATGCGCTATAGCCTATTAAAGGACCCCGGTCAGCTGCGGATGGCGCAGGTATCTCTTCAGCGCAGAGGGACGGCTCGCCAGGACCCACAGATAGATCGCCAGCGCCGGCATCCCCAGCGCCCTACTATTTGCGGACTCGCGCGGGTTTTACAGCTGGTAGCGCTCGCGCAGAAAACGCGCAATGCCGTCGGCATTGTGGTGCCCGATTACAGCGGTTGCTGCGGCCTTTAGCTCGGCTTTGGCATTTGCCGGTGCATAGGCCTCGTCCGCAAGCGCGAACATACTGAGGTCGTTGTCACTGTCACCAAAGCAAATCACACGCTCGAAACCCAGTTCCTGCTTGAGGTGTTCCACAGCGCCGCCTTTGCTGCCGGACTGGTGATGTATGTCGATCCAGCTAAGGCGTCGATCCTCAATGGCATTGCCCATGTAGGCCACCAGCTGATCTGCGTCGCTGATGGTGTCGGCGACGGCGCGCACGCGATGCTCCGGTCCCATGGCACTGATATTGGTGATGTCGGCATCTGCCGGGAGTTCCGCAATGGGCAGTACCGGCAGATCGCGCTCGCGCGAAAAACTTTTGACCAGCTTGTACTCAACCGGTTGTCGCAGGGGTGGATGATAAACCGCGTGCCGGTGACCGGGTTCAAGGGTAAAAAAGAACGGAGTAATGTCCTGCGCGAGAAAGGCTTCCGCCACGTGCCCGATCTCGGCTACGGTCAGCAGATGATGTTTACTGTAGCCTCGTTCCTGTGGATTCCAGATCATCACACCGTTCTTGAAGATCTGGGGTAGTTCGAAACCGTGCCCCTCTAGAATATCCACGGCGCCGTGCAGCGCTCTACCTGTTGCTACGGTATACGCTATGCCGCGTTTGGTGAGTCGACGCAGTGTTTCCCGAGTATAGGGGGAAATTTGTGAGGACTTGTTAAGCAGCGTGCCGTCAAGATCAAAAACTATCAGTTCCATGCGCGTAGTATAGCGCCACAGGGCACCCGCTGGGGTCTTGTGGCTACGCAGACGAGGCCAGCTGTGCTTCAATTGATCTGAGGGCCAGGCGAAGACTATGAACCGACATCCGACTATCAAGCAGCTGCGCTACCTTTGCACGGTTGTGGAACACGGCCATTTTGGACGCGCGGCGAGGGCCTGCCACGTGTCCCAATCGACCCTGAGCGCTGGCATCCTCGAGCTTGAGCAAGTGCTCGATGCGTCCCTCCTCGAGCGTAATAATCGCACGCTGGTGCTTACGCCCCTTGGGGAAGATGTGGTCCGACGCTCGCGCAGCCTTCTCCTCGACGTGGAGGACCTGATGGCCCTGTGCCAGGCTTCTGCGGCGCCATTTAGCAGTCGCATGCGCCTGGGGGTAATCCCGACCATTGCTCCCTTCCTGCTGCCGGGCCTGCTCCGGGCTCTGCGTGATACGCATCCGGATTTTATGCCATTTATCCGTGAGGACCAGACGCAGCCGCTCATTGAACTGCTGTATCGTGGGGAGCTTGATCTGTTGCTGTTGGCGCTCCCCTTTGCGGCCGAAGGAGTCGAAACGATGCACCTGCTGGATGATCCTTTTCTGCTGGCCTCGCCGCACACGCATGCGCTGGCGGATCAGGAACGCGTGAACGTTGCCGATTTACGCGGCCAGGATCTGTTGCTACTCGAGGACGGACACTGCCTACGTGAGCACGCGCTGGAGGCCTGTAAATTGCGCGGCGGCGAGTACACGACGCCGTACCAGGCCACCAGCCTGACCACGGTTCTGCAGATGGTGGCCAGCGGTATCGGACTCACTCTGCTCCCGGCCATGGCGCTCAAAGCCGGATGGCTGGCGACAGCGGACATTGCTGTCACGCCCTTCGACGACCCCTCAGTCTCGCGACAAATAGGACTTATGTGGCGACGCAAAACCCCGCGCCAGACCGAGTTTCGTCTGCTGGGTGAATTGATTCAGAAGCTTCTGCGCCGCCAATAGTTGGGCCCTGCTCAGAAGTTATAGCCAACGGTCAGCCCGTAGGTGCGTGGTTCGAGGAGAAACTGGTTGGTTGCCAGGCCAACGTTCTGGTCGCCGAGGTACTGGCCTGTGACATGGTCATCGTCACTCAGGTTGCGCCCCCATAGTTCCGCGAACCATTGGTCGTCTGCGCTGAACAGGGTCAGGGTTGCGTTAATAACGTCCCAGGCGTCAACCCGGTCATTCACGGCATTGAAAACACGCGTGTAGAACTCATCCTGCCAATAGTAGTTAGCTGCGGCCGACATTGACATGCCGTTACCCAGCATCCAGCTGTAGGCGGCGCCGAGATTCACCGAAAACTCCGGGGCGTTGGGCAGATTATTGCCGTCCACGTTCGTCTCCAGACCGTCACAGGGCACGATCCCGCCCGGGCAGCCGGGACCCACGTATATGTTCGCGTTGGGCGTGCTAATGATGTTCTCGGTGGTGCCCAGAAGATTGATGTTACCCGGGTCAATACTGCCCCCACTGGCCAACTGAGTGTCCAGCCAGGACAGGTTTGCGGTGAAACGCCAGTGCTCGCTGGGAACCCAGATGAACTCTCCTTCAATTCCCTGGATGGAGGCGTCGAAGTTTTCGTTGAGCGAAGTCTGGTTGGTGATCTTCGATATCTGCAGGCCCTCGTAGTCGTAGTAGAAGTAGGTCACGTTGGCCTGCAATGATTCATCAAAGAGGCGCGTCTTCGCTCCCACTTCAATCGAGTTGATGTATTCGGGGTCGAACTCGGCGAGTTGCGGATTGTTGACCAGCAGCGCCGACTCTGCGTCGATAGGGTTGAAACCGCCGCTCTTGTAGCTCCGCGATAGGGTCGCATAGGCCATCACCTCATCACTCGCATCCCAGGTCACATTGAACTTTCCGGTGGGTTCGCTCCACTCGCCGTTAAAGGTATCGTAGCCGCCGTCCGCTGCGCTGGGGTCAGCGAGGAAGCTCAGGTAAATCGTGCGCTGCAGTGAATCTTTTGTCTCTTCAGTGTAACGAAGCCCAAGAGTGAGCTGCACATCATCGCTGGCCTGCCAATACAGCTCGCCGAAAGCCGCCCAGGTTGATAGCTCATAGGACTTGCTGTCGTTATCGAACAGACGTTGGTCCGGTGCTACGCCCGCAACACTGCCAAAGAGTTCCAGCGCAGCGCTGTACACGTAGTAGTGCAGTTCGGTTTCATAGTTCAGATAGAAGCCGCCGACCATGAAATTCCAGTCCCCGTCATAGTTCGAAGCCCAGCGTATTTCCTGGCTGATCTGCTCCGGGGTGCTGGTCGAACGGTCCGTGGAAAAAGCCCGCGCGACCGTGACTGGCCCGTCCGGCCCCATATCCACGGTGACCGGGACAGGCCAGGGCTCCGAGGCGACGGTAAAGTCGTAGTCGTTGGCGGCATCGAGATCAGAACTTTGATAACCGCTGAGCCAGGTCAGCGTGCTGTCGCCACA
>JBLIIW010000122.1:0-11419 GCA_047635315.1 Halieaceae bacterium | reverse complement strand
CCGAGCGGGAAACCCCGGTGAGCCGTGACTATGTTCAGTATCCAGCGGCGCCCGCCCAGCAGACAAAAGAGGCAGTGGAGCAAAAGTCAGCTGGTTGCCTGAGCTGCCACAGCGGCGTCGACCGCCCAACCATGCACGCCAATCGAGCGGTAAAACTCGGTTGCGCCGATTGTCACGGCGGTAACACCCAGGCTCGCAGACCGGCGGCCGGCGTGGCCGGTGACCCAGGCTACCGCGCGGCGATGAACGCGGCGCACGTACTGCCGCGCTTTCCCGAGCGCTGGAAGCACCCTTCCAGCGCCAACCCCAAGCGCAGCTACACGCTGCTCAATCAAGAGAGCCCGGAGTACCTGCGCTTCGTCAATCCCTCGGACTACCGCATAGCGCGAGAAGCCTGCGGTGCCTGCCATCTGCCCATCATCCAAGCCGCGGAGCGCAGCCTGATGTCAACCTCGGCCATGCTGTGGGGCGGCGCCTCCTATAACAACGGTATTCTTCCCTACAAGCGCTACCTCCTCGGTGAGGCCTATACGCGCGACGGTGAACCGGCGATGCTCAAAAACCCGACCCCGGTCGACGACGCCATGACGCTGGCGGGCATACTCCCGGAGCTCTATCCACTGCCGGCTTGGGAAACCACCAAGCCCGGCGATATCTTCAGGGTCTTTGAGCGCGGCGGGCGCAATATCGGCAATCTGTTTCCGGAGACGGGACTGCCCAATGCCCTGGGGCAGTTGCAGCGTCTGGAAGAACCCGGACGGCCCGACATTCGCCAGTCGAACCGCGGCCCGGGCACCGGTGCACGCATCTCTGTACCACTCATCAATATCACCAAGACGCGCCTGAACGATCCGCACACCTGGTTTATGGGCACCAACGATCAGCCCGGTGATTTTCGCAGCTCCGGCTGTGCCAGCTGTCACGTCATCTACGCAAATGATCGGGATCCCCGGCACTCGGGACCCTACGCGCGCTTCGGCCATATGGGCGAGTCGCAGTCGGGAGACGACACGATTCCTCGCAATGAACCTGGACACCCCCTGCAGCACGCTTTCACACGCGCCATCCCAACGAGTCAGTGCATGGTCTGCCACATGCACCAGCCAAATATGTTCGTGAACAGTTACCTCGGTTACACCATGTGGGACTACGAATCCGATGCGCCCTCCATGTGGCCGGCGGAGCAGCAGTATCCGAGCGACGCAGAACGGCACGAGATTCTCGAGCGCAACCCGGAAGGCGCCGCGCCCAGAGGCAAATGGGGCGACCTCGAGTTTTTGAAGGAGGTCTCAAAACTCAACCCTGAACTCAAGGACACACAGTTCGCCGACTACCATGGGCACGGCTGGAACTTCCGTGCCGTTTTCAAACGGGATCGCAGCGGCAACCTGCTGGACGCCGAGGGAACTGTCGTCAGCGACAAGGATCCCGACAAGTTCAGCAAGGCCGTGCATATGGCGTCGATCCATCTCGACGCGGGCATGCACTGCGTGGACTGTCACTACGCGCAGGACAACCACGGCAACGGCCATATCTACGGTGAAGTCGCCGCGGCTGTGGAGATCGACTGCAAAGACTGCCACGGCAGCGTGAATGCCTACCCCAATCTCTTCACCTCGGGACCCGCCGCGCTGGAAGGCGGCACCGATCTTGGAGCCATCCGCAATCCCGATGGGCGCAAACGCTTTTCCTGGGAGGGTAACAAGCTCGTGCAACGTTCCGCAGTTGACCCGGAGCTTGAATGGATAGTCAGTCTGGTCAAGGACAGCGTCACCCCGGGCACAGCGAGTTACAACGAGAAGGCCGCAAGAGCCAAACTCATGAGCCGGGATACAGCAACGCTTGACTGGGGTGTACAGCAAGCGGCGGGCGATTATGCGCATGGGGATGAGAATATGGAGTGCTACAGCTGCCATACATCCTGGACCACCAGCTGTGCCGGCTGTCACCTGCCCATCGAGGCCAACAACAAGACCGAGCGACACCACTATGAGGGCGGTGCAACGCGCAACTTTGCAACTTACAACCCGCAGGTTTCCCGAGACCAGATGTTCCTGCTCGGGCGCCGGGAGACCGCCAAGGGTGGAAAAATCGCACCGGTGCGCTCCAGCTCGGCCCTGGTGCTGTCATCGACCAACTCCAACCGGGAAAAAATCTACATCCAGCAGCCGCCTATCTCCTCGAGTGGCTTTAGTTCCCAGGCCTTCAACCCGCATTTTCCGCACACGGTCAGAAAGACGGAAACCAAGGACTGCGAGGACTGCCACCTCGCCAGCAAGGGCGATAACAACGCGATCATGGCCCAGTTACTGGTACTCGGCACCGGCTTCGTCAATTTTGTCGGGCACTACGCCTGGGTGGGTGGTGAATCAACGATCCACGCCGCGCAGCTAACCGAATGGCAGGAACCCCAGGCGGTGATCGGCAGCTATCTGCAGCAATACGCCTACCCGGATTACTTCAAGGCGCACCTTGCGGGCGATCGTATTCTGCAAAACGCTTATGCGCACAACTCGGGTACCGCAAGCTGTTTGCAACATCGCGGGGAATACCTGTTCGTAGCGGAAGGGGCGCGGGGACTGCGCATCTATGATATTGCCAATATCGCCAACAAGGGCGTTTCACAGCGATTTATCAGCTCGCCCTTCAGCTCCCTTGGGCAGAAGACCATGGTGGGCAGCGAGGATGCCACTTGCGTCGTACTCCCGACCAACCAGCCGATCAGTCCCCCGCGCAATAGCGGCGTTCTCATGCGTGAGGTCAACCAGGAGCAGCCCTTCCACCCCCTGTACAACTACGCGCTCCTGACCGATCGCCAGGAGGGCCTCATCCTGGTCGACGTCAATACTCTGGCCGACGGAGAGCCTCGCAATAACCAGCTGAAGCGCGCGCTCACCTGGAACGAGGGTGGTGTCCTGAACGGAGCCCGGCATCTGGCTCTGGGTGGGCGCTACGCCTACATCGTGGCCGACCGGGGAGTGGTGGTGCTGGATCTGGAAGATCCACTGGCGCCACAACAGGTCGCCCTGGTGCCCCTGCGCGGCGCGCACTCCGTCGCCCTGCAATTCAGGTACCTTTTTGTAACGGACAGCGAGGGACTGAAAGTCGTCGATATTACTGACGTGAAGCACCCCAGGCTGGTTCCGGATAACCTCATTGCACTCGATAGTGCACAGCGCCTGCATCTGGCGCGCACCTACGCCTACGTGGCGGGCGGCGCCGATGGCCTCGCCATCGTTGATATTACGCGCCCGGAGAACATGCGCCTGCTCACGCTGTTCAGCAACGGCCTTGAGGATGTGCGCGACGTAACCGTGGGATCGACCAACGCATCGCTTTTCGCGTATCTGGCAGATGGTAGCGGGGGACTGAAGGTCCTGCAGTTAACCTCCCCGGACAGCCAGCCAAAATTCTATGGTTTCAGCCCCGAGCCGCGACCGCAGCTTATCGCCCGCTACCCAACCTCAACGCCAGCCCTCTCCCTGAGCCGCGGACTTGAGCGCGATCGAGGGGTAGACGAAACGGGCAACCAGATCGCGGTATTTGGGCGCGTCGGATCACGGCCCCTCAATGGGGAAGAGATGCGGCGACTCTATCTGAACAGAGACGGAAAACCATGGTTCGTGGAAAATCGTTAGGGCGCGGCGCGGCCGCCACGCTACTCCTCGGGCTGTGCGCTACAGTATGCGCACAGCCTCTCCCGGAGTCCGACGGGCGCATCCACGAGGGCGTCGGGAGCTGCGCGAGTGCGGTCTGCCATGGCCGCGTCAACGCCGCCAACGATTCCGACATATGGCTTAACGAGTACCGGATCTGGCTGCGACAGGACTACCATTCGCGCGCCTACCGAACGCTACTCAGTGATCAGTCCAGGGATATGGCCGACAAACTGGGCCTGGCCGCGGCGCACACCGCCGAGTTGTGCCTCGACTGCCATGCGGACAACGTCAGCGCGGACCGGCGGGGCAGCCGCTTCCAACTCGACGATGGCGTTGGATGTGAAGCCTGTCATGGGGGATCTGAAGAGTGGCTGGACCGTCACGCGGAAACCGGCCGCAGCCACGCCGACAACATCGCCATGGGTATGTATCCCGCAGATGACCCGGTATCGCGCGCACAACTGTGCCTCTCCTGTCATCTGGGCACGCGAGACAAATTCGCCACACACCGCATTATGGGCGCCGGACACCCTCGCCTGTCCTTTGAGCTGGAAACCTTTTCGGTCAACCAACCCGTGCACTATGGGCTGGATGCGGACTATGTCGCTCGCAAGGGCGAGCGCGATCCCGTATCCACCTGGCTGACTGGACTGGCGGTGAGCAGCGCCCAACTACTGGAGCTGATCGCCAGCGGCAATTACCCCGGCGATGGCCTGTTCCCGGAACTAGGGTTTTTCCAGTGCCACGCCTGTCACCACGGTATGCAGAACATCCGCTGGCAGCCGGACCCGCGCGCGCCAGCGCTGGTGTCGGGCAGCGTTCGCATCAACGACGGCACGCTGGTGGTGCTCTCCGCCCTTTTAGCAACAATCAATGCGGATGAAGCGGGCGCGCTGCGCGATGGCATCAAGGACCTGCACGAGGCTGCGTCCAAAAGTTCGCAAGCCCTGCGCGAACGATCAAATGGAGTTCACAAATTACTGCAAAGAATCGCGACCTCACTGGCTGGCAGACGTTATGATCGGGACAGCAAACTGGCACTGCGCCACTCTCTTCTCAAACAGGGAGCGCAAAGTGCCTTTCGCTATTATTCCGCAGCCGAACAGGTATTCCTTGGAGTGGAAACGCTCAGCATAGAGTTAGGGGACAACGAGCAGCTGCAGACGCAGCTGGATGCGCTGTTTCGCACACTGGAAGACGAGAGCCTATACCAGCCCGACGCCTTCAGTTCACGCGCCGGGGAAATGCTTGGGGCGCTGCCGTGACTGGCGCGCAGGTATCCGCCGCAGGAGCCACGGACCCGGGACAGCGGCCCTATAACGAAGACAGGTTTCTGATTGCCGCAGAAGGCTCTCTGTTTGTAGTCGCGGACGGCGTTGGCGGACGCGAGGCCGGAGAGATAGCCTCAAATCTAAGCTGTGAGATCCTCGAATCCCGCTGCCGCGCAGGCGAGTCCCTACAAGCCGCCATTACCGGCGCACACCACAGCATCCGCGAACTTGTTGAAAAGCGCGACGCGGGCGGGGAGCCGGGTATGGCCTCCACCGTAGTCGCCGTGCAGATTCTGGACGGCCGCTTCGTAGTTGCCTGGGCTGGCGACAGCCGCGCCTACTTCTGGGACGGGCAACGCCTGCTGAGTCTGACGCGCGATCACTCCCTGGTAGAGGCATTGATAGCGCGCGGTGAGCTGGAGCGCAGCGAGGCCAAGGGGCATCCTCAGCAGAATGTAATCCTTTCCGCTCTGGGGGGGGAATCCGAAGAGGTAGAAATCGGCGTCAACGGGGGGGCCCTGTGGCCGTCCGGGACTTTTCTACTGTGCAGCGACGGTCTGACCGATGCCCTGTCACATCGTCAAATCTGCGAGTTGCTAGCTACCGATCAGCCCATTCAAGCCCGCGCTACCAGCCTCGCGGAACGCGCGCGCGACAGTGGCGGGCGTGACAACATCACGGCCCTGCTGATTGATGTGTCCAGCCCTAAAGATCTGGATACGCCCGCTGAACCGGAGACGGTCGTGGCGCCGGCGACACGCCTTGAGGCCGCGACGCGTATTGAGGATGACGCGCCCATTGAGAGCGATGCCATCATCTACGAGTCCCGTTACCAGTCCACGGATCCGCTCACCGGCGAGCGGCAGTGGATAACAGAAACCCTGTCGGACGAACAACCGGAGATTAGCCGTATCAGGTCGCGCACCGCAGCAAGTGAGCGGGCGCCGGCCTCCGGGGACGCGACGACATCAGGGCAGTCCCCGGACGGCAATCCAGCGAATCAGCAGGGCAGCCCCACGCTTTTAGGGAACCGACGCCTGCTCGGCTTCGCGGTCCTAGCGATGCTTGTCGCCGCGGCGGTGATCACTAAAGTAATGGGCGACTAAGGGAGTCACTATAGGGCATGAAAAAAATCGAGGTGCAGCATCTTATCCACAGCTTTACTGATCAGTGATGACGGAAGCGAATACACCGTCGCTGACTCGGCCACGATCGGCCGCAGCGACGAGTGCGAAATCTGCCTGAAGAGCGGCCGCATATCCCGCAAGCACGCGCGGCTGTATTTCGCCGACGACAAGCTGACCCTCGAAGACCTCGGCTCATCCAACGGAACACAACTGAATTCCATTACTATCGCCTCCCCTACTGAACTGGCCAACGGCGACAGTGTAAAGATCGATCGCTTTGTGCTGCGGGTGCACTTGCCAGCCGAGGCAGATACTTCCGACGACTTGACCGTTTTCAACGCCCCGGGCGACGATATCACCCGGACCAACTCCCCAAGGGCCGGGGACGAGCAAGCCGCCCCTACCCCGGCGGTTCCGACGCCGCGCCCAGGGACAGCGCCTGAGCCCGGTCCAGAGCCGCCCCCAGCCGCTGCGCCCGCGAATACTCCGCCGATCCCGGCCCTAAAGGCCCCAGCGGCCCCGAGTGCCAGTGCAAAGGCAGCGCTCCCCGGGAGCTGGGTGGAAAGCGGTACCGGGGAATACACACAAGTATTGCAGGGCCCAGCGAGCGCCCCTGGACTGACAGGAACCTCGACTATCGCCAGGCACGGCAGCATGCCGCACCTGATTCTGGTGGGTGCCGGGGCCAGACCGAAGGAGGTCTACGAACTCGAGAGCCACGGTGCAGATACCGAAGACGTTTGGGAGATAGGGAGGCAGAGCGACTGCGACCTCGCGCTGGAGGACCCCACGGTGTCCTTACGCCACGCGCAGTTGACGCAGCAGAATGGGCGCTGGCGGATCACCAACCTGGTGTCCTCGAACGGTATACGGGTAAACGGTGAGAAACGGCTTTCGGTCTATCTTAAGGACCGCGACTTCATCGAGCTCGGCAACAGCCGGTTACTATTCTTTGGTGCGAGTCAGGAAACAGCGGATGAGAAGCAAAGCGTCTCCGGCAAAACCCCGAGAGGGTCTGCCGGGAGGGTGATATTACTGGCTACGATAGCCCTACTGCTGGCTGCGGGAGCCTATCTACTTCGCGCCTGAACCCCAGGCGCACCGTAAACCCAAATCAGTCTTCGTCTGCGTCGTGCTTTTCGGGCTGCGGACGATCAACTAGCTCAACGTAGGCCATGGGTGCCTTGTCGCCCGTGCGATAGCCGCACTTCAGGATACGGATGTATCCTCCGGGACGCGCCTGGTAACGCGGGCCCAGTTCGGTAAACAGTTTACCGACCGCCGCATCATCGCGAACGCGATCAAAGGCCAGGCGGCGATTTGCCACACTGTCATTCTTGGCGAGGGTAATCAAAGGCTCCGCATAGCCGCGTAGTTCCTTCGCCTTTGGCAGGGTGGTCCTGATCAGCTCGTGCTCAACCAGCGAGATGGTCATGTTGCGAAACATGGCCTTACGGTGGGAACTATTACGGTTTAACTGACGACCACTGTTACGGTGACGCATTTCACTAGTCCTTCAATGCGTACTCATCAATGAGTACAGCTTTCTATTGTTTATAAATTCGCTTTCCCCGCGAGGGGCACAACCTCAATCAGGCGCTCAGCACTTTCTCATCATTGCGCAGGCTCGCCGGGGGCCAGCTTTCCAGGCGCATACCCAGTGACAGCCCGCGACTTCTTGCCCAGGTTCGGTGTCTTCAGCAGTTCAACTTCCGTACGCTGTACCAGGTCACCGATATAGTAGATATTCTCCGCCTTGAGACAGTTTGCAGAGCGCACCGTAAGCTCAAGATCGTCGACCGGACGCAAGAGTACCGGATCAACCTCATCTTCCGCATCGCTGGAGACCGCTTGCGCCTCGCTTTCAAGATCCACAAATACCGCTAACTGCTGCTGCAGAATCGTTGCGGCGCGACGAATCGCCTCTTCAGGATCGATCGTGCCGTTGGTCTCAAGATCCAGTACCAACTTATCAAGGTCCGTGCGCTGCTCTACACGCGCCGCTTCTACTACATAAGAAACACGTAGCACCGGCGAGAACGTAGCATCAAGCTGCAGACGACCGATGGAACGCGTCTCCTCCTCCGGGTTCTCACGCGAATCTGCCGGTGAGTAACCGCGGCCGCGCGACACAGTGACTTTCATGTGGATAGCCGAGTTGGTGTTCAGCGTGCAGATAAGGTGATCCGGGTTGCAGATCTCGATATCGTGATCGGTCTGGATATCTCCCGCAGTAACACGGCCTTCGCCTTCCTTACTGAGGACGAGCTCGGCCTCATCCTTACCGTTCATTACCAGCGCCACACCCTTGAGATTCAGGAGGATCTCGATTACGTCCTCCTGCACACCCTCAATGGCTGAGTACTCGTGCAGAACGCCATCGATCTCGACCTCGGTGATTGCACAACCGGGCATAGAAGACAGCAGAATACGACGCAGGGCGTTACCAAGCGTATGGCCGAAACCGCGTTCCAGCGGCTCCAGGGTAACCTGAGCGCGCGTCTTACCCTTCTCCGCGACATTGATCTTGCGGGGTGTCAGCAAGTCCTTAACTGATGATTGCATCTGTGGCACCTGTAAGCTAACTGTTCGGGTGGATCTACTCTGAAGACATGTGTTCAAGCCTGCGCCAAAGCGACGGCTTACTTCGAGTAGAGTTCGACGATCAGGTTTTCGTTAATATCCGATGAAAGATCGTGACGATCCGGAGCCGCCTTGTACACGGCCTCCAGCTTCTCTACGTTCACGTCAATCCACTCCGGCTCACCGCGTTGTCCCGCAAGCGCCATGGCCGACTGCACGCGCAATTGCTTCTTGGCTTTCTCGCGCAGCGCCACCACATCACCGGCCTGTACCTGGTAGGACGGGATGTTAACCACGATACCGTTCACAAGAATCGCCTTGTGAGCCACCATCTGGCGCGACTCGGCACGGGTACACCCGAAACCACTGCGGTAGACGACATTGTCCAGCCGACCTTCGAGCAAGCGCAGGAGGTTCTCACCAGTCGCACCCTTTATTCGGGCCGCTTCCTTGTAGTAGTTACGGAACTGCTTCTCCAACACGCCGTAGATACGACGGACCTTCTGCTTTTCACGCAGCTGTACGCCATAGTCAGACAGGCGGCCACGGCGGGCGCCATGCTGACCGGGTATAGACTCCGGCTTGCACTTTGATTCAAGCGACCGTACGCCACTTTTCAGGAACAGATCTGTGCCCTCGCGACGAGCGAGCTTGCACGTGGGGCCAATATAACGAGCCATAGCTTTGCTACCTCTTAAACGCGACGCTTTTTGGGAGGACGACAGCCGTTATGGGGTATCGGCGTCACGTCTGTAATGTTACTGATTTTGTAGCCACAGGCATTGAGCGCGCGCACCGCGGACTCACGACCCGGACCCGGGCCCTTTACCTGGACATCAAGATTCTGCAGCCCGTACTCCTTGGCCGCTTCACCCGCGCGCTCCGCAGCCACCTGGGCGGCAAAGGGCGTGCTCTTTCTAGAGCCACGGAATCCAGAACCACCGGCAGTAGCCCAGCTCAGCGTATTACCCTGGCGGTCTGTGATCGTAATAATAGTGTTGTTAAACGACGCATGAATATGCGCGATCCCATCTGCGATGGTGCGCGTGATTTTCTTGCGTGTGCCTTTGGCACCTGGCTTTGCCATTCTTCTGATCCCGTCTTAATATCAACACTGCACAAGTGGTGCAGCTACACTAATTTAGGATTCGCTGACCCGGTTGATCCCAACCAGGTTTTATCGGCGAATCGGCTTTCTTGGTCCCTTGCGGGTACGCGCATTGGTCTTCGTGCGCTGGCCGCGTAGCGGTAGGTTGCGGCGGTGCCGCAGCCCACGATTACAGCCAAGGTCCATCAACCGTTTAATGTTCATGGACATTTCACGACGAAGATCGCCCTCAACGGACATCTCACTGACCTTGGTGCGCAGCGTATCGAGCTGCGCCTCGGACAAGTCACCAACACGGATACTTCCTTCCACGCCGCAATCACTACACAGGCGCTTCGCCTGAGTGCGGCCCACACCATAGATATAGGTTAGGGAAATTACCGTGTGCTTGTTGTCCGGTATGTTGACCCCGGCTATACGAGCCATTCACTTCACTCCGAAATACTGTAAAGGCCAAACCACCGCGCCAGGCGTGCTGCCGGACCGGATACGATTAGCCGAAAAAAGGCGCGCGAGTGTAACGAATTTGCTGCCTAAAGGCAACGTTAATTCGCCTTAACCCTGTCGCTGCTTATGACGCGGATCCGTCTTGCAGATAACCCGCACCACACCGTTGCGACGAACCACCTTGCAGTTCCTACAAACTTTCTTAACCGATGCTCTAACTTTCATTTCTCTACTCCCAGGCGGACGTTCAGCGAACGCGGCCCGCACTTCCATGATTCTTGAGATTGGCCTTCTTCATGACCGAGTCGTACTGGTGCGACATCATATGACTCTGCACCTGGGCCATGAAATCCATTACCACTACAACTACGATCAACAGCGATGTACCACCCAGATAAAACGGGACATTCCACGTTACAACCAGGAACTGCGGCAACAAACACACCAGCGCGATATAAGCGGAACCAAATACAGTCAAGCGGGTGAGGACACCATCAATGTAGTTCGCCGTCTGCTGCCCCGGGCGAATACCAGGCACAAACGCGCCTGAGCGCTTAAGGTTGTCGGCCACTTCCACCGGATTAAACATCAGGGCCGTGTAGAAGAAGCAGAAGAACACAATAAATACCGTAAACAGCAGGATGTTGAGCGGCTGGCCGGGCCCGATAGCAACGGCGAGATCCTGAAGCCAGTCAGCAGATCCTGAGGAGCCAAACCACTGGGCGATAGACGCCGGGAAGAGCAGGATACTGCTGGCAAAAATAGCGGGGATCACGCCGGCCATATTGACCTTGAGCGGCAGATGCGAACTCTGCGCCTGGTACATCTTCCGGCCCTGCTGACGCTTGGCATAGTTGACTGTGATACGGCGCTGCCCGCGCTCAATGAACACAATCATGTAGATGACCGCTATAGCCAGTATAAGAATCATCAGCAGCGCAAGGATATTGATCTCGCCCTGGCGCGCCTGCTCCAGAGACTGGCCTATGGCCGCGGGCAATCCCGCAACAATACCCGCAAAAATCAACAGCGAGATACCGTTTCCGACACCCTTCTCGGTGATCTGCTCGCCCAGCCACATCATGAACACGGCGCCCGTGACCAGGGACGTGATGGCGATCACAAAGAACACGATCCCCGTGTCGTAGCTCATGCCCTGGTTTGCCATACCAACGGTCATACCGGTTGCCTGAACAACCGCTAGGATTACCGTGAGGTACCGCG
>JBLIIW010000121.1:0-11546 GCA_047635315.1 Halieaceae bacterium | reverse complement strand
TCCAGAGGAATAGGCGGATCCGGGTAGAGTGCTTGCAGGCGCTCGAAGATAAACGCGATGCGCTCTTTCTTCAGCACGGGTAGTTCAGCACAGACAGTCCAGCTGTCAAAAGGCGGCTTGGCAACGGTCCGGCGATCGACACTTAGCGCGCCGCTATGGCGATGCGCTGGGCGGCATCGATACAATCGGCCAGTTCGGCGACCAGAGCCAGGCGTATACGTCCGCTGCCCGGATTGCCCGCTGAACCTTCTCTGCCCAGATAACTACCCGGTAGTACGACGACGCCCTGCTCGCGCAGCAGGCGCCGCGCGAAATCCTCGTCATTACCTGGTGTTTTTGCCCACAGGTAGAAGGCGCCCTCGGGTTCATTGAGTGCTAGCACCGGCGCGAGAATCTCTGACACAGCTGCAAACTTCTCCCGGTAGCGGGCGCGGTTCTCCACGACATGCGCTTCGTCGCCCCAGGCGACGGTGCTCGCTACCTGGTGATGCGGTGGCATCGCGGACCCGTGATAGCCGCGATAGCGGAGAAATTGCGCGATGATATTCGCATCGCCGGCGGCGAAACCGGAGCGTAGGCCGGGCAGATTCGAGCGTTTCGACAGGGAGTACATGCTGATGCAGTTGCGATAGTTGCGGTTACCCACGGCGGCGCAGGCCTGCAGGAGACCCCCGGGTGGATTGTTCTCATCGGGGTATATTTCGGAATAGCATTCGTCGGACACCAGCACCACATCATGCTCCAGGGCCCGTTCGATGAAGCGACCGAGCAGGGGCAGGTCCATAACCGCACCCGTAGGGTTGCCAGGCGTGCACAGGTAGAGCAGGGCCATGGACTGCCACTCCTCCGCCGTAATTGCATCCGGGTCCGGGAGAAAGCCGTTTTCTTCCGTGGTGTCGAAGAGCACGGTGCGAGCGCCCGCGAGCAGTGCTGCGCCCTCATAGATTTGATAGAACGGGTTCGGAACACCCACCAGCGCGTTCTGCTGGGAGCCGACACAGGTCTGCGCAATGGCGAACAGCGCTTCACGCGTACCGTTCACCGGCAGCACTTCTCGCTCCGGGTCGATCGTCTCAAGGCCAAATCGCTGCTGTAGCCACTGCGCCTGCGTCTCGCGCAGCACCGCCTCACCACGGGTTGGCGGATAGCGACTGAGCAGGTGCAGGCTGTCGGTCAGGGCGCGCAGCACCATGGGCGGTGGCGCGTGCTGTGGCTCTCCAACAGAGAGCTTGAGAAGCTTGCGGTCGGTCGGTGCCGATATATCGTCGAACAGCTGCGCCAGGCGCTCAAACGGGTAGGGCTTTAGCGCCCCGAGGTCCGGGTTCAAGTCAGGCTGCCTCGCGGAAGTCCAGCTTGGCGCAGATTGCTGTCTGGATACGCTCGACGAGGCGCTCATCGACTATGGGCTGTCGCTCAATGTCGGTGACGAAAAATACGTCCTCGACCCGTTCCCCAAGGGTCTGGATTTTCGCCGTCTGGAGGATTACCCCAAATTCGACGAAGACCTCGCCTATGCGCGCCAGTAGTCCCGGACGGTCCAGGGAGACCACTTCGAGCACGGATACGCCCTGCGCGCTGTCGACGCTCATGGTGGTTTCCGTTGTCATGCGAAAGGAACGCACGCGGCGCGGCGTAAGCCGCGGTACGATAGTGGTTATTTCGCTGTCCAGGGCCAGGGTGTCACTGAGGTAGCGACTGATATGTCGAAGCCGCTCCAGGTCTTCCACAGGCTCACCGTTAAAATCCAGTACGAAGTAGGTATCCAGGCTCATACCGTCGCTGCCGTGATAGATGCGCGCGTCGTGGATGCTCAGGTTGAGCTGCTCCAGCCGCGAGCAGGTCTGCGAAAAGGCACCGATATCGAAAGGTGCGTAGATGAAAATCTGTGTGGTATTGGCGACCGTGGATTCAATGCCATTGCGCACCAGCACCAGCGGTCGACTGTGTTCGGAATGATCGGCGATGGCCTCCGTATGCCAGGCGATGTCCTCCGCTCTTTCGCGCAGAAAATAGTCCTCTCCGCGATCCTTCCAAAGCCCACCGAGTTCGTCCGGCGTAAAGCCGCGGTACTCCAGAAGCTTGCTGGCAGCTGCGCGGGTTTCGGCGATCCATTCCTGTTTGTCGACTGGATTCTCGAGACCGCGTCGCAGGGCGCGTTTGGCCTCCGTGAAGAGTTGCCGCAGGAGGCTCCCGCGCCAGGCGTTCCAGAGCTTTGGATTGGTGCCGTTGATATCGGCTACGGTGAGTGCGAAAAGGTAATCAAGACGGTTCTCGTCTCCCACGTGAGCAGCGAATTGCTGTACCACTTCGGGGTCCGATATGTCTTTGCGTTGGGATACGGCTGACATGAACAGGTGGTTGCGCACCAGCCATTCGACCAGATTCGTATCGCGAGGGCTGAGGCCGTGCTGGAGGCAGAATTCGCGAGTATCCGCCGCGCCGAGTTCTGAGTGATCGCCACCGCGGCCCTTGCCAATATCGTGGAACAGGCCCGCAATATAGAGCAGCTCGATTTTTGGCAGGCGTCGCGCGACACGGCTGGAAACGGGGAAGCGCTCATCATTCTCCGGCTTGAGAAAGCGTCGGATATTCTCGATGACCTGCAAGGTGTGCGCATCTACTGTGTAGGCATGGAAGAGATCATGCTGCATCTGACCGACAATCTGCCCATAGGCGGGAAGATAGAGCCCGAGAATTCCGTAGCGCGACATGCGCCGCAGTTGCCGGGTCAGACGGCCATTGGAGCGCAGAATATCGAGGAATAGGCGCTTGTTCCCGGGGTCTTGCCGGAAGTTATCGTCGATCAGCTGACGATGTTCACGGATTAGCCTGATGGTCTCTGCGGAAATACCCTGTGCCTGCGGATGATTGCCGGCGTGCAGGAAAACCTCCAGCAGAGCGCCCGGATATTCACTGAATACCGAGTCTCGCCTGGCGTTTACATAGCCATTGCGAAGCTCAAAATAGTCGTCAATGGCGACTAATACATTCGGGTTAGCGGCCTGCAGTACGGCCTGGTCGAAGGACAGCATCAGCACCTCATTGAGCTGCGAGAGCGCCAGAGCCCAGCGGTAATAGAGCTGCATAAACTGTTCGACCGCAAGTTTGTCGCCGTCGGTGAAACCCCAGATTTTTGCCAGCTCTCGCTGGTGATCGAATAACAGTCGATTTTCCTCGCGCCCGCTGATCATGTGCAGCGCGTAGCGCACTCGCCAGAGGAACTCCTGACCGTGCGTGATCGTGGTCGACTCGGCCTCGGTGAGGAAGCGGTTTTCTGTAAGCTCGCGCGCCGTGCTCCAGCCAAAGTGACGCTTCGCCACCCAGCCGATCAACTGCAGGTCACGGAGGCCGCCCGGGGACCCCTTTATGTTGGGCTCCAGACTGTACTCTGTGTCCGCATACTTGGTATGGCGGGCTTCCTGTTCCTCGAGCTTGGCCCGAAAAAACGCATCCGGGGCCCACATGGCATCCGCTGTGGTAGCGGCCATTACCGTATCGAGCAGAGCGCCTTCGCCCAACAGCAGACGCGCCTCTATAAGATTAGTCAGTACGGTGATATCCGCCTGTGCCTGATCAATGCACTCCGCGATGCTGCGCACACTATGACCAATTTGCAGACCCAGGTCCCAGAGCAGAGTGAGGAAGGACTCGAGGTTCTTCGACTGCGCGTCACCTTCGTCAGCGCGGATGATCAGCAGATCGATATCCGAGTGCGGATGCAGCTCGCCGCGGCCGTAGCCGCCGACGGCGACCAGCGCCAAACCGGCCACAGGAAGACTGGATTTCTGCCAGGCATAGCGCAGCAGCTCGTCGAGCATCAGCGCGCGCTTGCGCAGCAGTTCTCCCGCACTGTGCCCCTGACGAAAATCCTCATCCAGACTCTCGCTGGCCAGCCGTAGCGCCCCGCGCAGCGCACTCACGAGTCCGCATGCGGCGGTCTCCTTGCTCACCTGCTGCGGGTCAAAAAGTCTCGAGGCGTCGACCTGGACGGCATTACCCATACTGATCACAGTAGCTCATTGCTGCGTTTCGTAAAGATTTCGCAGCCGTCCTCGGTGACGCCCAGAGTGTGCTCCCACTGCGCTGAGAGGCGGCCGTCGCGTGTGGTGACGGTCCAGCCGTCATGGGTATTGAGTTTTGTGTGCCGCTTGCCAGCGTTGATCATCGGTTCGATGGTGAAGGTCATCCCGCGCTGCAGCTCCAGCCCGGTGTTTGGGCGGCCGTAGTGAAGCACCTGCGGGTCCTCGTGGAATACCGTACCGATGCCGTGGCCACAGTACTCGCGCACCACCGAGTAGTAGTGGCCCTCGGCATGCTGCTGGATGATGTGGCCGATGTCGCCGAGACGGGTGCCCGGTTTGACGATGGCAATTGCCTGGTAGAGGCATTCCTGGGTAATACGCATGAGCCGCTCGGCGTGTGGCGGGACATCGCCGACTCCCACCATGATGCTCGTGTCCCCGTGAAAGCCATCCTTTATTACCGTGACATCAATGTTGATGATATCGCCGTTGCGCAGTTTTTTATTCTCCGCCGGTATGCCGTGGCAGATGACGTCGTTTACCGAGGTGCAGATAGAGCGCGGGAAGCCGTTGTAGTTCAGCGGCGCCGGGATCGCGTCCAGTTCTCCGGTAATGTATTCATGGCAGATGCGATCGAGCTCGCCAGTGGTGACGCCGGCGACGACCCGGGGGCGTATCATTTCCAGCACCTCTGCCGCCATGCGTCCGGCGACGCGCATCTTGGCGAAGTCCTCATCGCTCTTGATAGTTACAGACATGTAGTAGTCACCGAGGTTTCTGTGAAGGTTGCGTTGCAAGTTCAAGACTCGCTGGGGAGGATGGCGCGCCTGCGAGCAGTGAATATTGTACCGTAACTGCAAGGCAGCGCGCAGCACAGCCACAGAATTACTGGTGTCGAGCCGGGCGCTGTGGTATAAAGCGCGCCGCCGTTAAAGGGGCTCTGAGTCCCGCGGCACAACGACGCCCGCGCGCCGCAACTATTTGCAGGGTGCCTTCGACTCCGGTCAGGAGGTTTGCAGATGGGACGCACGGAAGACTAACCCACTAAAAACTAAGGTTTTATATGTCACAAGTAAGTATGCGTGATCTGCTACAGGCAGGTGCTCACTTTGGTCACCAGACCCGGTACTGGAATCCCAAGATGGGCCAGTACATATTCGGTGCCCGAAACAAAATCCACATTATCAACCTAGAGCACACGGTCCCCGCCTTCAACGAAGCGCTGGAGATGGTGACACGTCTTTCTGCCTCCAAGAACAAGATCCTGTTTGTGGGCACCAAGCGTGCCGCTGGCAAGATCATCAAGGAGCAGGCCGAACGTGCTGGCATGCCCTATGTCAGCCACCGCTGGCTGGGCGGGATGCTGACCAACTACAAGACGATTCGTGCCTCGATCAAGCGTCTTCGCGAGTTGGAAGGTCAGCAGGCCGATGGAACTTTTGCGGCGCTGACCAAGAAAGAAGGGCTGACTCGCGCGCGCCAGATGGAAAAGCTCGAGCGCAGTATCGGTGGCATCAAGGACATGGGTGGTCTTCCGGACGCACTCTTCGTGATCGACGTAGATTACGAGCGCATTGCCATAACCGAGGCCAACAAGCTTGGTATACCGGTGATTGGTGTGGTGGATACCAATAGCAACCCCGATGGAGTCGACTATGTGATCCCGGGCAACGATGATGCCATTCGCGCGGTCAAGCTATATGTTGCGGCCGTAGCTGATGCCTGTATTGAAGGCAAAGCGGAAGCGGGCGGGCCTGTCGTGACTAGCGATGAGTTTGTTGAAGAGACCGCGGTTGTGGCTGAAGTCGCTGTAGCGGCTGAAGCGCCCGCAGTAGCTGAAGCGCCTGCAGTGGCGGTAGCGGCTGAAGTGCCTGCAGCTCCCGAGGCGGCTCCGCAGGAGGGCTGATTGGTCTTGTTCCCTGGCAGGAGCCTCTGCCAGGGAGTCTGTTTGCACGTCTAAACGATCAGCACCCACTACAGTTACATCGATTTAACGATTAACAGCGGGCGCAGCCAGACCAGGGGCGTCCCCGGAGATTTTTTCATGTCAGCTTTACAGGTAAAGGAATTGCGTGAGCGCACCGGACTCGGGCTCATGGAGTGCAAGAAGGCCCTGACTGCCGCGAACGGTGATATCGATGCAGCCATTGAGGAGCTTCGCAAGTCCAGTGGTATGAAAGCCGCGAAAAAGGCGGGCCGGATCGCCGCAGATGGCATAGTCGCTGCACGCGTTGCCGACGATGGCAGCTACGGTGTGCTGCTCGAGGTTAACAGCGAGACGGATTTCGTCGCCCGCGACGAGAACTTCCTGTCCTTCGTTAACAGCGTTCTGGACGCAGCTTTCACTTCGCGCAGCACCGATGTGGCTGCCGTAATGGCTGGCGAACTCGAGTCGGCGCGGGAAGCACTCGTGCAGAAAATTGGTGAGAATATTGGCGTGCGTCGCATTGCGGTTACTTCGGCGGCCAACGGCGTAGTAGGTGCCTACGTTCATGGCAACAAGCGCATTGGCGTGCTCGTGGAATTGCAGGCTGGTGATCAGGATCTGGCCCGCGACGTGGCGATGCACGTGGCGGCGCTTAGCCCGCAGGTGGTCAACCCGACAGATATGCCGCAGGATCTGGTCGAGAAAGAGAAAGAGATCTATACCGCCCAGGCGCTGGAATCCGGCAAACCACCGGAAATTGTTGAGAAAATGATCGGCGGACGGATCAAGAAATATCTGGCGGAGAATTCGCTGGTGGAGCAGTCCTTTGTGAAAGACCCGGATACCACCGTCGGCAAGCTGGTCTCCTCGGCTGGCGCAGCGGTCATGTCCTTCTCGCGTTTTGAAGTGGGAGAAGGGATTGAGGTGGAGACGGTGGACTTTGCTGCGGAAGTGGCGGCACAGTTGCAGGGCTGAGCACAAAAGCACAGCAGAAACGGGGCCAAGGCCCCGTTTTTTGTATCTGAAGTAATGATTTAGGGCGTCGGCCTCGGGTTTTTTAGTAGACTTGGGTGCGGGGAGGGGAGTGTCATGGCGAGCGGTACCTTGGAAAAGAAGTACAAGCGCATTCTGCTTAAGCTGAGCGGGGAGGCGCTGACCGGGAGCGAGCGTTTCGGTATCGACCCGAGGATACTGGATCAGATGGCACTGGAGATCGGCCAGCTGGTCGGTATCGGTGTACAGGTCGGACTGGTCGTGGGCGGTGGTAATCTGTTCCGTGGTGCCGCCTTGCAGGCCGCGGGATTGGATCGCGTGACCGGTGACCACATGGGCATGCTGGCCACGGTGATGAATGCCCTGGCCATGCGTGACGCCCTGGAACGCTCCAATATTGCCACGCAGGTGATGTCGTCTATTCCTATGAGCGGCGTCGTCGATCATTATGACCGGCGCAAGGCGATGCGCGCCCTGTCCAACGGTGATGTGGTGATTTTCTGTGCCGGCACCGGTAATCCATTCTTCACGACCGATTCCGCGGCTTGTCTGCGCGGCATCGAGGTTGATGCGGAAGTGGTGCTAAAGGCCACCAAGGTCGACGGTGTGTATTCCGCCGACCCCATGAAACATCCCGATGCCGAGAAATATGATCGTCTCACTTACGATGAAGTCCTGGACCGCAAGCTTGAGGTCATGGACCTGACGGCAATCTGTCTTGCCCGAGACCATCGGATGCCGCTACGGGTTTTCGAGATGGAGAAAGTCGGCGCGCTGTTGAATATAGTCCGCGGGGGCGACGACGGAACGCTGATAGAATAGTAAGTTGGCTTTTTGGAGGAACACCGGTGCTCGACGACATACGTAAGGAAGCAGATGGCCAGATGCGCAAAAGCCTCGATGCGCTGGCGAGTAATTTTAACAAGATCCGCACTGGGCGCGCTCACCCGAGCCTGCTCGACGGTATCCGCGTTGAGTATTACGGTGCGGATACGCCACTGAACCAAGTCGCGAATATCAATGTTGAAGACGCGCGAACCCTGTCCCTCACCGCCTGGGACAGATCGACGATTCCCCTGATCGAACGCGCGATCATGAAGTCGAATCTGGGTCTGAATCCGTCCAGTGCGGGGGAGGTAATTCGCATCCCCATGCCGGCGCTGACGGAAGAGACCCGCAAGCGCTATATCAAGCAGGCACGCAGCGAGGCCGAAGCAGCGCGCGTCTCCGTGCGCAACGCTCGGCGCGATGCGATGGACATGCTCAAGGAGTTACTCAAGGACAAGGAAATCGGCGAGGATGATGAGCGTAGGGGGGGGGAGCAGATTCAGAAGCTGACCGATTCCTTTATTGCCAAAGTTGACGAGAGGCTGGCGGCGAAGGAAGCCGATCTTCTCGAGATCTGATTCCGGGGTATGACTGATAAATCGGCCGTAGATAGGCCTTCAGCTGTTCCGTCCCCAGTGACTCCGCGACATGTGGCGATCATTATGGACGGCAACAACCGCTGGGCGCAGCAGCATAATCTGCCCGGCCCGGCGGGTCATCGGGCCGGGGTTGAGGCAGTGCGCGGGGTTATGCGCGCCTGCCGGGAGCATGGGGTAGAGGTGCTGACCCTGTTCGCTTTCAGCAGCGAAAATTGGTTGCGTCCGGTTCCCGAAGTGCGTGCCTTGCTGGCTCTGCTGTCTCGCTATCTGCGCACCGAGGTCAAGCAACTCCATGAAGACAATGTACGCCTGAAATTCATCGGTCAACGCAGCCGCTTCAGTCCGGGTTTGCAGCGTCTAATGACGCACGCAGAGAAGGTTACGGCCGACAACAGTAAAGCGACCGTGGTTATTGCCGTGGACTACGGTGGCCAGTGGGACATAACCCGCGCCGCGCGGGAGTTGGCTGAACGCTGTCAGTCTGGCGACTTGCAGACAGCCGATATAACGACCCAGTTGGTTCAGGATACGCTGTCTCTCGGCGAGTTTCCGCCGCCGGAGCTGTGTATCCGCACCGGGGGTGATGCACGTATCAGCAACTTCCTGCTCTGGGATTTCGCCTATAGCGAGCTCTACTTCACGCCCGTGCTATGGCCGGATTTCGGGGAGCTGGAATTCGCGCGCGCGCTGGCTGACTACAGTCGCCGGGAACGCCGCTTCGGCGGGCGGGGGGAGCCCGATGGCATCCTGGGCCTAGGCCAGGTTATAGGGAGTGGCCTGGATGCTTAGGCAACGTGTAGTGACAGCGGTGTTCATGGCAGCAGCCTTTCTTGCTGGCGCCTACTGGTTGCCGCTGCCGGCTCTGGCCGCGATCTTTGCCGTTCTTATCGGTATGGGGGCCTGGGAGTGGGCACCCCTCGCTGGCCTGGTCGGAACACGCCCCAGGGTGCTTTATACGGCGCTGATGCTGTGCTCGGCGGCGGCGCTGTACGGCTATGCCGGCTTCGGTGATCTCACCGCTCGCGAGCATGTACAACCAGTTCTCGGCCTGGCCTGCCTCTGGTGGTGCTTTGCGCTACTGTGGGTGAAGTCTTTTCCGGCCAGTGCCGGGCTGTGGAGTAGCCGCTTCACGCGTAGTCTCATGGGCGTGTTGATCCTCGTCCCCGCCTGGTTTGCCGCTGTGTATCTACTGCATATCGAGAGCCGCGGCGCGGTGATGGTGGTCCTGATGCTGCTGGTTGCGGCGGCTGATATAGGCGCCTACTTCACGGGTAAGGCCTTTGGGCGTCACGCGCTATCGCCGCGAGTGAGTCCCGGCAAGACCTGGGAGGGCTTTTGGGGCGGCGTTGTCTGTGTCGCACTGCTCAGCGCGCTGCTGTGGAGTCTGCTCCCGGATCGTTTCGAGCACCTCAGTCTGCCGGCGGCGATGATCGTGGCGCTCGCGACGGCGTTTGCATCGGTGCTCGGCGACCTGACCGTATCGATGGTCAAGCGCGCCAGTGGGGTTAAGGACACCAGCAGTTTGCTGCCCGGTCACGGGGGTCTTCTCGACCGCCTCGACAGCGTCTGCGCCGCGGCGCCAACGTTTGCGCTCGGTTTGTTGCTGGTGGGTTTCTGATGCCTCCTCAGTCGGTGGTGATTCTTGGCTCCAGCGGTTCTATCGGCGCGAATACGCTCGATGTGATGGACCGACACCCGGAGCGCTATGCGGTCTTTGCGCTGGCGGCCAATCGCTCGGTGGCTATTCTGGAAGCGCAGTGTCGGAAGTACCAGCCGCGCTATGCGGTACTGGCTGATGAGACGGCAGCGGCGCAGTTGCAGCTTCGCCTGGCCGCGATTCCTGGCCTGCAAACCGAGGTGCTGGCCGGAAGACAGGCGCTCTGCGATGTTGCCGCCCACGAGGAGGTGGATACGGTGATGGCTGCCATTGTGGGTGCTTCGGGGATGCCCTCGGCGCTGGCGGCTGCGCGTGCCGGGAAGCGCTTGTTGTTGGCCAACAAGGAGGCTCTGGTCACGGCCGGGGCGCTGTTCATGACGGCCGTCGAAGAGGGCGGTGCCGTGCTTCTGCCTGTTGATTCGGAGCACAACGCGATTTTTCAGTGCCTGCCGGTTGACGAGCGCGCGCGCCCCGATATGTCGGGGGTGTCCAACCTGCTGCTGACTGCATCAGGCGGCCCTTTTCGCGGCCGGGACGCGGCATTTCTCGCCGCCGTTACTCCGGAGCAGGCCTGTGCCCACCCGAACTGGGACATGGGCAGGAAAATATCGGTAGATTCGGCAACCCTGATGAACAAGGGCCTGGAACTCTCAGAGGCTTGTTGGCTGTACGGCGTTCCGGAATCGCGCGTGGAGGTGATCGTCCACCCCCAGAGTATCGTGCATTCACTGGTCCGCTACCGCGACGGCTCCGTGCTGGCTCAGCTCGGAGAGCCCGACATGCGCACGCCAATCGCCTGTTGCCTGGCCTGGCCCGAGCGCATCGACGCCGCTGTGGCGCCCCTGGACCTGATCGCTCATGGGCGGCTGGATTTTGAGGCGCCGGACACGCAGCGTTTCCCCTGTCTGCGTATCGCCAGAGAGTGCGTTGCGGGCGGTGGCAGCGCGATGGCAACGTGTAATGCCGCCAATGAAGTGGCCGTTGCCGCCTTTCTGGATCAACGGCTGGGTTTTCAGTCGGTGTCGGCGCTCATAGAGGAAACACTCAACAGTCTGCCCAGCATTGAACCCCGCAGCCTTGCCGAGGTCGAAGAAGTCGTCCGCGAGGCGCGCGCTGTGGCGTCGCAGCTACTGAATACTGGGGCACTCAGTTTCGGAGTGGCTGGTCTGGCCGTAGCTGCGGCAGAAAATTCGCAGGCCGATACCCAAAATAGCCTGAAAGTGGCCGCCGACACTGCGCATCAGACGACTGCCGTGGAGGGTGTGCAAATCGTGAGAGGGAAGACAGTTTGATCGACGTGCTCTATTCGATAGTGGTGACTCTAGCGACGCTTGCCGTGCTGGTGGCCGTGCATGAATTCGGCCACTTCTGGGTGGCCCGTCGCTGCGGTGTAAAGGTACTGCGATTTTCGATTGGCTTCGGTAAGCCGCTGCTGCGCTGGCGCGACGCGCGGGATACGGAGTATGTGGTTGCCGCGATACCGCTGGGTGGCTATGTAAAGATGCTGGACGAGCGCGAGG
>JBLIIW010000120.1:0-11592 GCA_047635315.1 Halieaceae bacterium | reverse complement strand
TTTTCCACGCCGCGCATCATCATACACATATGCTGTGCTTCGATTATGACGCCCACGCCGGCGGCTTCGGTCACCGACATGATCGTTTCTGCGACCTGCATGGTGAGTGATTCCTGTATCTGCAGCCGTCTTGCATACATGTCGACAATCCGCGCGACCTTGGAAAGGCCCAGCACCTTGCCCGTGGGAATATAGGCGACGTGGCATTTGCCGATAAAGGGCAGCAGATGGTGCTCGCACAGAGAGTACATCTCTATATTCTGAACCAGCACCATTTCGTTGCTGTCGGAGGGGAACAGCGCGTCATTGACGACGGTCTCCAGGGACTGCTGATAGCCGCGGGTGAGAAATTCAAACGCCTTGGCGGCGCGTGTGGGGGTGTCTTTAAGCCCCGGGCGTTCAAGATCTTCTCCAATGGCTGAGATAATGGCGGCCCAGTGCTGGTCCATGATGCTTTTTGCTCCCTCGAGGTAAAGACGAGATGTTAGCAACCCCCCCAGAGCAGGGCAACGCGAGGCCCACTACGATTGGCGCCGCGCTGGACAAAATTTTTGCCTCCCTGGAGGCGAGCGGACTGTTCTTCGGTCACGGCACGGACAACGCCTGGGACGAGGCGGTGCAGCTGGTGCTGGCCACCGGAGGCTATCCCCTCGCCGCCGACGAGTCGGTGTTGCTGCGTCCACTGAGCGAAGAAGGCTGGTCGAGTATGGCGCGATTGCTTGAGCGGCGCGTGGGCGAACGTATGCCGCTTCCCTATCTGCTGGGTTCCGCATGGTTTGCAGGGCTTGAGTTTCGCTGTGACGAGCGTGCTCTCGTGCCGCGTTCTCCGCTGGCGGAGTTGATTCAGCTCGATTATTCGCCCTGGTGGGGCGGCGAGCCGCCCGCGCGAATCCTTGATTTGTGCTGCGGCGGCGGCTGTATCGGCATCGCGGCCGCGGTCTATTCTCCCCAGAGTCAGGTTGTGCTCGCGGATATCGATGAGGACGCACTGGAGCTGGCCCGAGAGAACATGCTTCTCTACGACTTACAGGAGCGCGTAGAGATCAATCAGTCCGATCTCTTTGCGGGTCTGCCGCGGGGATCTTTTGACCTGATTCTGTGCAATCCCCCCTACGTGGATGCGGACGATCTCGCCCGCATGCCCGCCGAGTATCTGGCGGAGCCAGCGCGAGGGCTCGGTGCGGGCAGCGATGGGCTGGCTATCGCCATGCAGGTGTTGGCGCAGGCCGGCGCCTTTCTCAGCCCGCGGGGGCTACTCTTTATGGAAGTTGGTAACAGCTGGCTTGCGCTGGAAGAACGCCTGCCGCGCAGCCCTCTCAGCTGGGTGGAGTTTGCCAATGGCGGCCATGGGGTACTGGCTATCACGGCCGCAGAGCTTGCGCTGGTTGCAAAGGAGCTGAGTTCTACTGCGCCGGACGGCGTGCAAAGCGTATAATTGCCGTTTCCTGACGGACCGCGACCACCATGGCTGGCAATACCTTTGGCACACTATTCACCGTAACAACCTTTGGGGAGAGCCACGGGCCCGCGATTGGCGCGATCGTCGATGGCTGCCCCCCGGGACTGGCGCTGAGCAGCGCCGATATGCAGGGTGATCTCGATCGACGCAAGCCCGGCACGTCCCGCTTCACGACCCAGCGACGTGAGGACGATGAGGTGCGGATTCTGTCCGGGGTGTTTGAAGGTGTTACCACGGGCACACCCATTGGACTTCTCATTGAGAATACGGATCAGCGCAGCCGTGATTACGCGGATATTTCCGAGCAGATTCGTCCGGCTCACGCGGATTACAGCTATATGCACAAATACGGGCGCCGGGACCCGCGCGGGGGTGGACGCTCTTCGGCGCGGGAAACCGCGATGCGCGTGGCCGCCGGAGCCATTGCCAAGAAGTATTTGCTGGGCAGCGGAATCCGCGTGCGCGGCTATCTGCAGCAACTGGGCCCCATAGCGGCGGAAAGACTGGATTGGGACGTGGTCGAGAGCAATCCGTTTTTTTGCCCGGATGCGAGCAAGGTGGCTGCCATGGAAGCCTTCATGATCGCCCTGAACAAGCGCGGTGATTCCATCGGTGCGCGCATCAATGTTGTTGCCGAGGGCGTGCCGCCGGGTTTGGGGGAGCCGGTTTTTGACCGCCTCGATGCGGATATCGCCGCGGCCATGATGGGTATCAATGCGGTCAAGGCGGTAGAAATCGGTGCGGGTTTTGCCAGTGTCGACCAGCATGGCAGCGAGCATCGGGACCTGATTACGCCGGATGGTTTTCTCAGCAATAATGCCGGCGGTATATTGGGAGGCATCAGTAGTGGCCAGGACATCCTGGTGAGTATGGCCCTGAAGCCCACCTCCAGCATTCGCCAGCCGGGCGCCAGTATCAACCACCAGGGTGAGCCTATTGAGGTGGTCACCACGGGCCGCCACGACCCCTGCGTTGGAATACGTGCAACACCCATTGCCGAGGCCATGCTGGCCTTGGTGCTAATGGACCATGTACTGCGACAGCGCGCGCAGAATGGGGAGGTGAGTACACCCACGCCCCGTATCGCCGCGCGCGCCGGAGAGTGATGCGATGAAACTTTTGCCCTGGCGACGCTCACCGCGACGAACCACCCTGTTGGGGGTCGCTGCGCTGGGGCTGTTGCTCTGGTCTGCGGTTGCGCAGGTCGGCATTGAAGTCGAGGTACTGCGGACGCAGTTCATCGTTATCTCGTTGATGCTGCTATTGGTCATGCTGCTGGCAGGCCTTGCGGCAGGCTTGATGGTCTACCTGCGCAGGCGCCGCTCGCGGGACCGTTTTGGGCCCCGCGGGGCCGCCAGCGCAGTAGAGCCGGAGCGCGACGAGTCGGACGCTTAAGGCAAGTCCCCATGCAGGTCTATCTCGAGGGTCATGCGTTCTGCCATGGCGTCCAACTGCCATTCCAGTTCATCGAGACGACTGTCACCGAGCGGTTCAATATGCGCTTCGGCGCGAAACAGCGATTCGCCGCTCATGGGTGCGCTTTCCACACAGGTTTCGATCTGTACGACATTGAATCCAGCGCCGTGCAGTGCACGCGTCAACTCGTGAACGATGCCGGGTCTATCCGGCCCCAGTAGCGTGAGTCGTTGCACCGGATTATTGGCACCGGTTTCACCTGCGGCATCGGACACGATGGCCGAGATCCCCTGGGTGGTAAGCCCGGCCAACATCAGCTCGATTTTCCCGCGCTGATCGCTGAGGCACTGCACGAGGATAACGCCAGCGAAGCGGCCCCCGAGCCGACTCAAGCGGGAATCGAGCCAGTTGCCGCCGCCGTCCTCGACGACGCCGCTGAGCGTTTCGATCACGCCGGGGCGATCGTCGCAAAAAAAACTGATCAAAAAGCGGGTCGTCATCGATGTGCGCTCCACATTGCCGGGGTCAGCGCGTATATTAGCTCCCTGCGTCGCATCACCGAAGGAGTTTATCAGTGCGCAAGCTAATTGGTCTTTCTCTCGCTCTATTTATCGCTTTTCCCCTAACGTCGGCCTGGGCCGCACTGGACTGGACTGCCGCGCTCTCGGGCGACCACCGCAGCGAGAAAAACACGCAGCGAGATGCCTTCAGGCACCCGCAGGCAACACTGGAGTTTTTCGGCCTTGAAGCGGATATGACCGTGATTGAGCTGTCGCCCAGCGGTGGCTGGTATACGGAAGTGCTGGCACCGCTGCTGGCGGCTGAGGGCAACTACTACGCCGCGCACAACGCCCCTAATGGCAGCGCGTACTCACGTCGTTCCCTGGGCGGCTATCTGCAGAAGCTTGGCAAAGACAACGACCGCTATGGCAAGGTCATGGTGACCACGCTTGCGCCCCCTGAGTTCGTCGCGATTGCGCCGGCCGGCAGTGCGGACATGGTGTTGGCCTTTCGCAACGTGCACAGTTGGATGGGCGAGAACACTATAGCCGCGGTCTTTAGCGCAGCGTTCGACGGGCTGAAGCCGGGCGGCGTTTTCGGCGTGGTGCAGCACCGGGCAAAAGATGGTCGTGATGTTGAAACCATGAAGAAAACGGCTTATGTGAGCGAGGGTTTTGTTATAGCGGCGGCCCGAAGTGTTGGTTTCGAGTTGGCAGGGCGCTCAGAGGTGAACGCTAACCCTAAAGATCCTGCGGATCACGCGCAGGGAGTGTGGGAGTTACCGCCGTCTTTGGGCGGTGAGGAGAAAGAGCGTGCGGCAAAGCGGGCTATTGGCGAAAGCGATCGCATGACCCTCAAGTTTGTAAAGCCGGCCAGCTGATTGGCCGACTTTGTTCAGGTTCCCCCGGCGCGCGTACCAGAGGAGCAGCTGCAGGCCCTGCTGGAGGAGTTTGCGAGTCGCGATGGTACCGATTACGGGCCACAGGAAACCGCGCTGGTCGATCGCGTAGCGCAGTTGCGGCGGCAGATGCTGAGCGGTCAGTTGCAACTGCTTTTTGATGCCAGCAGCGACGAGTGGGACCTCGTGCCGGCGGACGTGGCACGGCGGCTGCTCAGTGGCGCAGGGGCGGATGATTGACCGTGTGCGGCTGTGCATGAAATATCTATTGGTACGAGCAGTAATCAATTGAAGGACAGTGACGCCACGCTTATGTCTGATCAGGAAAAATCGCTGTCGCAGTCTGAGAAAAACACCCACAGTGCTGCAGTGCTGGATACCCGGGGTTTGCGCTGTCCCGAGCCGGTGATGCTTCTCCATAAGGCCATAGCGCCATTACTGGCAGGGCAGCGGCTGACCGTTTTGGCAACGGATCCCACCACGCAGCGTGACATCCCCCAGTTCTGCCGTTTTCTTGGCCACGAATTGGCCTCTAATGAAGAGCGTGACGGTGAATTTGTCTTCATCCTTGTCAAGGGTGCTTAGCGCGCAGGCTATTGCCCGTGCGTTCGATCAGCAGTTTCTGCCTACGCAGAACACCTGCTTGAGGGGTGGGGCTGAGGAGCCGCTTTACGAGCCCGCCCGGGATGCCCATCCCGCCAAAATCTGGTTTCGCGAGGACTATGCGTCCAGCGCTCTGCATGAAGCAGCACACTGGTGTATCGCCGGACCTGCGCGGCGTCTGCGCCGGGACTACGGCTACTGGTATGACCCGGATGGTCGCAGCGGCGACGCGCAGGAAGCGTTCATGCAGGTTGAGGCGCGGCCTCAGGCACTGGAGTGGTATTTCTCCAAAGCCTCTGGAGTGGTGTTTCGATTGAGTCTGGACAATCTCGACGCACCGCCAGATCCGCGGGCGCAAGTGGTGTTTGCCAGCGCCGTGTATACGCAAGCGATCGCCCTGCAAACGCGGGGACTTCCTCCCCGAGCGCAGCTATTCTTCAGGGCCTTGGCGGAGCAGGGCCGAAGCGGACTGGAGCCCCGGAAACTGAAAGTCTGCGCCGGGGTTTTTCAATGATTCGTCTGTTGGCTGATGAGAATATCGTGGGCCTTGAGCAGCTTCCAGAAGATGAAGTGGAGGTGCATGTCGTTTCCGGCCGGGATCTGTCGCCTGCGCGGCTGCAGGGCTTCGACGCCTTGTGGGTCCGGTCTGTTAGCCGAGTAGATGAGGCACTGATTGCGGGGAGCACCCTGCGTTTTATTGGCACAGCGACCGCGGGCCTGGAGCATATCGATCAACAGGCTCTCGCTAAACAGGGGATCGCCTTTGCCGCGGCTCCCGGAGCCAATGCGAATGCCGTTGTGGAGTACGTGCTGGCCGCGCTGGCGGAGCTACGGGAACCCTGGGAAAGACTGGAGCAGGGAGGCACCCTGGGCATTGTGGGCTACGGTGCCGTGGGACGTCTGCTGGCGGGCTTTGCCGGGGCAATGGGCTGGAATGTGTTGGTGAGTGACCCTTTTCTGGCGCGTTCCCAGAGCGACGCGCTGGGGCCTGTTGATAGCAGGGTTGTGCCATCCCCGGAGTTTTGCCCCCTGGAGGACATACTCGACTGCTGTGTGATCAGCCTGCACTGCTCCCTACACCGGCAACAACCCTGGCCCAGCCATCATCTGCTGGGAGCACAGGCGCTCAGTCAGTTGAACAGCAGGCAGTGGCTGATTAACGCCGCGCGCGGGCCGGTGGTCGATAACCGGGCACTGCTTGAGCATCTGTCGGCGAATGACCCGGTGAATTGCGTGCTGGATGTCTGGGAGGATGAGCCCGCATTTGCGGCGGCGCTGCTCGGGCGGCCCACCCTGCGACTGACTACGCCGCATATTGCTGGATACAGTTGGGATGCGAAGTGGCAGGCAACCTGCATGCTGTACAGTTCCCTGCGCGATGCTGGCCTCGTCAAGGCTGGGCTTGGATGTCCCCCTGGGGCAAGCTCTGCGCTTCAGGCGGTGTCCGGGGAGGGGCTGGAGGCGGCGCGTGCTCTGATCGGCCAGCGTTACCGCATCGATCAGGACAACGCGCGTTTTCGTACTCTTGCGCAGCTCCCTGACGCTGAGCGGTCCAGTGGGTTTGACCGTCTACGACGAGACTACCCACAGCGACGGGAGCTCCGTGGCAGCGTTCTACAGCCCTCTCACGGCCTTCTCAGTCCCACTCTCTACATTCTGCTCGGCGCCCTGGGGATTGACCGGGCCTAGTACGTCGCGAATATCCGTCGGCTGCAGGCGTCCACCGGTCTACCGAACGCGGCGCAAACGGGCTTTTTAGGCGGGTCTTGCTTTATTAAGAGCAAAAAAAAAGCCGATCAGATGATCAGCCTTTAGTGCTTGGAGCGGGAAACCAGGTTCGAACTGGCGACCTCAACCTTGGCAAGGTTGCGCTCTACCAACTGAGCTATTCCCGCGAAACCTGTCCCCTAGTCGTTGGGGACTAAATTGGGGTCAAAAAGCCCCAAATCCTGACAAAAACCGCTTTAGAACATTAGCTCAGCGAGTTTAGTGGCGTCCCCTAGGGGGTTCGAACCCCTGTTACCGCCGTGAAAGGGCGGTGTCCTAGGCCACTAGACGAAGGGGACGTTATGCTCCTCGTCAGGAGGCGCGCATTGTAGGTAGAGTGCCCTTTAGCGTCAAGAGACTAAAGCGGTAGATTGCGCTTATTTTAACGGGGGGCTATCGCGGGCGATTCAGTTGGGCCTCACTGCAGTTGCAGGATCCTGGCGCGAGCCGCGCCCCAGTCAAAATTACGCCCCTCAGCCGCGGCGGCCCGCCGCTGCTCATCGAGATCCCCCAGAAGTTCGATCTCCTCGTCGGGCATGAAGTGCAGGCACTGTCCGCCAAGGTACCAGAGCAGGTCGCGAGGGAAGTGCTCCGCCAGTTGTGGTGCCACCGTTAGCATTCTGGCGACCAGCATCGGTCCTTCATCGAGTAGCGTGGCGGGCGTCTCCGCCTGCTCCCTGAACTGCTCGGCCAGCGCCGCCAGGAACGCACCGTCCGCTGCTGTGCTCAGCGAATCGAGTCGCTCACTGAAGTGCCGAAACAGCGCTATCTGCGTTTTGTGGAAGTCCTCGTCATTCATGGTCGTTTCTCGCAGCCAGTGATGCGTTTACAATGCGCGCCTTATCTCGACGCCCCGTGCCTTAGCGGTGCGCACTTTCCCAGACACCGAGGACAGAATGCACGAGCCCATAGAAGGCAAAGAATTATCCGCCCTGAAGATAGGCGGGCTTGAGAAAGTCTACGGTAACGGCTTTCAGGCACTCAAGGGAATCAGCCTTGAGGTGGAACAGGGTGATTTCTTCGCTCTTCTGGGCCCAAACGGCGCGGGCAAGTCTACTACGATCGGCATCATTTGCTCCCTTATCGCCAAAACGGCGGGGCAGGTCGCGGTGTTCGGCGTGGATATCGATCAGGATTTTTCCGCTGCCAAGAAGTACATTGGCATCGTCCCGCAGGAATTCAACTTCAATTTTTTTGAAAACGTCTTCGACATCGTTGCCACGCAGGCCGGTTATTACGGCCTCCCTCGGGGGCTGGCCTGCGAACGCGCGGAGAAATACCTGCGCGAACTGGGCTTGTGGGATAAACGCGATGTGTCCGGGCGGATGCTCTCGGGCGGAATGAAGCGCAGGTTGATGATTGCGCGGGCGCTGGTGCACGAGCCGAGTCTGTTGATACTGGATGAGCCCACGGCCGGTGTGGATATCGAGATGCGCCGGGGTATGTGGGACTTTCTCAAAAAGCTCAACGCGGCCGGGACGACCATCATCCTGACAACACATTATCTGGAGGAGGCCGAGGCGCTATGTCGCAATATCGCGATTATTAACAATGGCGCTATTGTTGAGAATTCCAGCATGAAGGACCTGCTGCGCCGCCTGCAGCGAGAGGTGTTCATTGTCGACAGCGCTGAGGCACTCCCGGTAGATCTGGCGATTGATAGCTTTACCCTGCGCTGTATCGACGAGCGCAGCCTGGAAATCGAAGTACAGAAGGGCCAGCATCTTAACGACGTATTTGCCGCCCTGGACGCCGCCGGCGTGCAGGTAGTCAGTATGCGCAACCGCGCCAACCGACTAGAAGAAATGTTTGTAAACCTCACGGAGAACAGCGCATGAAGGCGCAGGAACAGTTCGTGGCCTTTCGCACGATTCTTCGCAAGGAGGTGCGTCGCTTCATCCGCATCTGGCCGCAGACGCTACTGCCATCGGCGATCACAATGAGCCTGTACTTCGTGATATTCGGGTCCCTCATAGGCTCGCGAATCGGCGAGATGGGGGGCTTCAGCTATATGGAATTTGTGGTTCCGGGTTTGATCATGATGGCGATTGTGACCAATTCCTATTCCAACGTGGTGTCATCCTTTTTTGGCTCCAAGTTCAATCACAGTGTCGAGGAACTGCTGGTGTCGCCCACGCCGAACTACGTCATCCTCATGGGCTACGTGTCGGGCGGTGTCATCCGCGGCCTGCTGGTCGCCATGATTGTGACCACCGTATCGCTATTCTTTACACGTCTGCATATCCACAGCATCGGGGTGGTGGTGATCGGCGTGATCCTGACCTCGATATTGTTTGCATTGGCCGGTTTTATCAACGCCGTATTCGCCAACAGTTTTGATGATATTTCTATCATCCCGACCTTTGTGTTGACCCCCCTGATCTATCTAGGCGGGGTGTTCTACTCTCTGGACTTGCTACCAGATTTCTGGGCGGCGGTATCCAAGCTCAATCCCCTGTTCTATGTGGTTAATGCTTTTCGCTACGGGGTATTGGGCGTCGCCGACGTGAACGTGAACGTTTCCTTTGCGATTCTTTTCGGTTTCACCGTTGCAGCGTTCAGCTACTCCCTGTATCTGCTGAACAGCGGGACGCGGCTGCGGCAATAGCGGGGAGCGGGTTGTGAGCGACAAGGGAGCCGGGGCGGGGCACGACAAGGGGCCGTTGCTGGGCCGACAGGTTAGCGGCAGTGCGCACTATGACCCCTCGCTACTGTTTCCCGTGGCGCGGGTCCGTGCCCGTTCCACACTGCCTGCAGGTCAATCTTCGGCATACGGGGCAGATGTCTGGCACGCCTACGAGCTGAGCTGGCTGAATCCGGTGGGTATGCCCGAGATGCACCTCGGAGTGCTGGTGGTACCTGCGGACTCCCCTAATCTCGTTGAATCCAAATCGCTCAAGCTGTACCTGAACTCCCTCAATGGACATTGTTTCAGGGACCGTGATGAGGCTCGCCAGACCATAGAGGGCGACCTGTCCCTGGCGGCGGGAGCTGCAGTGGCGTTCTCCGTAGCCGCGGTCGAGGACTCTGGTTTTGTGGGTCTGGATCTAGCCGGCGACTGCCTCGACGCACTGAGGGTGACAGTGCCGAGCTTGCCGGAGACAAACTTGCTCAAAGGACAAGCCGGTGATGCGCGACTGTACACGCACTTGATGCGCTCCCTCTGTCCGGTGACAGCGCAGCCAGACTGGGCCACCGTGGTTATCGAAACACGCGGGGTGTCGCCGTCCCCAGAGGGCTTGCTGGCTTATCTGCTGGCGTATCGTAACCATCAGGAATTTCACGAACAGTGTGTGGAGCGAATTTACGCGGATCTGATGGCGGCACTGTCGCCGGCGTTTTTGTCGGTGCAGGCGATGTACACTCGCCGTGGGGGGCTGGATATTTGCCCCTGGCGTTGCTCCGAGGATCTCCCGGCCCCACAGGGACGCCTCAACCGGCAGTAGTCAGGTGTTGATTTCTTATTGCGTGGCGATCGTCGATCGCGGGTTTTTTTTAAATACAGAGGTAGAGGTTATGGCCGGCACAGCATTGATTACCGGGGCTTCGGCAGGTATTGGCGAGGAGCTCGCGAGATTACACGCGGAGAAAGGCGGGGATCTGATTATTGTCGCGCGGCGCAAGGATCGCCTCGACGCCTTAGCGAGCGAACTCAAAGTAGAGCACGACATCGATGTGCACGTGATCATCTCGGACCTGGCGCAGCCCGGCGCCGCGCAGGTGTTAGCCGCAGAGGTGGAATCGCGCGGTCTTGAGGTGGACGTGCTGATCAACAACGCGGGTTTTGGGGGGCACGGCAAGTTTCACGAATGTGATATCGAGCGTGAGCAGCGCATGATGCAGGTCAACATGGTGGCTCTCACGGAGCTGACCCATCACCTTGTGAAGGGCATGGTCGCGCGCGGAGGGGGCATGGTACTCAACGTCGGTTCCACCGCAGGTTTTCTGCCAGGGCCCCTGCAGGCCGTGTATTACGCAAGCAAGGCCTACGTGAACTCCTTCTCGCAGGCTATCGCCAATGAACTGCAGGGCACGGGCGTTACAGTGACAGTACTGTGCCCGGGGCCGGTCGCAACAGAGTTCCAGGCAGTGGGCGAACTCGATGGCGTAAAGGGCTTCGACCTGGCCGCCGATGCGCGATCGGTCGCCGTGTGCGGGTATAAGGCCATGGAGAAGGGCGAACTGCTGGCCGTGAACGATCGCAGAATCAGCTTCTTGCTACGCGGCATACTGCCGTTCCTGCCGCGCAAGAGCGTTCTGTCCATGTCCCGCAAGACCATGGAAAAAAGCAGCTGAAGGCCGGTTGTACAGGCGTGTAGCAAGCGGCATGCGCTAATCCACAGAAGCTGCGAGCCGCGCGGGGCGACGTATACCAATACCTTGCATATTTTGGTCCCTCGGTGCTGGCGTGGGCTGGGGTCTTTCTGTATTATCCGCGCCCTTACGGAGAGGTGGCCGAGTGGTCGAAGGCGCACGCCTGGAAAGCGTGTAACGGGTAACCGTTCGAGGGTTCGAATCCCTCCTTCTCCGCCATTAATCATTTAAAATCAATCAGTTAAACACTCTAGCTTCTTCGGCCCCACGTTGGGCCCCACACCAGAATTTCGTTCCAGGCCACGTTTTCTTGGAAATGTGGCCTTTTGTTGTGTGCTGGGGGGGGCGCCGCCCCCCCCATTATCGGCTAAAGGAAAAGGTTTCGTTATCCCCCTTACATACCCGGGGCGGAAATTGGCCGGGGGGCATGTAAGCCCGATGACCCAGTACATCGCAGGATTGATTTTGGGAGCTGGGAGATCAGAGTGGCATTAAATATAACCCAACGGCGGGGGAGCGCGTAATGAAGCGCCGCGACAGAAGGGAGCCCCGTTTGCGGATGGGCGACATGCAGGGGGTGGCGGTCGGCAATCCCGATCCAGTGATCTACATGCGACTTACCGAGGGAGCAACA
>JBLIIW010000119.1:0-11752 GCA_047635315.1 Halieaceae bacterium | reverse complement strand
ACGCTTTTTCTCGATGAGATCGGCGAACTTCCTATGGAAGCGCAGGCCCGGCTCCTGCGCTTCATACAGGAAGGCGAGATACGCCGCATCGGCTCAATCCAGTCGCGAAAAGTGGATGTGCGGCTCATTTGTGCCACCCACCGGGACCTGCAGACCCTTGCTGCAGAGGGTGATTTCCGCCAGGACCTCTATTACCGTATCAACGTCCTGCGTCTCCTGCTTCCCCCGCTGCGTGACCGGGGGAAAGATATCCTGTTCCTGGCAGAACGGCTTCTGGAACAGCAGACTGCGCGCCTCGGCCGCGCTCCGATGACCCTGTCACCGCGTTCGATCCAGGCCATAACCACCTACCAGTGGCCGGGCAACGTACGGGAAATGGAACACGCCCTCGAACGCGCGGTCGTACTATCTGAAGGCACGGAAATTGATAACGAAGAACTCGGCATCGATCTCGAGCTGGTCAATATCAATCGGCTGCGCGGCGACCGTCAGGATGGCGGTACCAAGCGTCTGCACAGAGCCAACGATCCCATAGAGGATCTTTCCCTGGAAGACTACTTCCAGCGCTTTGTGATTGAGCACCAGGACTCCATGAGCGAGACCGAACTGGCGCAAAAGCTGGGTATCAGTCGCAAGTGCCTGTGGGAACGCCGGCATCGCTTCGATATTCCGCGCAACAAGTCCGGAGCCGGTCGGGCCCGAAAGGTCGCGAGCTAATCGTTACCGAAGGCGTCTTTGTGTCCGTTTATTAGTGAACTTAGGTAACAAACTCATCGATCCCTGCGAAGCTGAAACAGCGCATATTTCATATGTTGTTGTTTTTTATATATTTTTATTTTCTGGCCCAGTATCTGCTTTTATTATCGTGCTTAACAATAAGAATAATGCGCACAGTAATAATAATAACTGGTTACGTGAACCTAAACGGGGAAGTTTACTTCCCCGTTGTTCGTTCCAGCATTCACAAAGCAACGACCTGAAAAACCGCTACCCGCGAACTTCCCTATTGCCTACCAAACCCGTTCGGGAAGCCAGATCCGAACCGTCTATCCGCCCTTTTCCGGTGACTGCATGAGATTCATCAGGTCCCTATCCGATACTTGGCACCGGCTCTGCGCAGGTGTCGCAGATTCGCTGAGGCCTGCGCGCAGGCTTGTGCTAGGATACCCATTTTCCGGCGCCGCACAGGCGACGAAGACCGAGAGACGTTCCCGCTTGCAGGTCATCCCCCGAGACCAACACAATATATCCCGCAAGGACATGAGCTCCGGCGCCCTGAAGGTAATGGCGCGGCTGCATGCGGAGGATCACCAAGCTTATCTGGTTGGCGGTGCCGTGCGCGATTTGCTGCTGGGCGGTCACCCCAAAGACTTTGATATCGCAACGGATGCGACGCCGGAGGAAATCCACGCGCTCTTTCGCAACTCACGCATCATTGGCCGGCGCTTCAGGATCGTTCATGTTCGTTTCGGACGTGAGGTAATTGAGGTGACCACCTTTCGCGGTCATCACGACTCTGCCGATAACGCGGACCCCACCCAGAGCGCCCAACGCTCCGAGCGCGGGCTGCTACTTCGGGACAACGTCTACGGGACGCTCGAGGAGGACGCCTTACGCCGCGACCTCACCGTGAACGCGCTCTACTACAGTAGCGCGACCTTTGAAGTCTTCGATCAGGCCGCGGGAATGAAAGACCTCGCGGCCCGCCGTATTCGGGTGATTGGTGATCCAGCACAGCGCTACCGGGAAGATCCCGTGCGCATGCTGCGCTCAATTCGATTCGCCGCCAAACTGGACTTTGAGATAGAAAAAGGCAGCGCCAAACCGATCGCTGAGCTAGCCCGGCTTCTGGACGACGTTCCTTCAGCCAGACTTTTCGACGAATTCAGCAAGCTGTTCCTCGCCGGCTATGCGCAGTCCACCTTGCGTCTCATGCGCGAGTTCAAGGTACTCGAGCACCTCTTCCCGGACGCGGCGAGACTGGCTGACAGCGAACCCTTCGCAGCGGCACTGCTGGACGCCGCCATGGGCAATACCGACCAGCGTCTTCGGGACGACAAGCCCGTGACCCCAGCCTTTATCCTCGCCGCGCTACTGTGGCCGGAGGTTTGTGAGCGCACGGAGGAACTCGAGCGCGAAGGCGAAAACCCCATACCCGCTATGCATAGCGCAGGCCAGGAAGTGGTGGCCCGCGCCTGTACTCGCGTTGCCATACCGCGACGTTTCAGTATGCCCATGCGCGAGATATGGGAGATGCAATCACGCCTCCATCGCACGCAGGCGCGACGCGCCGTGGAGCTGATGTCGAAGCGCCGCTTCAGGGCCGCCTACGACTTCTTGCTGCTGCGCGAACAGGCCGGCGAGGACTGCGGCGGCCTGGGCCAGATCTGGACAGATCTTCAGGTAGAGCACGGTCCGATCGAGATCACAGAAGCACCCACAGACTTTAAGCCGACACGCCGACGTCGCCGCGGAGGGCGCCGACGGCAGCCCGCCCCGGAATGAGTCGCAATGAATAGCTGCTATATTGGCATCGGGGCGAATCTGGGCGAGCCGGCACGGACCCTGCGCTGGGCGGCCGCCGCCTTGCACGATGAAACGGGCTGCCGGGTAACTCACTATTCGCCCATCTATCAATCGGCACCCATCGGACCAACCGGGCAGCCCGACTACCTGAATGCGGTGCTGGCCGTCGAGACAGCGTTGGCTCCTCTGCCACTCCTCGACCGCCTACAAGCATTTGAGGATGCCGCCGGTCGCCAGCGCGGCGTACAATGGGGGCCCAGAACACTCGATCTCGACCTGCTGCTCTACGACTCGCTGGTCTTCAACATCGATCGTCTGCAACTCCCACACCCACGGCTCAGGGAGAGGAACTTCGTGCTACAACCGCTGGCGGATATCTGTGGCGCTGACTTCGCGCTGCCGGACGGGTCGACCCTCCGGGAGCATCTCGCAGAATGCCCGGCCAACCCCCTGCGGAGGCTGGAAATCTCCTTGCGCGAGACGCATCGGGTAGAAGCCGGGTGAGCCCTGACCGGGTTGGCAACCTGCAGCCACGCGGAATCGAGATGCGCGGACGCCGCGCCCCGGCCTATATCGCTGTAGAGGGTCCCATCGGCGTCGGTAAGACCACCCTGGCCCGCAGACTCGCGAACTCCTTCAACCACGAAATACTTCTGGAAGATGCCGACCAGAACCCCTTCCTCGAGCGTTTCTACCGAAACCGCCGTGAGGCTGCACTTGCCACTCAGCTGTTCTTCCTGTTTCAGCGCACCCAGAAACTACAGGAACTGCGCCAGTCAGAGCTTTTTTCCCCGGTGCGCGTGGCCGACTTCCTCATCGAGAAAGATCCGCTCTTCGCCCGCATCAATCTGGACGCGGACGAGTTTGAACTCTACGAGAAGGTTTACCAGAAGCTGACCATCGACGCACCGCAGCCGGACCTCGTTGTTTATCTTCAGGCGCCCACAGATGTCTTGCTGGAACGCATAGACCGCCGCGGCATCAGCCATGAGCGCGCCATCGACCAAAGCTACCTGGAACAATTGAACGAAGTGTACAGCGAATTTTTTCTGTACTACGATGGCGCGCCCTTGCTCATAGTGAACGCCAGCATGATCGATCTCGCCGGTAGCGACAGTGATTACCAACAGTTGGTCGATTACCTTCTGGATATCCGCAGCGGACGTCACTATTTCAACCCGACATTTTTCGGCTAGTTTCCGGACAACGCAGTATGGCCAAAATCACGATCAGTACCCTCGACAGAATGAAAGCTGCCGGCGAGAAGTTCGTCTGCATAACGGCTTACGACGCGACCTTCGCCAGACTGATCAGCGAGGCCGGCGCCGAAACCATGCTGGTCGGCGACTCCCTCGGCATGGTGCTGCAGGGACACGACAGTACGATTCCTGTGACCATCGAGGACATGGTGTATCACACGCGCTGTGTAGCGCGCGCCGATACTGGATCTCTGCTGATAGCCGACATGTCCTTTATGACCTATGGGCAAAACAGCGAAGCCCTGCGCAATGCCACGCAACTGATGCAGGCGGGCGCGCAGATGGTCAAAATGGAGGGCGGCGTCTGGCTCAGCGATACGATCAGCGCTCTTGTGGAGCGGGGCATACCCGTATGTGCGCATCTGGGCCTGACGCCACAATCGGTCCACTCCTTTGGCGGCTATCGCGTACAAGGGCGTACGCCCAAAGAGGCCAAGTCCATCCTCGCCGATGCCGTTGAGATTCAGGATGCAGGTGCCAGCCTGTTGGTACTCGAATGCGTCCCCGCCGACCTGGCTAGCGACATTTCACGCAAACTGGACATCCCGGTAATCGGCATCGGCGCCGGAGCGGGAACCGATGCACAGGTTCTGGTGATGCATGATCTGCTGGGCCTGTCGACGCACAAACCGCGTTTTGTAGAGAATTTTATGGTGGGTCAGGAGAGCATCCAGGATGCCCTGCGTGCTTTCGTGGACGCGGTGAAAAGCGGCGACTATCCCCGCGAGGAACATACCTACAACTGAGTGCAGGAAGCGCACCGGAGCGGCTTCGCAACCGGCCGGAGCCACCCCGCCGGCCCCGACCACTCAGGCCGCCTCTTTGATATAACGGAAAGTTACATCAATCGCTTCCCCAGGTAACAAGGGATTGTTTAGGCAGGGCAAACGCGTACTTGCCGCCCCATCCCTAAGGCTGCATACTCATCCGCCCCGGAGCGCGCTGACGCCTGCTCCCGACCGGGCCCCACCAGCATAATGGGCCTGCCCTGACCGCAAGTGGGGTGCGATGATATGCAGACAATAGACAACAGAACCGGGCTTCAGCACGCCCTGGAACGCCACCACATGGCCGGCGAGCGTATCGCCTTCGTTCCCACCATGGGCAACCTCCACGAGGGCCATCTCGAACTGGTGCGTCGCGCGCAGCAGTTGGGCGATGTCGTGGTAGTCAGCATATTTGTTAATCCCATGCAGTTCGGTCCCGGGGAGGATCTCGATGGCTATCCCCGAACGCTCAGCGCAGATCGGGAGAAGTTATTTGCCGAAGGCGTGCAGTACCTCTATACGCCAGGCACTGGGGATATTTACCCGGAAGGGGTGGACGCGCAGACCGTGATTCGCGTGCCCAAGCTGTCGGAAACACTGTGCGGCAGCAACCGACCGGGGCACTTCGATGGCGTCGCCACCATTGTCAGTAAACTCTTCAACATGGTTCGGCCGCAGTTCGCAATATTTGGCGAAAAAGACTTCCAGCAGCTGTCCATCATTCGCAAGATGGTTAATGACCTGTGCATACCCGTGGACGTAGTTGGCGTGGCAACTGTGCGCTCGAAGGACGGCCTGGCGCTGAGCTCGCGCAATGGCTACCTGACCGCCAAGCAACGTCATATCGCCCCTCTACTGCACCAAACCCTGCTCGACTGCAGGGACGCCATTGCCTGCGGCTTTGATAACTTTCTACAGCTCGAATCGCACGCCCGTATGCAGTTGCTGCAGGCCGGATTCGCGCCGGATTACTTCGCCATCCGCGATGCACGCACACTGCGGGCGGTCGATGAAGCAACAGAAGACATAGCCATTCTGGTGGCGGCGCGGCTGGGCAGCACGCGCCTGATAGACAACGTGCAACACACGCTCAATCCGGCCAGCGACTGGGGCATGCTGGCAACCCGCTAGCGCTTATCGCAAGCAGCGGATTTTCGGGTCCACCCGCCCCTGGGGCGACGGTCATGGCAATCTGCGCGCAGTTCCGTCACGCCAACGCTTGAGCCCCCGGGGCAGGCTGGGCGTTAGACTATTGTGGCGACGGCATTAGACCATCGTAGCCTTGTCCCTGAGCCATCGCTGTTTATGCTATTGGCATCATTAATAATACAAAGGGACTGCAGATGACTGACTCTACCGTGTATCCGATTCCGGCCGGTTTCGCCGACGCTCATATCAACGCCGATGACTACGCCAGCATGTACCGGCGCTCTATCGAGGACAGGGACAACTTCTTTGGGGAAATGGCCAAGGAATTTCTCACTTGGGACACCCCCTGGAATTCCGTGTGTTCCTTTGACTTCAAGAATGGTGACGCGAGCTGGTTCAGCGGCGGCAAACTCAACGTCAGCGTCAACTGCATCGACAGGCATCTGCCGCAGCGAGCCGATCAAACGGCGATCATTTGGGAGGGCGACGATCCAGCAGATTCGAAGCGCATCACCTACGCGGAACTAAAGGTGGCGGTCTGCCAGCTGGCCAATGCCCTGCGTGCGCGCGGCGTGGGCAAGGGAGATCGTGTGTGCATCTATATGCCCATGATCCCCGAAGCCGCTTTCGCGATGCTGGCCTGCACAAGAATTGGTGCGGTGCATACCATCGTGTTCGGCGGCTTTTCGCCGGGGGCCCTCAAGGACCGCATTCAGTCTGCGGAATGCTCGGCCATCATTACCAGTGACCAGGGGCTGCGCGGCGGCAAACGGGTACCGCTGAAGACCAGCGTTGACAAGGCCCTGGAGCACTGCCCGGACGTAGGAACCTGCATCGTGGTGAAGCGCACCGGCAGCGACGTACCCATGCAGGACGGCCGCGATATCTACTATGAGGACATCACGGGAACCCAGAGCAGCGAGTGTGAACCGGAATCGATGGATGCAGAAGATCCGCTGTTTATTTTGTACACCTCCGGCTCTACGGGAAAGCCCAAAGGCGTATTACACAGTACTGCCGGTTATCTTTTGCAGGTCAGCATGAGCTTCAAATACGTCTTCGACTACCGTGAGGGCGAGGTTTACTGGTGCACCGCTGATGTAGGCTGGGTTACGGGTCATTCCTATATCGTTTACGGCCCCCTGTGCAACGGTGCGACCACACTAATTTTTGAGGGTGTGCCGACCTATCCGGACGCGGGCCGGTGCTGGGAAATCGTCGACAAGTACGACGTATCGATCTTCTACACAGCCCCCACAGCCATCCGCGCACTACAGGCCATGGGTGATGATTATGTAAGCCGTCATTCTCGCAAGAGCCTGCGCGTGCTCGGCACCGTGGGAGAGCCCATCAACCCGGAAACCTGGGAATGGTATTTCCATACCGTTGGGGACGGGCGCTGCCCGATCGTTGATACCTGGTGGCAGACAGAAACCGGCGCCCACATGATCACGCCCCTGCCCGGCGCAACGCCCTTGAAACCGGGGGCCGCCTCCGTACCCTTCTTCGGGGTAGAACTCGCGCTGCTCAACGAAGACGGCAGCGAGCTGGAAGGTGCCGGGTCGGGCTACCTCGCCATCAAGTCCTCCTGGCCGAGTCAGATCCGCTCCGTATACGGTGATCACCAGCGCATGGTCGACACCTACTTCAGCAACTATGCCGGCTACTACTTCACCGGTGATGGTGCCAAACGCGATGATGACGGTTACTACTGGATTACCGGGCGCGTAGATGACGTTCTTAACGTCTCCGGCCATCGCATGGGCACCGCCGAAGTGGAAAGTGCGCTGGTTCTTCACGAGAAGATCGCGGAAGCGGCAGTCGTCGGATTCCCCCATGCTATCAAGGGCCAGGGTATCTACTGTTATGTGACGCCGATGCACGATGTGGAACCCACCGATGAACTCAAGGCCGAACTCGTGAAGCTCTGTGTGAGGGAGATCGGTCCCATCGCTAAGCCCGATATCATCCAATGGGCTCCGGGACTGCCGAAGACCCGTTCCGGAAAAATCATGCGGCGTATTCTGCGCAAAATCGCCGAAAACGAGCTTGGCAGCCTGGGCGACACCAGCACCCTGGCGGACCCGACAGTGGTCGAGGACCTGATTAGCAACCGCGCGGGTTGATCGAGAGGAGCACCGGGCGGGAGGGCGTTCGCGCTCCGCCCGCTTTTATGCAGCCAAAAAAAAGGGCGCCGCAGCGCCCTTGATCTTAAGCCCTGGGGACTTACTCTTCGGTGCTCGCACCATCCGTCACAACATCGTCTTCCAGCAACTCCTTGATGGAGAGCTTGATACGACCGCGTTGATCGACGTCCAGTACCTTGACCTTAACCTGATCGCCTTCAGTGAGGTGATCGGAGACATTCTCCACACGCTCGTTAGCGATCTGCGATATATGCAGCAGGCCATCTTTACCCGGGAGGATATTGATGAACGCGCCGAAATCGACGATACGCTCGACCCGCCCGAGATAGACCGCACCGACTTCAGCTTCGGCGGTGATCTCTTCGATCAAACTGACTGCCGCATCGCGCGAGGCCTGGTCCTGACCGAATACACGCACCGTGCCGTCGTCTTCAATGTCAACGGTGGCGCCTGACTGCTCCGTAATCGAGCGGATCATAGCGCCGCCCTTGCCGATGATATCGCGGATCTTGTCAGCATCAACTTTGAGGCTGACCATGCTCGGCGCGTTTTCGGAGGTAACCTGGCGTGGCGCATCAAGTACCGCATTCATCTGGCCGAGAATGTGCAGGCGCGCGTGTAATGCCTGTTCTAGTGCGAGTTCCATGATCTGCTCGGTGATACCCTCGATCTTAATATCCATCTGCAGAGCAGTGACGCCGTTTGCTGTACCGGCCACCTTAAAGTCCATGTCGCCGAGATGATCCTCGTCACCGAGGATATCGGTCAGAATCGCGAACTGGTTACCGTCCTTAACCAGGCCCATGGCAATACCAGCTACTGGCGCCTTAATCGGTACACCGGCCGCCATCAGGCCCAGAGAGGCCACGCAGACCGACGCCATGGAACTGGATCCATTGGACTCAGTGATCTCAGACACCACACGCACTGTGTACGGGAACTCCTCGCTCGTGGGCAGCACTGCGGCGAGACCACGACGCGCAAGGCGTCCATGACCGACTTCGCGACGGCTGGTAAAGCCGATACGGCCCGCTTCTCCAACCGACCAGGGCGGGAAATTGTAATGCAGCATAAAGGGGTCGCGACGCTCACCCTCAAGCGCATCGATAATCTGCGCATCACGCGTTGAACCCAGGGTGATCGCACCTATAGCCTGTGTTTCTCCACGCGTAAACAGCGCCGATCCGTGCGCCTTGGGAAGCACGTCAATCTCGCAGGCTATGGGCCGCACGGTGCGGTTGTCACGGCCATCGATGCGGCTCTCGCCAGCAAGAATACGCTTGCGAACAATATCCTTTTCAACTTTCTTGAAGAGATCCTTGATCTCATCTGCACTGGCACCGGACTCCGCGCTCAGGGCCGAAATACACTCTCCACGGATCTCGCCAACGCGGGTGTAGCGATCCGCCTTCTCCGTTATCCGGTAAGCCTCACCGAGGTCGCTCTTTACGCGCCCTTCAACAGCAGCCAGCAGCTCTTCATTAACAGCGGGGGGCTCCCAGTTCCAGCTCGGCTTGCCAGCATCTGCGGCCAGCTCCTGCACGGCCTTGATCACCACCTGCATTTCCTGATGGGCAAAGAGCACAGCGCCCAGCATCTGGTCTTCGTTCAGCTGGTCGGCCTGGGACTCCACCATCAATACCGCATCGGACGTACCAGCCACAACCATATCCAGCTTACTCTCAGCCAGCTGGGCGTAGGTCGGGTTCAATACGTAGCCCGTCTCATCGCTGAATCCAACGCGTGCTGCGCCAATGGGACCGTTAAACGGGCAACCGGAAATCGCCAGTGCCGCTGAGGTACCGATCATCGCGGGAATGTCCGGATCAATGTGCTTATCCGCAGACATTACCGTACAGACAACCTGCACTTCGTTCATAAATCCGTTGGCGAAGAGCGGGCGAATCGGCCGATCGATCAGCCGCGAGGTCAGTGTCTCTTTCTCGCTCGGGCGACCTTCACGCTTGAAAAAGCCACCGGGAATCTTCCCGACCGCATAAGTCTTTTCCACGTAATGGACCGCGAGTGGGAAGAAGTCCTTGCCCGGGCGCTGGGTTCTTTCGGCAACCACGGTCACCAGTACGCTGGTGTTTTCCACGGTAACCAGGACCGCTCCGCTTGCCTGTCGGGCAATACGGCCCGTTTCCAGCGTGACGGTCTGGCCGCCGTACTGGAAGGTTTTGGTAACTGGGTTCACAATTTTCTCCAATTCAGAATAGAACGACCGGGGCAGAAACCCCGGTCGAAGCAGCGCTTATCGGCGCAGGCCGAGACGCTTGATCAACTCCGCATAGCGAGCGCTGTCCTTACGCTTCAGGTAGTCCAGCAGATTCCTGCGCTGGTTAACCATGCGGATCAGGCCGCGACGCGAGTGATGATCATGCTTGTGCGATTCGAAGTGACCGCGAAGCTGCTCAATATTGGCCGTGAGCAGTGCAACCTGCACTTCCGGGGACCCGGTATCGCTCTCACCGCGCTGATAGTCGCGGACGATTTCCGCTTTCCGTTCTACGTTTAAAGCCATGTCTATTTCCTCTGTTAATCTGCCCGAACCTCAGGCCTGTGCGCAGCACGCGCGGCAGTTGCCTCTTCGGTCCACCAAAGTAAGAGCCGGCCCGTGCAGATTTACAGGCCGGTTCATGTCAGCGGCCTTGGCTATGTGCAAGGCCTTCGCCCGCTATTTGCCAGCGCTGACAACCAGTCGACGGGGCGCAACGCGCCCATCGTCCAGAACTTCTCCCAACCCCAAAAACTCACCGGTTTTTAGGGCGACGCGCACCATACCATCACGGGGCGCATTTGGCACTAGCACCGCCTGTCCCTGCTGGAGATAAAAGCCACTCGATTCAGAGAGATGCAACAGCGGAAGATGTCCGAGCGCGTCTTCCATGGGCTTGAGCAGCGCGTCCAGGGCGCTCGCCCCGGCACTCGCCTGCAACTCCTCAAGCAGAGTCATGGGCACGCTCTCGGACAGGGCGAAGGGACCTACACCCGTGCGGCGCAGGGCCGTCACGTGCCCTCCAACCCCGAGTTGCTCGCCCAGATCTGTCGCTATGGAACGGATGTAGGTGCCTTTGGTACAGGCAATACGCACATCGACCTCGGCCCGCGTAGCGCTGCGATAATCAAGTAGCTCGAGACTGCTCACGGTCACGTGGCGCACCCTGCGCTCAACTTCCTGCCCCGCCCGAGCCAGTTTATACAGGGGCGTGCCGCCATATTTCACCGCTGAGTACATCGGCGGAAGCTGCTCAATAGGCCCGCGAAAGCCTTCCAGTGCTGCCTCCAGCTGTGCCTGAGTGATGGAGGAAGCATCCGCCTCGCTGAGCACCGGCCCTTCCGCATCGCCGGTTTCCGTGCTCGCCCCAAGACAAAAAGTGCTCTCGTAGAACTTGTCCGCATCCAGCAGGTACTGGGAAAACTTGGTCGCCTCGCCAAAGCACAGGGGTAAAACGCCGGTGGCGAGCGGATCCAGACTACCCGTATGCCCCGCCTTGGCAGCACCGAATAGCCACTTAGCCCGCTGCAGGGCCTGGTTGGAACTCATACCAATGGGCTTATCGAGTAACAGAATCCCGGAAACGGCTCTACCCCGGCGCGTGCGCGCCACCGCTATTGATCCTCGTCGTCAGCGCTGTCCGCAGGCTGCCGATCGGCATCCGCCGTTGTGGCGCGAATAATCAGCGCCTCGAGATCACGGCCGCGCCCGACACTGCTGTCAAATTTGAACCGCAGACGCGGGACGGTGCGCATGTTGGAATCCCGGGACAGGGATGAACGCAAGAAGCCGGCGGCGCGATTCAACACCTCAGTGGTGGGTTTCGCATCTTCCTCGGACTCACACTCGAGCAGGGTGTAAAAAACCCGCGCATGACCAAGATCACGACTGACATCTATGCCGGTG
>JBLIIW010000118.1:0-11807 GCA_047635315.1 Halieaceae bacterium | reverse complement strand
CTTCTCCGGTGGCATGCGCCAGCGCTTCGGAATCGCCCAGGCCCTGATCGGCAATCCAGACCTGATCATCGTCGATGAACCAACCGCCGGACTGGATCCGGAGGAACGCAACCGTTTCCTGAATCTGCTTGCGGAGGTCGGTGAAAACGTTGTTGTGATTCTCTCCACCCATATCGTCGAGGATGTGTCTGACCTCTGCCCGCGCATGGCGGTTCTTGAGGGTGGCAGCGTAAAACTTCAGGGCGCGCCCCTGGAACTGATTGAGCAGGCACGCGGCACGATCTGGGCCAAAACTATAGGTCGGGAGGAACTGGAGGCCTACCGCGACCGCTACGAGCTCATCGCCAATCGCTTGTTTGCCGGTCGTACGGTCATTCATGTGCTGTCTGCCACAGACCCGAGAGATGGATTCGAAGCCGTAGCCGGCGGTTTGGAGGACGTTTACTTCTCAGCGCTCGCGCGTACGCGGCGCGACGCCGCTGTCGCTGCCTGAACCCGGGAGACCCACCAGTGTTTAAGCATATCGCGCTGTTTGAACTGCGCTATCAACTCAGGAATCCGGTCTTTTGGGTAGTCGCAGGTATTTTCTTCCTGCTCACCTTCGGTGCCATGACCATAGATAATATTCGTATCGGCTCCGGGGGTAACGTGCATGCCAATAGCCCCCAGGCGATCATTCAAACCATGGCTATCATGACCTTGTTTTTTATGTTCGTCACTACCGCCTTCGTGGCGAATGTCGTCGTGCGGGACGATGAAAGCGGCTTCGGCCCCATGGTGCGATCTACCCGGGTCAGCAAACGCGATTACCTCTTCGGCCGTTTCAGTGGCGCATTCACCGCGGCGGCCCTGGCCTTTCTCGCTGTGCCTCTGGGCATCTTGCTGGGAGCGCTCATGCCCTGGCTGGATTCTGAAACGTTGGGCCCCACGGTAGCGGGCCACTATCTCTACGCTTATGCCGTTATGGCACTACCGGGGGTACTACTTACCGCAAGCCTGTTCTTCGCCGTGGCCTGTGCGACCCGCTCCATGCTGCACAGCTATATGGCCGTAGTGCTTTTCATGGTGCTGTATTTTGCTTTCACAGGCATTGCCGGTAGCAAACCGGAGCTGCGCGACCTGGTCGCGATAGTCGAACCGTTTGGGCTCGGCGCATTCGGAGATGCCACGCGCTACTGGAGTGCCGCGCAGGCGAACACCGAGGTACCGGCCCTGGCGGGAAACCTGCTGCTGAATCGTCTGCTGGTAATTGCCGCCTCAGTGATCGCTTTGCTGGTAGCCTACTGGCGCTACAGTTTCGCAGAGAAAGGCCTGTCGGAACGCGCGCTGAAAAAACAGCAGAAAACGACGGCAAAGCTCGCGCGTGCGAAGCCGCTCATAGTAGACAGCCTGCCCGATCCGCGCCCGGAAGCTGCCTGGGCTAGCCGACTGCTCGCACGAGCACGCTTTGAGATGGCGCTGATCTTCAAGAGCCCGTCCTTCTTCGTACTGCTGATTATCGGCCTCACCAACGCTACGGCCGCGCTGCTATTTGCCAACGAGATCTACGGCACTCCCGCACGACCACTCACATTTGCGCTACTGGATCCTCTGGCCGGCACCTTTGCGATTACCCCCATCATCGTTGCCATCTTCTATGCGGGGGAGCTGGTATGGCGCGACCGCGAGCGCAACATGCACGAGATTATCGATGCCACCTCACTCCCGAACTGGGCCTATCTGGCGCCCAAGGTATTGGCAGTTGCAGCCGTGCTGATCAGCACTCTGGCGATCTCTGTACTCGCCGCGGTGCTGGTACAGCTCGCCCGGGGTCACACGGCGCTGGAACTCGACAAGTACCTTCTCTGGTACCTACTGCCATTTGCGGTCGATATGCTGCTACTGGCGATGCTCGCCGTGCTGCTGCAAGCGATCAGCTCCGGCAAGTATGTAGGCTGGGGCCTGATGGTGCTGTTTCTCGTGGCCACGATCACTCTTAACGAAATGGGGTTCGAGCACCCGCTCTACCTCTACGGGGAGGCGGGAGCAAACCCTGTCTCAGACCTGAACGGCGCCGATGTAGGGCTGGCCCGGTCCTGGTGGCTGCGCCTCTACTGGACAGGAATAGCCATCATCATGGCTGTGATTGCGCATCTGCTGTGGCGCCGCGGCACGGCACTGTCACTGCGCTCGCGACTTTCGCGAATTCCCGCCCAGCTGCGCCGGACACCCGGTGCCGTAGCGTTGCTGGGCCTGACTATTGCAGTGAGCTCCGGCAGCTGGATTTTTTACCAAATGAATGTACTGAACCAGTACGTGGTCAGCGACGCGCGAGAACAGCGACTGGCTGATTTCGAAAAGGCTTTTCTTCAGTATGAAGATGTACCCCAGCCGTCGCTCACCTCCGTCACGCTGAACATCGACCTCTATCCCGAGCAAAAACGCGCGAAGTTCGCGGGCCGCTACGAGCTGCTCAATGACACCGGCGCGCCGGTAGAGGAACTGCACATTCGCTTTGCGCAGGACTGGAGCCGACTGGACAAGCTGAGCATCCCCGGAACCACGCTCAAATTGGACGAACTCGACCGCTACGGTTACCGTATCTACCAGCTGAACGAACCCCTCCTCCCCGGTGAAACCAGCTGGCTCGAATTCGAATCCGAGCGCAACGCGCAAGGTTTTCGCGCCTCCGGAGAGGATGACCGCCTGGTTCGCAACGGTACCTTTCTGAACAACACGGAATTTGCTCCACTGCTGGGCTTCGATCGCTCAACACTGCTCCAGGATCGGCAGACTCGCCGCAAATACGATTTACCAGCGGAACTGCGCATGCCCGCCCTGGAAGATGACAGTGCACGAGAAAAAAACTACGTGGGTAACGCGGACTGGGTGAGCTCAGACATCACCATCAGTACCTCCGCATGGCAAGTACCCGTCGCGCCAGGTGACAGGATCACCGACACTACCGTGGGCAACCGTCGCACGGCTCGCTTCGTGTCCGAGACGCCAATACTCGCGTTGTTCTCAATTCAATCGGCGGAGTACGCGGTGCGCAGCCGATCTGTGGAGGGGGTGGAGCTCGAAGTGTATTTCCACCCGGCGCATGACTTTAATGTGGAACGTATGCTCGATGCCCTGGCGCAGTCCCTGGACTACTATCGAAGGCATTTTGGTCCCTACCAGTTTGACTACGCGCGGATCATTGAATTCCCGGGCTACGCGCGCTTCGCACAGGCTTTCGCGGGCACTATCCCCTACTCCGAGGATATCGGCTTTATCGCCGACATTGCTGAAGGCGACGCCATCGACTACGTGACCTTCGTTACGGCACATGAGGCAGCTCACCAGTATTGGGCGCATCAGCTGATCAGCGCCTACATGCAGGGCGGCACCATGCTCGTAGAAGCTATTGCCGAGTATTCCGCCCTCATGGTCATGAAGGAAATTAACGGCGAGGATTCGATTCGGCGCTTTCTCAAGTACGACCTCGATCGTTACCTGTCTGCGCGGGGCTCCGAGGCCATAGAGGAGCTACCTCTGGTTCGCGTTGAAAATCAGGGCTATATTCACTATCGCAAGGGTGGTCATGTTCTCTATCTGCTGCAGGAACGCCTTGGGGAAACGCGGGTGAATAGCATGCTCGCCGCCCTGCTGGATCGCTATCGCTTCAAGAGCCAGCCCTACGCCAGCTCAAAAGACCTCCTCGAGGGCTTTCAGTCTCTGGCGCGCAACGAACAGGAAGCACGTCTTATCGAAGACAGCCTCGAGAAAATCACGCTCTATGACTTGAGTGCCGAGTCTGCAGTGGTGACGGAGCTCGACGATGGGCGTTTCGAGACCTTGCTCAGCATCAACGCCACTAAAAGCTACGCAGACGGCATCGGCGAGGAGTCGGAGAGCACGCTGGATCAGCTGGTTCAGGTGGGCCTGTTCACAGCCCGACCGGGATTCGGCGCTCTGGATCCTGAGGATGTTCTACTGAGGGAATGGCGGGATCTGCGCAGCGGAGAGCAGCAGCTGCGCATGGTCAGCGAGCGGCGTCCGGCCTTCGCCGGCATCGACCCCTACACGATGTTTATAGACCGCAACAGCGATGACAATATTGTCGCGGTGGGCGACGCACCCTAAGGCAGTCTGCAGACGAAACTGCTAACAGACGCCGGGGTCAAACACCCACGAAACGACAGGAATACCTTATGAAAGCACGTCATTCTTGCACCCTCCTACTGGCCGGCACCGCTCTTCAGTATCGCCGATCCCATAACGGATGCGATCGCGTCGCGCGCACGACCAGAGGCAGACATCGCCCGCGATGAGCGCAGCCGCCCGAATATAACGCTGCCGCTCCTGAAGTTGGAGCCGGGCGACAAGGTCGCCGACATCTGGGCTGGCGGGGGTTACTACAGCGAGCTGATCGCCGACATCGTCGGCCCGGGTGGCGAGGTTCTGCTGCTAAACAATGCGGCCTACCTACAGTTCGCAGGCAAGGCCTTGGAGGAACGCATGACGGGCCGCCACATTGGCCCGGTGACCCTGCATACCCGCGAGGCCGAGGATCTTGATCTTGGCGAAAACAGCCTCGACGCCGCTTTAATTATCATGTCCTACCACAACCTATACCCTATCGACGACGCCAACGGCTGGAGCGCCATCGACCCGGCGGATTTTCTCGGGCAGATCCATACGGCACTGAAACCCGGCGGGCGCTTTCTGATAGTCGATCATCACGCGGCGGCAGGAAGCGGGAAGTCCTCCGCGCAGGAACTGCATCGTATCAACGCTGAGTTCGCCAAGCGGGACATTGCCAGCTACGGTTTCAAGTTAGTCGCTGAATCGGACGCACTGCGCAACCCTGAGGATAACTACAGCCTCACGGCGTTTGATCCCAAAGTGCGCGGTAAAACGGATCGCTTTGTACTGGTATTTGAAAAGCCCTGAGCAGCTAGTGCTTAAGAGCCAAAAGCCGAATGCGCAGGCCTGAGTTCCTACTCGAGCGCCGCTAGTCCTCAATAATTTCCCGGTGAAAATGCACAGCAACGCTGCGGGGTACTATTTTCTGGCCTCACGCGAGCTGAAGCACGGCGTCAAAACCCGGCACTCGGCCCGCCCAGCGCGATAGCATCAGACGCTCGCGTTCTAGTTCTTTCGCGCTCACCTTAGGCTGCGATAACACGCAGCCTCTCCTCCGGCTCATCCCACGGTAGGTGATGGTCTTCAAGAATAACCAGATTCTTGCGGTTCACCAGAGTAGCCTCCGCCTGGTAGCCCAGTAACTCGCGGGTTGGCCGATCGGGGTTACAGGCAATGAGTGCTGCTTCGTCTGAAGAAAAGTTGGACAGGCCCCGGGCACGCTCCATCCCCGTTTCGTCATACACATGCAGAACGTCGGCTTTCTGGAATGCCTGGTGGATAGACACCACGTCAAGACAGCTTATGCCGCCCTCGCCCCCCTCCAGCGCGTCTGCGGCAGCCTGTGAAAGCACCAGACTGCCGGCCATCTGCAGTCTGTCAGTCAGCCATACAGCCCACGCGGACTGAGGAGTAGTCTTGGCGGTACAGCGCGTATGCGGGCGTTCGTTGTTCAGAGCTGCGGAAATCGGACGATCAATAACGCCGCGCGAAATCAGCGTTTCGCAGCCCGCGTTCTGCGCCATGTTGGCTGCCTGCATTTTTGTGAGCATGCCGCCAGTGCCAAGCGACGTAGTGCCACTGCTAACGGCGAGGTACTCGCTGACGTCTTCGACCTGCGGGATAAGTGTAGCACCCGGCTCATCGGGGTTCCTGTCGTAAAGGCCATCGACGCTGGTAAGAATGACAAGGTGTTGAGCCTGAATCATCTGAGCCACCTTGGCCGACAAGCGATCGTTATCGCCGACGCGGATTTCTTCCGTAGTGATCGTATCGTTCTCGTTCACGATAGGCAGAACACCCAGCTCCAGGAGCTTGTGTACTGTATTTTTGGTATTCAGAAAGCGGCGTCGGTCCTCCAGGTCCTCAAGGGTGATCAGCACCTGGGCGATATCGAAGCCGTGCTCCAGCGCTACCTGCTTATAGGCATTCATCAACACCGGCTGCCCGCAGGCTGCAGCTGCCTGCTTTTCCTGCACGCCAGCGCGCTCCCTGTCGGAATGCAGCGCATTGAGCCCCAGGGCGACGGAACCGGACGACGCGAGTACCACCTCATAGCCGCGCGCCCGAAGTTCGGCAATGTCGCCGAGCAGGCCATGCATGAAGGCGTAGCGCGGGCGCAGGTTGGGGAGATCTGCGAGCAAGCTAGATCCTACCTTCACCACAATACGCGGCTTGTCGCGGGGCAAACGCTGGCCGAAACCTGCGGGGCCATTGTCTGGATCGGTCATTTCAAGTGTCCTCCATGGTCAGTACTTGACTGATCTTGCAAATCGCCGATTCCACAGCTCAAGCAAAATTAGTTTGGTTTCTAAGTATTAAATCACTCGGATCGTTTAGTAAAACGCACCGTCTGCTGCGGGCTATTTTCGAGCTTCTTCTAATAAATAGTCGTTTTCATGCGTATTAAACGCATTTTTTTCTGATTTTCATTCCGGCTTAACCCCGCGCTTTTATTTCAGCGTTGGACCGCCTTAAGGTTTTTAATTATAATACGAAGCGCTTGCAAGGGCAAACATATCTAAGACTTGCCTCGAGCAGCAACAACCCACAGCGGCAGAAGGCGACGAAACGAAGCCAATGAGGCAGTTCCAATGACACAGTTGAAGAACGATCGCAGCCCCGAGAATACCGGCACTGCAAACACGGCGCGGGAGGATAAACCGCTTAGCACTGTGCTGATGATAGGGTGCGGGCAGATGGGGGGCGCTCTGCTTTCGCAATGGCAGCTCAGCGAGGAGTTTGCTTTCACCATTGTCTCGCCCAGCGGCAAGCGCGCCCTCCCGAAGCAAGCTGTCCAGGTGCGCTCAGCCAGCGAGCTGGGCAAGCAGCGTTTCAGTATGCTGGTAATTGCTGTGAAGCCCCAGATGATCGAGTCTGTGGTACCCGATTACCTCGCGTATCTTGCACCCAACGGCATCATTGTTTCGATTGCCGCAGGGTTTTCCTGCACATCGCTGCGCAGCGTTGCACCACGCAATGCGGCCGTACGCATCATGCCCAATCTACCAGTGGCAATGGGTAAAGGCGTGAGCGGTCTATACGCCGACGAACGGGTAAGTCCCCAAAGCCGTAGCCAGGTTGAACGACTCATGCAGTCGACTGGCCACCTGATCTGGGTCTCCTGCGAAGACGAGCTTGATCGCGTAACAGCTATTGCGGGCAGCGGCCCCGGCTATGCATTCGAAATCGCTCGTTGCTGGGCGCAGGCTGGTCAGGCACTGGGCTTCTCCCGGGAACAATCGCGCGAGATCGTGCTGAAAACCATGAAGGGGGCCATCGACCTGGCGCTCGCCAGCGACGCATCCCTTGATGAACTCCGGGAACGGGTCACCAGTAAAAACGGCACAACGCAGGCGGGACTGCGAGCCCTCAATGGCGACGCACAGCTGGGCGCACTTCTCGACGACACGCTCAGAGCAGCGTACGCCCGCGCCGTCGAGCTCCGCTGACCACCCTCGGAGCGGGACACCCAGGGCCGGCCTGAAAGAGTACGCCGCGCCCTCGCAAGGTCGCCTCACAATCAACCCGCAGAGCCATCCACAGCAGCACAGCTGCCGCTCATTTATCGCATTCAGGGAGAAGAACCAGTGACAGTTAACGCCGGCAATATCATCGAATATACGCAGCTCACCGCCAGCGAATACATCGAGCTATTGGGCCGCCAGGCCCGTCGCGCCAGCAAAGCTCTGGCAACCGCAAGCAGCGAGCAGAAGAATCGGGCGCTGCGGGAGGCAGCGAGCGCGCTCAGATTGCGCACCGGTGCTCTCATCGCCGCTAACGACAGCGACATCAAGATGGCATTGAAAGCCGGCAAGCCCGACTCGTTCCTGGACCGACTTCGCCTTGATGCAGAGCGCGTCGAAGCTATGGCCTGCGCGCTGGAACAAATCGCACAGCTGCCAGACCCCGTTGGTCGCGTGCTGATGGACGACACCCGACCCAATGGGCTACAGATTAGCCGCGTGGCCACTCCGATCGGGGTTATTGGCATGATTTACGAATCGCGCCCCAACGTAGGCGCCGACGCGGGCGCCCTTTGTCTTAAATCAAGCAATGCAGTCATTCTGCGCGGCGGCTCGGAGAGCCGCAATTCCACGGGGGTCATCGTGGATGCCCTGAAGACAGGGCTTGAGGTCGCCGGGTTGCCGGCTACCTGCGTGCAGTTTGTCGACTCCCCGGATCGATCGGCGGTAGCAGCACTGCTCCGCTGCGTCGAGTACATAGACCTCGTTATCCCCCGAGGCGGCCGAGGACTTGTCAGTCTTGTTCGTGACGAAGCGCGGGTACCCACCCTGCTGCATCTGGATGGAAACTGTCATACATACGTGCACGCACTCGCACTGCTACCGCAGGCCGTCGAGGTGGTACGCAACGCGAAACTCCGCCGCACCGGTATTTGCGGGGCGACAGAGAGCCTGGTGGTCGATGAAGCTATCGCGAATCGCTTTATCCCGATGCTCGCTGATGCGCTGCAGGGCTGCGAGCTGCGCGGCGACGCACGAGCAAGAGCCTGCGATGCGCGAGTCGGCCCTGCCACCGCAGGAGACTGGGCTGAGGAGTATCTCGACGCCATCTTGTCAATCAAAGTCGTGTCAGGACCGGTGGAAGCCTTCGACTTCATTAGCCAGCACTCGTCTGGCCATACGGATGCCATCGTGACGGAAGACGCAGAGGTTGCCGAGGCTTTCCTTAACGGGATTGATTCTGCTGTCGTTATGCATAACACCTCAACACAGTTTTCCGACGGCGGTGAGTTTGGCATGGGGGCCGAAATCGGGATTGCCACCGGGAAAATGCACGCCCGGGGGCCAGTCGGCCTGGAACAGCTAACCAGTTTTAAATACAAGGTTCGCGGCAGCGGACAGACACGGAGCTAATAACATGTCGATTTACACACTTGTTTCTCTGACCGCGTATTTCATAGTGATGATGGGTATCGGCGTTTACGCCTACCGCAATTCCACCAGCGACGTCTCCGAGTACATGCTTGGCGGCCGCCAGCTACACCCGGCCGTAGGCGCTCTCTCCGCTGGAGCCTCGGATATGAGTGGCTGGATGCTCATGGGGCTGCCTGGCGCCATTTACCTTGCGGGACTCAGCGCGGCGTGGATTGCCGTAGGCCTGGTAATCGGCGCCTACCTGAATTACCGCCTGGTGGCACCGCGGCTACGTGTGTATACGGAGATCGCTGACGACTCCATCACCATTCCCGACTTTTTCGAAAAACGCTTTAAGGACCGATCACGGGCATTGCGCGTGATCTCCTCTGTGGTCATCGTGGTGTTTTTCACACTCTACACCTCGTCAGGCGTTGTCGCCGGCGGCAAGCTGTTTGAGTCATCCTTCAACCTGAGTTATGAACTGGGACTGCTGCTGACAGCGGGTGTGGTGGTCGCTTATACCCTGTTTGGCGGTTTCCTCGCCGTGAGCCTCACAGATTTCGTGCAAGGCTGCATCATGTTCCTGGCGCTAATCCTGGTTCCGGCAGTAACCATCAGCGAACTCGGCGGCATCGCGGCTACCGGCGCACAAATACGCTCTATCGAACCGCAGATGCTCAGCTGGTTCAGCGGGGTCACCGCTATCGGGTTGGTCTCCAGCCTGTCCTGGGGCCTCGGCTACTTCGGGCAGCCCCATATCATCGTGCGCTTCATGGCGATACGCTCGCTGCGGGAAGTGGCAACCGCCCGGCATATCGGCATGAGCTGGATGCTGGTAACGGTACTCGGCGCGGTGGCAACCGGCATCGCCGGCGTGGCTTATGTCAGCAGTACGGGCAGCACCCTGGAAGACCCGGAAACCATCTTCATTCTGCTCTCTCAGGTACTTTTCCACCCGCTAATTGCCGGATTCCTGCTGGCGGCGATCCTTGCGGCCATCATGAGCACCATATCCTCACAGCTGCTGGTCTCATCGAGTTCTCTAACCGAGGACTTTTACAAGACCTTCGTTCATCGATCGGCAACACAGAAAGAGCTAGTGCTGGTGGGTCGACTTTCTGTACTGGCGGTATCCGTGGTGGCCGTACTGCTGGCCCTGGATCGCTCGGCCTCCATTCTGTCGCTGGTGAGCAATGCCTGGGCCGGGTTCGGCGCGGCCTTCGGCCCCGTCATCCTTCTCAGTCTCTTTTGGAAGCGGCTGACCCGTAGCGGGGCGCTCGCCGGCATAATCAGCGGCGCTGCTACCGTGCTTTTCTGGATCTATGCACCCCTGGAAATCGCCGGCCAGCCCCTGTCCAACTATCTGTATGAGATCGTGCCGGGCTTTTTCCTCGGCAGCGTCGCCGCAGTGTCCTTCAGCCTGCTGGGCGAGCGCCCCGGGCGCAGCATCGGCCGGCGTCACGACCACATGACCCTCATCATGGCCGGGCGCACCGACTTCGCCTCGTCTGGTGCTTGATTAGCTAATCCAGGGAACTCAGAATGAATCAATATTTCAGCCCATTGGACCCGACAATGATCGCAACACACTATTCGGAGTTCGACACCATTCGTGCAAGCCACGTCGCCGATGAGCGGGAAGTCCTGGCCGCCCTGGTGGGCGGCGCGGGCATCGATCTCGCCTTGCGTCAACGCGCCCAGTTGCGCGCCGTCAGTCTGATTGAGCGAATCCGCAGTTCGGGTCACCCTGGCCTGATGGAGATGTTCCTGGCCGAGTACGGCCTCTCCACCAATGAGGGAATCGCGCTCATGTGCCTAGCGGAGGCACTCCTGCGCGTACCCGACCCGGGCACCATCGACGCCCTCATCGAAGATAAAATAACGCCCCACGATTGGCGGGAACACGTGGGGAAATCGGGCTCATCCCTCGTCAACGTGTCCACCATCGCCCTGATGATGACCGGACGGGTCCTCGATGAAGATAACTCCGCCAGCGTTTCCGGTCTGCTCAACCGCACCGTCAAGCGCCTGGGGGAGCCGGTTGTTCGCCTAGCAGTCAAGCGCGCGATGCGCGAGATGGGCAATCAATTCGTGCTCGGCCAGACTATTGACGAAGCCATTAAGCGCGCCGAACAGGAAACCCGCCGGGGCTTTCGCTATTCCTACGACATGCTCGGCGAAGCCGCGTTAACCCGGGGAGATGCGAATGCCTATTTCGACGCCTATGCGCATGCCATCAGGGTGATCGGTGCAACCGCCAACAACGGTCCCATGCACGAGCGCCCAGGAATCTCGGTCAAGCTTTCAGCTCTGCATCCACGCTTTGAGTACGCAAAAACGCCGCTGCTTCTAGATGAACTGTCGCCGCGACTCCTCGAACTTGCAAAACTCGCCCGGGAGCTGAATCTCGGACTCAATGTGGATGCCGAGGAGTCCCATCGTCTGGAGCCATTCCTGCACATCATCAAGGCTACTCTGTCGGACCCATCCCTCGCGGGATGGGACGGTTTCGGAGTCGTGGTACAGGCCTACCAGAAGCGTGCGGCCCCGGTTATCGACTGGCTCTACTCTCTGGCCTCATCGCTGGATCGCAAGATCATGGTCCGCCTCGTCAAGGGCGCCTACTGGGACTCGGAAATCAAGCAGGCCCAGGTGGAAGGCACCTCCGACTACCCGGTATTCACCCGGCGCAGCGCCACAGATGTCTCTTACATCTGCTGTGCGGCAAAACTGCTGGGAATGACCGATCGAATCTATCCGCAGTTCGCCACCCACACTGCGCAGACGACAGCGACCATCCTGGAACTTGCCGGCAAA
>JBLIIW010000117.1:0-11918 GCA_047635315.1 Halieaceae bacterium | reverse complement strand
CGCGGTACAACTCTGCCATAGTCGGAGGGTGTGTTCTAGAGGAAATCTATGAAAATCATTAGGATGGTGTCATATCCGTGCCCGCTTATCTCCGCCGGCTCTCAATGCATGCGATAACCTTGGCGCGCGAGGCGAGGGTCAGTGCGCGAGGATGCGACTCTCATTTCACTGCTGAGACTCGATCGGTATTTTCTTGTATGGACTCGGTCGTTGCCCAGGGTGATGGATGCTTGATAAGTAGTTAGCAACAACAGAAAAATGATCGCGCCCCGCAACCGTGCGATTGGAATGCAGGTTCAGGAGGTCAGGTAAAGAATAGCCATCGCATAGTTGGCAAACACGAATGACAGGATCTTGAACCAACCCGGCTTCAATATTATCAGTAGCGTCAATAAGCCACCGAATAATGGAACTCCAACTGACGGCAGTACGGGATTGCCGAATAATGTGATATTGACGTACGGCCCTACACAGAAATAGCCCAGCATCGAGGCGGCTGATACACGCCCAAGGGAATGGCTGTGCGCTATGAAATTCAGCTCTGAATCATCGCTAATGTCATAGTCCTCTGTAGGGAGGGATAGCTCTGCCGCGCCATAGACGAAAATTGCCCCCATCACGAGCATACAAAAATCAAAGATCGTCCAGTTTGAGAAGGCGCGAAGCTCCCAGCCCACCCACCATAGTTGCAGTATGAACAGCATGACACTGGCGCCCCACAGGGCTGTTGCCCAGTGAAAGGTGACGCGCTTGTGCGCGCGAACCAGCCCAGCAACCGAACTAAGCAATCTGGTGATTGCCAAGCCGAGGATGATGGAGACAGCGATAAAGACGTATTCGTGTTGGGTCATGCGATGATAATGCCCCTTATTGCTCGCTAATACGATGTAGTTTCAATGCCAAGTTGATAGTCCCAAATAGCCTGTCGAGGGCTCCGCACGGCGTTTCCCAAACTGGAATTGGTTTTCCGCTGTCTGCGGGCGTTTATTGACGCCCGCAGACAGCGCGCGCCTCAGGGAGAGGTGAGGTACCCAAGCCAGGCACTCATGCGTATCGCGACCTTGCTGATCACATGCGCCGGCTTGCCGGCCTGCGTATAGATTGCCACCGCGCCCGCCGTGCCCTGCGGTAGTGAACGCGCTGTATCCTCGTCATCCAACTTTAGCATCACGGCGACGCGATCGGACACCGGGGCTCCGTTCAGGCTCGGTAGCTGTCCACTGGCCGCCAACTGTGACTGGCCGCTCAGCCCGACAATTCGCTCCACGGTGCCGCTGAAGGTCTGCCCGGGCCGCGTAGTGAACACGATATCCGCTGTGTCTCCCAGGCTAATCCTGCGCACGGCGCTCTGACTGAAGCTCGAGAGCACAGTATTCTCTTCGTTCGACACAAAGGCCATTGAGGACGCCAGCGGAATGTTGGTGACGAAGCTACCTGGACGCAGTTGCAGGTTGAGCACGTAACCGTCGGCCGGTGCACGGACAACCGTTTCCTCCAACTGCCAGCGCGCCTGATCCACCTGTGCTTTGCCGCCATCGATGGCGGCCGCTGCGGCATCGCGTTTTGCGGTCCAGGTATCCAAGTCGATTTGCGCGACGGCCTGGGATGCCAATAGTTTTTCCGCACGTTGTACATTGACGTTGGCCAGACGCCAGTCCGCCTCGGCCTGGGCAACCCGCGACTCAGATCGTCTTAGCTCGATCTCGAAGGGCTCGGGGTCTATACGGAACAGTACGTCGCCCGCCTTTAAGGCTTGTTTGCCCTGTATGGGCACTTCGACTACTACCCCCTTGACGTTGGGCACGATGGGAATTACGTAGCGAAACAGTCGCGCATCCTGGCTCATCGGCGAAAAGGTGTACCACATGAAGACGATGGCACCGAGCATCGCCACGCCGACGCCGGCAAACGCGCCTATATTCCCGGGTGTTTTCTTCAGCAGGCCGAGCTTATTGAAGATGAGGACATAGAGACCGGCATAACAGATAGTGATGAACGCGATCACGCGGCGTGCTCCTCCAAGTGCGCCAGACGACCCTCCAGCTCGGCGATGCGCTGCTCAAGCTGTGGTCCCGGCGCCAGGGGTTTTGCCTTGGCCCAGACCAGAGCCGCAAACCAGCCGATACCTAGAGTGAGCAAGCCAATCCAGGCCAGCAGACTAATGGCATCAGCCTGGGGGTGATGCGCTTCCCGGGCGATGTTGCCCGGTACTCGCCCAATCATCACCACCAGCCAGATGGCTGCGGCGCAGAGCACAAACAGTACGATCAGAGCAAAGATTTCCAACACAGCGATGTCCTTCTTTTCCATAAGGGGAGCTATAAGCAGCGACGCGCAATACCCGATGATAGAGATAGCATTGCTACGTGCACAAGTTGATTTTCAATCTACCGGCAGTCCCGAAGCCCGATTAGGCAGCAAAGCTGCCAGTCACGCCGAACAGATCAGTAGCGGTAGCACTACAACCGGGAGCCCTGCGAGCGCGCCAGAAGCTGGCCATGCTTGCGCAATACGTACCCGATCGGTATGAGTAGCGGGAACACGAGGAACGCGATAAAACAGACATTTCGCCAGTCGCTAATCTGCAACAATGGCGCGGCGAGCAGCGCTGCTATGAGCCAACCAAGAGGGGGGCCGCACTGCAGCAGCCCCATTGCCATACCGCGCTAGCGTGGCGGCGCATTTTCCGCCACAAAGGCGTTGGTGATTGGTGACAGGAGGAAGTTGCATCAATGTATTTCCCTTGAATCAAAAACCTGTGACTACTTTTCTTTTAATACTGCCAGTGCGCCGTGGGTCAGCAGCCAGACAATAAGCAGTGCTCCCGCAAACGCCAGGCCGAAGCCGATGGCTCCCGGAATATTGCTGGCACCCAGAGGATTATCGCCAAAACTCAGGGCTCGGCTGCCTGCAGCATTGCCAAACCAATAAAACGCCGTATTCGCCCAACCTATGTAGATAAATCCGTATACGTTGAATTTGCGCATTTTTTCACTCAGGGGTATCAGCGGCAGGGCCAGGGCAACGCCGATGATCAACAGGCCGTTCGTCAGGCCGCCGGCGTGGGCACGGGCCCATCCGTCCGCGCTGCCGTAATAGGGCATTTCGATAATGGTTCCCGGATAGAGCTCCAGACCGCCAATCAGGCCAAAGCCCAGCATAAAACCCGCGAACATACTGATCACAATGACCAAAAACGCATTGCCGATCATTAATTTCTGATATCTTTCCATCGTGTATTTCTCGTTGTTATTGAGGGTATCCCGATAGCCTGGAAAGCTTAGGCTTGCATAGTAGCCGCTGAGTGCCAGATTTGCTGCACGTTTTCGAATAGGGATAGAGAGGAGGGACCCATTGTTAAAGGCATCCCCCATGGATAGCACCGGGCCGAAACAATAATAATAGGACACAGCAATGAGCACTAAGACAACGGACTACCTAGTAGTAGGCGCCGGCGCCATGGGTATGGCTTTCGCCGATGTTCTGATGACAGAGTCACAGGCGACCATTAGCATCGTTGATCGCTATCACCAACCCGGTGGGCACTGGAACGTTGCCTACCCCTTTGTTCGCCTGCACCAGCCTTCGAGTTTCTATGGTGTCAATTCCCGGCCCTTGGGCAGCGATAGAATAGACACCATTGGCTGGAACAAGGGATTGTATGAGCTGGCGGGTAAGGGAGAAATCTGCGCTTATTATGACAATATCATGCACGATTTTGTCAGCTCGGGCCGGGTTCAGTATTTTCCAATGAGCGAGTACCAGCAGGATGGAACGATACGGTCGCTGGTCTCCGGTGCCGTCGTTAGTATTGACGCCGACAAGATCGTCGATGCAACGTTTATGAATGTTCGGGTTCCCGCCATGGGTGCGCCCTCCTATGAAGTGGCTGAGGGCGTGCACTGTGTTGCGCCCAACGGGTTGGTGGGTGTCAGCGGCCAGTGGGACAATTACGTGATAGTGGGTGCGGGGAAAACGAGTTTTGACGCCTGCCTCTTTTTGTTAGAGAAAGGCGTTAACTCAGACAACATCTACTGGATCAAACCCCGGGAATCCTGGCTATGGGATCGCGCCCGAGCCCAGGGCAAAGACTTGTTCGAAACGTCGATTCGCCCCTTTTCTGTGGGCCAGATTAGATCGATAGCTGAATCCGAGTCGTTGCAGGACCTCTTCGACCGGGCCAATGCCGAAGGCCTGCTACTGCGCATTGATGAAACCGTTAAGCCGACGATGTTCCGCTGCGCCACTGTTACGCAGAGCGAGGTTGAGCAACTGCGTCGTATTGACAATGTCATCCGCCTCGGCCGGGTGCAGCGGATTGAGGCGGGGCGGGTGGTACTGGATGAGGGCTCATTCGACACCGGGCCCAATACGCTGTACGTCGATTGCACTGCAGACGGGCTAGCCAGAAGGCCTCCACAGCCGGTGTTTGCGGGCAATAGGATCACACTGCAGTCAGTGCGCACCTGTCAGCAGGTATTCAGCGCCGCCTTTATCGCGCACATAGCCTTGAGCGCTCATAAAGAGGCGCGCAAGAACCTGCTGTGCACACCGGTGCCGCACCCCGATACTGACATTGATTACCTCCATAACATGCTGGCGGATCTGGTCAATGCTGTTGTCTGGCAAGAAGACGAGTCACTCTATGCATGGATGAAGAGCGCCCGCCTGGATGGGTTCAGCTTCTATGAATCAGGCTCCCCGGAGTCCGATGCACAATACATACAGAGCATGACTGAGTATGGCGCCGTGGCCGCTGAGAAACTGATGGGTTATCTGGGCGAGCTTGCGGGATCTCAGCCCGCTTAGTGAGGCATAAGCCCTGACGATCACCGCGGTCCCGGGTTGCGCTTTACAGGGACTGTTGGAGTTCGTGTTCAAACACTTTGCGAAGATGCGCCACGGGCATATTGCCTGATTCGAGATAAATGCGGTGAAAGGCGCGGTCTTGCTCATCCGAAGACATTGTTCCTGCCGTTGCCCGCTGAAAGTCACTCTTGAGTTGCCACACCAGATGGTTGCCTACCAGGTAGCTTAGTGGGTAGGCGCGTTCCTGGGAGTACCAATTGAGCTCGGCCTGGGCTCTTCCGGCGCTAAATCCGGTGGCGGCGATTAGCAGGGTGGCGGCGTTTGCAAAGGGGTCATCGTCGTTGAACTGTAATCCATAGCCAATATCCAGATAGCCGCGGTCGCCGGTCATGAAGTACAGATCAATGCCCACCCGCGCACCAATGCGGCTCAGGTCCAGCTTGGTGACAAATCGCGCTTCGTCAGTGAGATCGCCCATCAGATTCTGATCGAGCATGTAGTCCTCAAGCATCGTTGTCCAGCCTTCCGCATGCTCGTTGGCAGAAAAGGTTCTACGGACTACGGAGAGATGCATTGCGGCTGTTGAGAGCTGCAGATGGTGCCCGGGAATGCCCTCATGCACCATCATCAACGGTATGCCCAACTCCGTATGTTCTTTCAGGAGTTCGGGGCTTAAGGTGAGATAAACCATGCTGGTACGTACACCGCTTCTGAGTGCCGGCGGTGGCATCATGGCGCCGGCTGGGATCATTGGCGCCATAAACGCCGGTGTTTGCATGATTTTCATTGTTTGCTGATCGGGGATCGGAAACAGCGAGCGTTCCTTAACAAAGCCCTCCAACTGCGTGGCGACGCTCTGATAGCGTTCTATAACTTGCTGAAGGTTGTCGTCTTCCACCTGAACCGCATGTTGGCGCTCGAGGAACTTCTGCAATTCGCTTGAAGATGTTTCTGCTTCGAGACCATATTTTGCGACCAGAGCGCCGCGTAGTTCTTCAATCTGCTGGCGAGTTTTCCTAACGAAATTGCAGGCGATCTGATGAATCTCTGCGAGCGTCAAGTCGATTCCATTGCTTGAAACGAGCTTTTGCGCCTGTTGTGGGCCAATGCTGAAGGCGGGGGTTGTAGGCAAGCTGCCAAGACTGTCCGCATAGTCGGCCATCGCTACGTTTGCCTGCTGTACAGCTGTCGCAAGTTCGGCCCGGCCTGAAAATGCTTTTTCCTCGGCCCATTTAAGGATGGTATCGAAGAAGTCGGGTAATCCGGCGATGGTCTCGAGATCAATGGCGACCCAGCGGGCCACTGGTGTGTCCAGGCGAGCGAGCATCTTTTGAAGAAAGGTCGGTACTTGCTGCAATCTGGCAAGAATATCGTTCAGCCGTTCTTCCGCGGGACGCGGGTCGTTAGTGACCAGGTAGAAGATGCCGGAGCTGATTTCGTCCCCTGCATCGGGTAACTGCTGTGCTTGCAGCTTGCCGTTAAAGTGGAGTTCACTGTGGAATTCCTGCTGACCGGCGCTCAAGGCGATCAGTTGCGCATCAAGTTTTGGGTGAAAGTCGCTCAGCCTGTTCGCCAGTTGGCTTGCGTCCTGTCGCAGTTTCGCTGCCTGCTGCCGGGTCCGCGCCAAAGCCTCCAGCGATGGGTCCGGCAGCTGGTCCAAATTCTCTGCAAGACCGATTTCCACGCAGGTGTTGGGGTCTGCAGCGAGCATTCGAATATACGCTTCGTTGATAGTCTCGATTGAGCTCACGGGTCATCGCTCCTGTTGGAAATTTTTAGCTGGGATTGGAGACGGTGGCCTGTTTCCAATGTTGAGCAGTGCACTGATTGGAGGTCCCCGTATTTATATTGCTCTTCCATCCGCCGTAGCCGATGTTCGACCATCCGCAGCGGCAGCGGCGGTGCGCATTCTAGATCAGATTCGCTCATTATGATCGCGGCGGGCGCTCTCCTGTACGGCTGTACTCCTGAGCTATAGAGCTGTTTCGCACTCCACCAGTGCAGCTACACTGGGCCAATGGCGCTGAAAACCTATGAATACTACATATAAATCAATAGCTTAGTTGTAAATTGAGGAAAGTGGCAAGTATTTTCGATTTTAGGCGGTAGATTCTAATTTTTGCATCGAAAATAGGGCCTGAGTGAAAATAGAAGTGAGAAATTTCTAATGGAGAAATTTGAGAATTTGTTTGTGGTGTATGACCCAACCGGGCAGGAGCAACCCGCGCTGGAGCGAGCAGCCGATCTGGCGCGAACAATGCCGGTCAAGATTCACGTTTTTACCTGCATCTATTCGAATACGGCCAAGCCGGCCGAGGTTAAAAGCCTCATCGCCGAGCATCAGAGTATTCTAGAGGCGGTTGTGGCTCCCCTGCGCGAACAGGGCATTGCGGTGAGCACAGAGGTAGAGTGGGACAAGAACTGGTGTCAGGCGGCAGTGCGAGCGTCTATTACGAATTCATCCGACCTGGTCCTGAAACCTTCCTATAAGCACTCTTCCAGCAAAAGGTTCCTGAACAAGACGTCTGATTGGACCCTGATCAGGGAGTGCCTGTGCCCGGTTCTACTGGTGAAGGAAAATTCCAGTCGGTACAACCCTAGGGTGTTGGCAGCAATTGATATTTGCGCCAAAAACGAATCCTACGAACGTCTCAATCAGAACGTGATCAATTTCGGTAATCAAATCATCGACAACCGAGGCGCTGAAGTTTACTACATTAACGCTTTCCAGGATTTCAAGGGCGTTCCGGATAGACAGGAGCTAATCAGGAATACCGGTCTTGCGAGTAACAAAATTCATATCAAGCTGGGCGAGCCCGACAAGGTCATTATTGAGCAGGCCAAAAAGCTGGATGTCAGTCTCGTTGTAGTTGGAAACTCTGCCCGATCCGGCCTGTCGGCGGCGTTTCTTGGCAACACCGTCGAAAAGGTACTGGACAACGTAGAGTGCGACGTTCTTTCCATGCGATAGATGGGTATTGCCAGCTTAATGACATCGATACTCAATGGACTAGACTGTAGGGGTTCTGGCAATATTTGAAATCGACTGCGCAGTAACCAGAGAGTGGCCTAATCGTGGAATGCTGCACCATTATGCATAGCGCGCCCACCCGCCTGCACATCGACAGTACGGTTCGGGAGGCCATCGACCTGCTGATCGAGCACCATATGTACAACGTGCCAGTGGTGGACCGGGATGAGGTCTTTGTCGGCGAGATTAGTGCCCGCAAGCTAATTGGCCTGATGTTACCGGTCAGTCTGAGAATGGAGATGGGCTTAAAACACACGGGGTTTATGCGAGAGTCCCTGGGGGAATTGCGCGGGCGCCTGGATGGTGTCAGCGAAGTTGATATAGCTCCCTACGTGGCTACCGATATTACCGTCGTGTATCCGGACTCCCCGCTGATAGATGCTCTGATGCTGCTCTACCACAAATACATCCGAATTCCGGTGGTAGATAGAGACAGTGGGCGCTTGGTGGGGGGGATCTCCCTGATCACCCTGCTGCGGGGCCTGGAAGGCGAGGTTTGATACACGAAGCCGGGCAGGGCGTGATACTGGGGCTGGACGCCCAGTGGTTGTCTGTCAGTATTTTTCTCACCACCTATGCACTCTTGGTCAGCGAGCGGGCCAACCCCACGATCATTGTCCTGCTCGGGGCCGGGTTGATGATATGGACCGGCATCATCAACCAGGAGCAGGCTGTCGACGGCGTGGACTTCAACACCATTGCCCTGCTAACCGGGATGATGATCCTGGTGGCCGTCATCCAGCGCAGCGGTGTATTCCAGTACGTGGCGGTATGGGCGACGAAGCGCGTGAAAGCCGATCCCCGCGGCATCATGCTGATGCTGGCCACGGTGACGGCCCTGTTCTCGGCCTTGCTCGACAATGTCACGACGGTGCTGCTGATTGTTCCGGTGACCCTGCTGATTGTCGAGAAACTGGAGTTGTCTCCGTATCCCTTCCTGGTAGCGGAGATATTTGCGTCTAATATCGGCGGCACCGCTACCCTGATCGGAGACCCTCCAAATATCCTCATCGGATCAGCGGTGGGGTTTTCCTTTGTTGATTTCGTCCGTGAACTGGGTCTTGTTGTGGTCGTTATTCATGTGTTTGTGCTGCTTGTGCTGTATCTATTGTGGCGGCGCCAACTGATTGCTAGCGAGGAGTGCCGGGCCCGGGTGATGGCATTTGAGGAAAAAGACGCCATTACCGACTCGCGGCTACTGTGGCAATCCCTGGTAGTGCTGGGCCTCGTCATAATGGGGTTCCTTGCGGCCGAAACCATCCGGATCGAGTCCGGGAGCATCGCCCTGACAGGCGCTATGGTGCTGTTACTGCTGCATACCCTGGGGCGGGACAATCGGGACCAATCCCAGCGCGTCCACGACATCCTGAATGAAGTAGAGTGGAGTACGCTCGCGTTTTTCGTCGGCCTCTTTGTCCTCGTCCACGGCATGGAAGCCAGTGGCTTGCTGGCCCTGGCTGGCGAGGAAATGATGAAGCTGACCGGTGGAGATGTTCAGGTGACCGCCTTCGCTACTCTGTGGGTGTCTGCAGTTGCATCGGCCATTATCGACAATGTCCCCTTCGTTGCGACAATGATTCCACTGCTGGAGACCACCAGTCCTACGCTGGGCGGCACGGAAGCCATGGCGCCGGTCTGGTGGGCGCTGTCCCTGGGCGCCTGTCTGGGCGGCAATGGCTCCCTCATCGGCGCCACCGCCAATGTGATCGTAGCCGGCTTCGCGGACCGATCTGGCCACCCCATCCGGTTCCTGCCCTTCCTTCTGCTGGCCATGCCGATTATGTTGCTGACTGTTTTGATCGCTACGGTCTATCTTTATCTGCGACATTTCATCTAAACGGTATCGCCAGGTTGATAGTCCGTGATCTCCCGAATGGGTTCATGAATACCTTATAAGCCTCACTGTATCCGGCGCAACGATCTGAGCTGTTTATGGCCTGAGGTGCTACCCGCGCTGCCATAGGCTCGGACACGGCTAATGCGTTTACAATACTACGGTCAAGGTCATTTGGAATTCAGTAATGGATAATTACAGGCAGCGCGCTCGGGATCTCGTGCCCAATATCCTGCTCACCGTGCTGAGTATGATACAGGCGCTGGCGCTGGAGTTTTACTGGACCCGGCTGGTCGCCAGCGAGTTTCTCTGGCATGGCGGATGGGATGCCCTGATAGGTTGGCTGCAGGCGGCTTGCGTATTGCTGGGTATTCTTTTGTTGTGGCTTTATTATGTCAGCATTGTATTGCGCTTCAGTTGGCTGCCCTCTGTTTCGGATACGCTCTTTCCGTTCTTTCTGGGATTGTTGGAATTTGGCCTGATTGAAGCCATGCATCCGAATTCGATAGCGGTTTGGCTGATACTACTGGCGAGTATGTTCGCCCTGGCAATATTTTCAAGCCATATGACGCTGGGTAGAGCACGTCAGGATCCGGCTAACGATTATTTCTTTAAGCAGTTGGCGCCGCGGAGCTGGAGAAATTTTCGCGAGTCAATATTCGCCATGAGTGCGATTATCTTTTGCGGTGTTGCCTTATTATTTGTGGAAAGCCATGCGCTGACCCTGCTGGGAGTTTGTCTTTCAATGGCTGCGTTCGGATACCAGTTCCATCAAACCAGTCTGTACTGGCTCCACTCATTGCTCCCCGCCGGTTCAGATGATTCCTCGGATCCAGACCGCTCAGATGTGAGTCCGGATAGGGGCGACCATTAGCAATGGCAGTGGGTGTGTTCACGGTTGCTACATTGATGGTCTGTGGAGAGGCGCCTGAAGTCGCCCATGAGGTGGCAGACCCGGTGTTCAGCACGGCTCTTTCCAATCCTTGCTCTAATTGACCTCGATCATAACCTCGCCCTCAACTTTCGATACCATATCTACTGAGTCGACCGCAGATAGTGAGTCATCGTTATGAAGCGCCTCAAGGGTAGTCAGACCGAGAAGAATCTCCTCATTGCGTTCGCCGGTGAATCCCAGGCGCGGAACAAGTACAACTATTTTGCCGGGGCCGCGCGTAAAGAGGGGTTAATGCAGATAGCAGCCATCTTTAGCGAAACCGCAGATCAGGAGATGGAGCACGCAAAGCGATTCTTCAAGTTTCTTGAGGGCGGGGAGGTAGAAATTAACGAGTCGTTCTCCGCTGGCACGATAGGTACTACCCTGGACAATCTCCGGGTGGCTGCAGCCGGGGAAGAGCACGAGTGGACGGAGATGTATCCGGGATTCGCCAAAGTAGCTCGCCAAGAAGGTTTCGAGCAAGTTGCGAAAGCGTTTGACGCTGTGTCCATCGCCGAAAAACAGCATGGTAAACGTTACACTGATTTGGCGAACAATCTCGAAGAGGGTCGCGTTTTCAGGAGAGCGAGAAAAGTGATCTGGCGGTGCAAGAATTGCGGCTATATTCACGAAGCTGAAGAGGCGCCAAGCGTGTGCCCGGCTTGCCTTCATCCTCAATCGTATTTCGAGTTACTTGGTGAGAACTGGTAATCGACACAGTGCCAGCTGTTTCGACAACGCAGACCCGTTATCGAAGTTGACTGTCTTTGCTGCCTCTTCGGTTATAGCCGGCAAAACGTTCCTGGTCCTGGTCAATGCTCTCCTGGCAGGGAACACACAGTCTTATTCCGGGGATTGCCCGTCGGCGCGCCTCGGGAATTGTGCTGCCGCACTCGTTACACTTGAGGGCGCTCTCGCCCTGCGGTAGCTTGCTGCGCGCACGGATTACTTCGTCCTCTAGGCTGGCATCAATCTGCTCCTGGACCGCACCATCTTTAGCAAAACCTCCCGCCATGAAAACCTCCTTGCTGTTGGCCGCCGCTAACTCCGGTCAACGCCCACCGGCCTATGAGAATTTAATTCTCCGCAATCGTCACTTCTGCGCACCGGCATCGAAGATTAGTTCAAAGGGCTCAATCCAGAAGGGCATATCCTCAGATACGCTAAGGTCATATGGTTCGAGCAACGCGTTCCAATAATCAGTGTGCAGGGGTACCCAGACGGCCAGATCCCGAACCGGCGATCCGTCGATCGCTGTGTCTGCGGCTGTCACATTGCCAAATAGCGCCTCGCGCACCTCGCCGAGTTGC
>JBLIIW010000116.1:0-12221 GCA_047635315.1 Halieaceae bacterium | reverse complement strand
CACCTCGGAATTGTGCCGGAAACGCAGCTGCTGCCCCCCGAAGCAGAGCTTGGCGCCGATCTGTTCCACTAGTACAGCACCACCGAGCGGATACTCTCGCCCGTATGCATCAGGTCAAAAGCCTTGTTGATATCCTCAAGCGGCATGGTATGCGTGATCAGATCATCAATATTGATCTTGCCCTCCATATACCAGTCGACAATGCGCGGGACGTCCGTACGTCCGCGGGCGCCACCAAAGGCCGTACCCCGCCAGGAGCGACCGGTTACCAGTTGGAAGGGTCGCGTGGAGATTTCCTTTCCGGCACCGGCCACGCCAATGATGCAACTCTGGCCCCAGCCCTTATGGCAGCATTCCAGCGCCTGGCGCATGACATTAACGTTGCCGATACATTCGAAACTGTAATCCACGCCGCCCCCAGTCATCTCAACCAGGTGACCCACGAGGTCATCCACCTCCGCTGGGTTCACAAAATCCGTCATCCCGAACTGCGTCGCCAAAGCCACTTTGTCCGGATTGAGGTCGACACCGATGATCCGTGTGGCACCCACCAGTTTGGCTCCCTGTATCACGTTGAGACCGATGCCACCGAGGCCAAAGACCGCCACGGTGGACCCGGCTTCCACGCCCATAGTGAAGGCCACTGCGCCGATACCCGTCGTCACACCACAGCCGATGTAGCAGATCTTGTCGAAGGGCGCGTCCTCGCGCACCTTCGCCAGGGCGATCTCCGGGAGCACCGTATGGTTGGAGAAGGTAGAGCAGCCCATGTAGTGCAGTATCGGCTTGCCATCCAGTGAGAAACGGCTCGTGCCATCGGGCATTACGCCCCGCCCCTGCGTTTCTCGAATGGACTGGCAAAGGTTGGTCTTGGGGTGCAGGCAGAAATCGCACTCGCGACACTCGGGCGTATAAAGCGGAATAACATGGTCGCCGGGTTTGAGGCTTTTCACGCCGGGACCCACCTCCAGCACAACCCCAGCACCCTCGTGACCGAGGATTGCCGGAAAGGCGCCCTCCGGGTCATCGCCGGACAAGGTAAAGGCATCCGTGTGGCACACCCCGGTCGCCTTGATTTCTACCAGAACTTCACCCTGGCGCGGGCCATCCAGATCTACTTCGACGATTTCCAGCGGTTTGCCCGCCTGAAAGGCAACGGCCGCACGAGTTTTCATAGGGATTTCCTTTTGGCAATCGATTGATAGGGATTAACGCAGGTTCAGTAGGTCCGAACCCGCAGGCTTTTGATAGAGACGCAAACCGAACTCCGGCACGATGGCCAGCAGATGATCGAAGATATCCGACTGAATATCTTCGTAGACAGCCCACTCGGTCGTATTGGTGAAGCAGTAGATCTCAAGGGGCAGCCCCTCAGGACCCGGACCGAGTTGGCGCACTATGAGGGTCATGCCCTGAGCGATCCTGGGGTGATGCTTGAGGTAATTGTGCGCATAGGCGCGGAAGGTGCCCACATTGGTCAGTCGCCGCCGGTTTACCTCCGCGTCAGCCTCGACCACCAGACCCGCGTTATAGGCCGCCAACTCCTCTTCCTTGTCGCTGATATAGTCCTTTAGCAGCGCGAAATTTATGAAATGCTCAATCTCGTCCCGAGTCTGGAAGCGGATCGATGCCACGTCCAGGTAAATCGCCCGCTTGATCCGCCGCGCGCCCGATTGGGACATGCCTCGCCAGTTCCTGAAGGAGTCTGTGATCAACCGGTGCGTAGGAATGGTCGTGATGGTCTTATCAAAGTTTTGCACTTTGACCGTGTGCAGTTGCACATCCACCACATCGCCGTCGGCACCGAACTTCGGCATTTCGATCCAGTCACCCACCCGAACCATGTCCTGGGCGGTAAGTTGCACGCTGGCCACCAGGGACAGGATCGTGTCTTTGAACACCAGCAGCAGAATCGCGGTCATGGCGCCGAAACCGCTCAGTAGCAGCAGCGGTGAACGGTCCAGCACCGCCGCTATGATCATGACGCCGCCAAAGATCCAGACGACAATCTGCACCAGTTGCACGAATCCTTTTAAAGGACGCTCCCTGGCCATCGGCGAGGCCGAGTAGATCGTATTGGCGGCGCTAAGCAGGGCGGTAAGCGCCAGAGTTAACACCAGGACCATGTAACCCATGGCGACATTGCGCAGGAGTTGCACCACTTCTTCAGGCAGTCCAGGGGCAAAAGGCGCGCACACAAAAAGAGCCAGCGCCGGCACCACCTGCGCAAGGCGACCGAATACATTGTGCTCTACCAGCGCGTCATCCCAGGTGACACTGGATCGCTTCGCGAAGCCGCGCACGGAGCGCAGCAGCAAGCGCTTGGCGAGAATATCGAGTAAAAACGCGCCCGCAAACAACGCCAGCACACCCGCGGCCGGTGGCAACAGCGGATGAATTGAGCTGAGGTAGTCGATCAACTGCATGGGAGCTCGCATTTTAAATCTGGGTAATGGTATCACTCATTAGCGTAGCGGACGGCCAGCCAACGCAGTGGCTCAGCTCAGCCAGGCCTTGGGGATATTCTCCTCCACCAGATTGGTGATGCTGATGCAAACCAGACCGTGATCAGCACCCACCTCCAGGGCAAACTCGGAGAAGTCGTCGGTGCGCGAAAAAACCAGGGCATTAGGGAATTTCTTTTTAACCCACAGGGCGGTACGCAGATTATTGGCCGCGTCTCCGGTGCCAAAAATAAGCACCGGGGAGCCTATGCTCAGGTCGACACGCTCGGTCAGTTCACGCCATACCTCAGGATGGGAAATGTCTCCTTCGAAGACTTCTCGGTGATAACCCGCCGCCAAGTTGCGCTGCTCCTCGACAATATGCAGGCGGCGATTCGCCTGGATATCCATTACTACCACCGTGCCGAGCAGCTCCGGCGCATTCTCCAGCAACTCCTCGAGGATCGTTTGCCCGAACAGCCCGAAACCGGCGAGGATTACCGTGTCTTGCTCCTGTGTTTGTCGAAAATGAGCCAGCAGCGTATTGCGCACAAGACCCGCAGCCGCGAGGTTATAAGAGTTGAAACGTTCGGAATTCTGGGCGATCTGCGTGTCCTGTGTGGCCCTGAGAAAACGTAGGCTCGAGCAGTGGATGACGACCTTGCCGATCATCCGGGGAAACATCCTGAAGATCTTGCTGGCGGCCTCAAAGGACCGGAAATCATCCGCGCCCAGCAGCAGCACTCGCCGCGCGCGATGCAGGCGCAGCTCCTTCAACAAGAACTCATGGGTCACATCACCGACGATGACAGTTGCGCCGAAGGACGCCTTCAGCTCGATCTTTCTAACCTCCTCGATGCTCCTGGCCACCACGATGACCGGCGTATGCATATCGCGCTCGCGAAGTACGCGAAGAAAGCTGCTGGTCATGTAGCCGGCACCAACGATCACAATGTGATCCTTGACCCGGCGCAGGTGCCAACGCCTCTTTGAAAAAGTGGACAGAACGGCCTCCACTACCGTAGACGCAGCGAGTAACGGGGAGCCAAAAAAAGCGATCCAGAGAAGGATCCTGGCGGGCAGTGGCCCCCCCACTGGCGTGCCGATATCCAGCCCACCGACGACAAAGAGGCCCAGACTGTAATAGGCCTTGGTGAGCAGCGAGCCGCTCACAATTTCCGGCCGCTCCGTGAGAGAAACACCAGCCGATAAGCCAATCATGGCAAAAACAAAGAAGGTCAGCGCCAGATTCCAGCGCCAGCCAATACGGAAAAGACTTAACATACTCTAGGTAGTGCCCATCCAGAAATGTGTAACAATTTGAAAAGTAAGGAGATATTTTCGTAAGGTATTAAAAAATCCTCTTGCATTTGTTAAGTTAAAGGTGCGAACAACAACAAAGCAAACCGAGAGAATTCAGCATGCGAGAAGCCCGCATAGCTTAAGCAAGTATATTCGAAAATTACTCAGAGCACGAGTTCGGCGTTCGACTTAAATCACTGTCGAACATACTGGATCAACATCCTGAGATACTCTCTTTTGTTGCCAAAGATTTAGTGGATGAGTCGCTCGCCAAGGTGGGACGAACAGCTTTGAGTGCCGAAAGCATTTTCCACTGTTTGCTATTGAAATAGCAATTGCGTATTCGCTAGGAGCAATTGGCGTTCCATTTGTCAGATTCGATGACCTACCGGACGTTTGCGAGACTGCCGAATCATGTGACACCCAGTCGATCGGGGCTGCAGTCAACGATACGAAGTATCAAACCAGAAACTCTGGAAAAAGCGCATGAGGTGCTATCGGGTAACTGCCTTAAAAAAGACGTTTTATCGATGGATGAATTACGCATCGATAGCACGGTCGTGGCCAGTAACATTGCACCGCCAAGGGATAGCCAACTATTGAATGATAGCGCTCGGGTGCTAAGCCGATTATTGGCAAAATGCAAAAACGTGACGAGAGTAAAAACTCGTTTTACCGATCAACGCAAACCATCGAAGTCGTTAGCATTCCAGATTTTTAATGCAAAAAATGCTAGAAAAGAATCACTATATCCAAATTTGTTAAAGCTTTACCGAGTTGTAGTAAAACAAGTTGCCAGCGGGTTGGAAAGTGTCAAGGCTGATACTTTCGACGCTGAAAAAAAGGGAACATGGATTCATCAGGCAGAGCACTATAGAGATTTAATGTTGAACGTCATCGATCAAACGGAGCGCCGTGTTATCCGAAAAGAGAGCGTTCACTCCTTAAAAATCGTGATTTTATTTGAGCTGCATACGGATATTATCGTCAAGAAGTTCCGTGACGCTCAGTATGCCCAAAAGATCAATTTAAGTAGCGAAACGAATGGATTTATCACTTAGCTCTCGATTGAAAAAGGGAATCCTTCGGACACAGAGTTGTTCATTCCGGTATTGGATTTCTACCAGTCAAAACTGGGTCGTCTTCCCGGTTCCGTGGTCGCTGATGGCGGCTATGCTAGCCAAGCAAATATGGAAAAAAGGGGGGCCTGGGCGTGAAGCGCGTCGTCTTCCAGAAACCGGTTGGCCTATCGCTTCAAGCCATGGGCGTTAAGAAAAAAACGTTTGATCGTCTACGTCATTTTCCCGCAAGGCGTAGAAGGAAACATCTCAGAATTAAAAAGGGCGTTTGGTGCAACGAAGGCAAAATGGAAAGGCCATGATAGCTTCAAGGCCTACGTCTGGTCTTCCGTTCTCGCCTATAACCTGATGCGCTTAGTACGGCTTAATTCCGGGTAGGTACCGGTTATGGCCCGAGCAGCCGCAAATCTGCACGCTACTGAGCGATGCAGCGAATCCCTGCGGCCTAAATCCAGTGTAACTGGTCAAATAATGATCAATCTAGTCAAGCGACAGCACTGCAGCATTATGGACGGTAATACGATGATTCAGGTAAGGTAATTTTTCAAAAAACACCTGTTTCTGGATGGGCACTAGGTAGTCCGAACGGTAGCTGGCGAGGCCGCGAAGTGTACCGCTTTGGCTCCGTCATCTACAGGCTTGTAGATGCTTGGTCGCAGATCGGGATGGGGATCCCCGGGAGCTTGCGGCGCGGGCACAAACCCCCCATCGAGAGTAGTCTGTGCATGCTGGGGCTGACTACCTGAACCCTGACCGGCACGCCCGACTGATGCAAAGGAGATTTCACCATGCTGTCTGAAACCCTGAATTACCACAAGAAGTTCGCCGCCGTGAATGGCAGGCAAATCGCCTACCTCGATGAAGGCGACGGCGACCCTATTGTCCTCCTCCACGGCAACCCGACCTCCTCTTTCCTGTGGCGCAATGTGGTCCCGGAGCTGGTGCAGTCCGGGCGCGTTATCGTTCCAGACCTCATAGGCCAGGGCGACTCACAAAAGCTCCCCGCCAGTGAAGGCAGCGAGCGCTACACACTGGAAGTCGCCTACGATTACGTGGCCGGACTGCTACGCACCATCGCTGCGGACCAGAATGTCACCCTGGTTATTCACGACTGGGGCAGTGCCATTGGCTTTCTCTGGGCCATGCGTCACGCTGCAGACGTGAGAGGCGTGGTCTATATGGAAGCTATTGTAAAACCCATAGCCTGGGCAGACTGGCCCGAGAGTGCGGTGGGAATATTCAAGGGCTTTCGCTCAGGGAATGGCGAGGACCTGATTCTCAAGCGCAATATGTTTATCGAAGGTGTTTTACCTTCGTCCATCATGCGCAAACTGAGCAGTACAGAAATGGATGCCTACCGGGCCCCTCACCTCAGCGCTGACGATCGCCAGCCCCTGTTGAACTGGCCCCGGCAAATACCCATTGAAGGGGAGCCGCAGCATATTGTCGCCCTGGTCAACGAGTATGGAGCGTTCATGGCCGGCAGCGCGATACCCAAACTATTTATTAATGCAGACCCGGGCTCCATTCTGCTCGGCCCGCAGCGCGAATTTTGCCGCAGCTGGCCCAACCAGCAAGAGGTCACCGTAAAGGGCCTGCATTTCATCCAGGAAGATTCTCCCGTTGAGATCGGCCAGGCCGTTGCGCACTGGTTGCAAAGTCTCTAGGCGATACACCGCCTTGCATCGAAAATGAGGAATCCAATATGTCAGACATACCCGTTTATATAGTTGCCAATCTGGTCCCCAACGACGACGCGACGGAATACCGAAACTACGAAAAAGGTTTTTTCCCCATCCTGAAGAAGCACGGCGGGTCATTTATCACTTACGATGACAACATCCGCCACCTGGAAGGCACCGAACCCCGGCCCGGGCGCATGATCATCTTTCAGTTCCCGTCCGAGGCCGCAGCGGAAGCCTGGTACAACGATCCGAAATACCAGACTCTATCGGAGCACCGCCGGGCCGGCGCGGAGCTCAAATCACTCACCATGGTCCACGGTCTGCCGCCAAGAAAATAAGCGCGGCCCACAGGCAGGACTCTGAAACACTCTCCGACCGTTCTGCACTTTAATTATTTTGCGGAAGCGCTTGCCAGGCTGCAGGAGCTTATTGGGCGCGCGCCGCGCTCGTGCGCTTGGGAGTGGCAGCTGCGCGGCGCGCCTTGGGTTTAGCCGGCGCTTTTCTTTTCGCCCTGGCTTTTCCCGCAGTAAGCTTGCCGCCAACAGTGACCGCCTCCAGTTCATCCATGGCCGCACAAATAAGGTCTGCGATTTCCTGTGCACCGGGTACAGCCCTGGCATCGCTAACTACCGCAAAGTCCATTCGGCCACTGGCGGAGGTGAAAGTGATATTTATGGCCGTACCCCCGGCGAGGGTTGACAGGGGATAGCTGCGAATCAATTCCGCGCCACCGTGATAGCAGCGATAGCTTGGCCCCGCAACGTTCGAAACGTTGACACTCGTCAGGGGCGGAATATAAGTGCTCAGAGGTGACTTGGAAAGCAACGTGGCGGCGCCCCCCAGTAGAATCAAGTAGTTCACCAGCGCCTCTCTGGACATGTCCCTCGCGTCTTCTTTGGCATCCTTTGATGAGTTATGTACCTGCCGCAAGCGCTCATGGATATCCACACCCTGATCGCCGAGCTTTACACTGATTGAGGCAATTTGTGTTGAGGCGTCCGTGTCACCCGGACTGCGCAGGGCCATGGGGCAGGCGGCGAGTAGCGGCTTCTCAGGCTGTTGCCCATGGCGGGCGCAGTAGCGTTCCAGTGCCGCGCCAACGAGCGTGAGAGCCACTTCATTGATCGAAACCCCCTCGCGCCTGGCAACCGCCTTGAACCGATCCAGAGGCATATCGCCGACCCCAAGCTTGCGGGTAGCAAACACGGGTTGGTTGAACACAGAATGTGGTGCGGAGAACGGCACAGGAGCCTGGCGCTGGGATTCCCCCCGCGCCTGATTGATTGCGCGCCCGATCGCCCTGCTCACATCGGCCAGGGCCCGCCCCTGCGTCCCGACTCCCTTGCTGGCTTTACGCAACAGATCGGATAAGGACGGACTATCCTCACTGGCGCTTTGCTCAAAAAGCGGCGACCACAGAGGCCTTATGGTCTTGTCAGCCGGGGTTTTTGACATAGCGGCTTCCATACGCATCACCGCTGATGCTCCGTCTATGTAGGCGTGGTGCACCTTCCAGTAAACGGCGAAACAGTTGTCCTGCAAACCTTCAATGACATAGGCAATCCAGCCGGGCCGGCTTCTGTCCATCATGCCGGCGTGCAGATCCATCGCCATATCTATCAGCTGGCGGTCCGTGCCGGGCAGGGGTACTGCCATATGACGAATGTGATAATCCACATCAAAGGCATCAGCTGCAGCCCACTTTGGCATAGCAAATCGCGGGAAAACCGGGTAGTAATTAAAGGGGGGCGCAACCTCACAAGAGCGGTATGCGTCCAACACACGCTGCACTGCTTCAGCAGCGGACTCCGCGCCCGGTTCGAAAATCTGCAGTGTTCCCACGTGGGTAGGACTGTCCACCGTTTCAATCAGGTAGGCCAGCAGGTCCATGATGGGAATATTCTTGACAATCTTTGGCATTTTGATTTCCTGGTTTTTCCGGGCTTGACGCAACTCACTCCGGTGCCGCCCGGAGAGTATAAGCGCGTTACTCCTCCGGCAGCGTGCCAGCGCGCTGCACGGATTCGGCAGGCATCCAGCCCCTAGGGCTTGTCCAGGGCCTTGGCGAAGGCATTGGCCAGGGCTCCCTGCGGACTCTTGCCTGAGCCCGCGCCGTAGGATCTCTGGGTATTCGAACGATTTTTCTCGCCCTTCGCGCCCTGCGCCCTGCCCGCTCCGGGGCGCCCCGTCGTCTTGGCCTGGCGCCCCCCTTCGCGCCGCGACTGCTCTTCAACGGCGCTGTCCCCAAGGCGCATACTCAGACCGATACGTTTGCGCTCCTGATCGATCTCCATGACTTTAACCTTGACGATATCACCCGCCTTGGCGGCCTCGCGAGGATCCTTGATAAACTTCTCGGACATCGCCGAGATATGCACCAGACCGTCCTGATGTACGCCTATATCAACAAAGGCCCCGAAGCTCGTGACATTGGTAACGGTTCCCTCGAGAACCATATCGACCTCAAGATCGGAAATTTTCTCCACACCATCCTGCAACTTCGCCGTCTTGAACTCGGGTCGCGGATCGCGTCCGGGCTTCTCCAGTTCACTAAGAATATCGGTGACCGTGGGCAGACCGACCTTCTCGCTCACATACTCCCGCGCGTTGACAGTGCGTAAAAACGTACTGTCACCGACCAAAGCGTGCACATCGCGGCCACTGTGTACGGCGATTTTTTCAACCAGTGCATAGGACTCCGGATGCACGGCTGAGGCATCCAGTGGGTTATCGCCGTCCATGACGCGCAGGAATCCCGCAGATTGCTGAAAGGTTTTAGCACCCATACCCACAACATCAAGAAGTGTCTTGCGATTCTCAAAGCGGCCCCGGGCGTCGCGCAGGGACACGATATTGTCGGCGATCCGCTGGCTCAATCCCGACACACGGGTGAGCAATGGCACCGAGGCCGTATTGAGATCCACACCGACCGCGTTAACGCAGTCTTCGACCACGGCGTTCAGCTGCCGGCCCAACTGCAGCTGGCTGACATCATGCTGGTATTGGCCGACGCCTATAGATTGCGGATCAATCTTCACCAGCTCTGCCAGCGGATCCTGTAATCGTCGCGCGATAGAAACCGCGCCCCGAATAGTCACATCCACATCGGGGAATTCCTTGGCGGCAAGCTCGGAGGCGGAGTAAATCGAGGCTCCCGCTTCATTGACGATCACCCGCCGCACTGCAAGTTCCGGGTGTGAGGCCAGCAGCTCGCCCACAAAGCGGTCGGTCTCACGGCTCCCGGTACCATTTCCAATACTGATGAGCTGCGCATCATGCTTCTTAATCATCGACAACAGCGTCGCCGCCGCTTCACGCGTCTTGTTTTGCGGCGGCGTGGGGAAAATCGTGGCCTGATCAACGAGCTTTCCCGTAGCATCCACCACTGCCATTTTCACTCCCGTGCGCAGCCCGGGATCGAGGCCGATGGTAGCCCGTGGTCCCGCGGGCGCGGCCAGCAGCAAATCCTTGAGATTGCTCGCAAACACACGAATAGCCTCGGCCTCAGACCTTTCACGCAGGCCCAGCAGCAGGTCCGACTGAATATGCGAGAGCATTTTCACGGACCAGGTCCAGCGCACGACCTCCGCGAGCCATTTGTCTGCGGGGCGGCCCTCATCAGAAATATTCCAGTACGCCGCTATCATGCCCTGACAGGGGTGGGTATCCGTGGACGACTCATCCGCAGACAAACGCAGGTCCAGCATCAGCACGCCTTCATTACGCCCCCTAAACATAGCCAGGGCGCGGTGCGAGGGCACCGACTTCAAGGGCTCCGTATGTTCGAAATAATCGCTGAACTTGGCGCCCTCGCTTTCCTTGGCCGGCACCAACCTGGATGCCAGAAACCCATCCGTCTGCAGAAAGGTCCGCACACGCTGTAACAGTTCAGCGTCCTGGGCGAAGCGCTCCATCAGTATCTGCTTGGCGCCATCAAGGGTGGCCTTGGCACTGTCAAAACCCGCCTCCACATTGAAATAGTCCTGGGCCAGCTTCGCCGGATCAAGGCCAGGGTTTTCATACAGCGCGTCGGCCAGGGGCTCCAGTCCGGCTTCCCGGGCGATCATCGCCTTGGTTCGGCGCTTGGGCTTGAATGGCAGGTAGAGGTCTTCCAGACGGCTCTTGGTTTGCGCATCGCGAATGGCTGACTCCAGCCCAGGCGTCAGCTTCCCCTGCTCCTGCACACTCGCCAGAATCGTTTCCCGGCGCTCCTGCATCTCGCGAAGATAGCGCAGGCGCTCTTCTAATTGCCGCATCTGTGTGTCGTCCAGTCCACCGGTCACCTCTTTGCGGTAACGGGATATAAACGGCACTGTCGCGCCCTCATCGAGGAGCGCAACTGCTGCAGCAACCTGTTTTTCGGCAACAGCGAGCTCCGCCGCCAGTAACGCGGCAATGGACTGGGTCATAAGCGTGGGAACTTCCTGTGGCGGTGAGAGGCGACGGGTGAGGCCGCATTATCGCCGACGGTGGCCCAAGGTGCCAGCCGGGCTCGGGCACGGACCTGGCAAAGTCCTCTCAGGGAGCGGCTAAGTCAAAAAACCATTTCCGGAACATGCTCGGGTATCACCAGGCTCCCTTCGGTCAGGCTGACAATCTCGTCGACACTGACCCCCGGGGCCCGCTCTCGAAGAATGAACTGACCGTCCTCGATTTCCAATAGCGCCAGGTCCGTGAGCACGCGCTTGATGCAGCCCTTGCCGGTGAGGGGCAGCGTGCACTCAGAGAGTAGCTTGGATTGCCCGGACTTGGAGGCATGGGTCATGGTGACAATAATATTGTCGGCGCCGGCCACCAGATCCATCGCCCCGCCCATGCCCTTGATCAGCTTTCCGGGAATCATGTACGAGGCAATATTGCCCTGGCAATCCACCTCAAAAGCGCCCAGCACGGTGAGATCCACGTGACCTCCGCGAATCATCGCAAATGACTCCGCTGAGGAAAACAGCGACGCCCCGTCAATCATCGTGACCGTCTGCTTACCGGCGTTGATCAGATCCGGATCCACCTCCTCATCCAGAGGGAATGGCCCCATACCGAGCAAGCCGTTTTCCGACTGCAGCATCACCTGCATGCCTTCGGGAATGTAGTTCGCCGCCAGGGTGGGGATGCCGATCCCCAGGTTGACGTAATAGCCGTCCTGAAACTCCTGGGCAACGCGTTGAGCGAGTTGTTCGCGGGTCAGTGCCATATCAGATGCTCCCTATGCGCTGCGCACGGTGCGCTGTTCGATGGTTTTCTCGAAAGTGCCCTGAATAAGGCGATTCACGTAAATTCCGGGCAGATGAATCGCATCGGGATCCAGCGTTCCGACCTCGACAATCTCTTCTACTTCAACAACAGAAATTATCCCCGCTGTAATCGCCATGGGATTGAAATTGCGCGCAGTCTTACGAAATAGCAGATTACCGAAACGATCGGCCTTCCACGCTTTGGCAATAGAAAAGTCACCGCGAATCGCTTCCTCAAGAATGTAATGGCGACCCGCAAACTCGCGCACTTCCTTGCCCTCGCCCACCGGTGTGCCGTAGCCCGTGGCCGTATAAAAGGCCGGGATGCCAGCACCGCCGGCGCGCATTTTCTCGGCCAGGGTGCCCTGGGGAGTGAGCTCCACCTCCATCTCGCCGCTCATCATCTGCGCCTCGAACAACGCATTTTCGCCGACATAGGAGGCGATCATCTTCTTTATCTGCTTGTTCTCCAGCAGCAGA